>AQVQ01000044.1 GCA_000375685.1 crenarchaeote SCGC AAA261-N23
AGAGGAATAGCGACTATCAAAACGAATAGAGTAGCTACGATTTTTGAGAGTATAAGAGCTCTTTTGACATGTTCTATGCTAGGCAAAGAATCATTCAATCCTATTGAATAGTAACCGACTTTCTCGAGTCTCACCCTTAAAGCTCCAGAGAAAGCTGAGATTGGATATCCAGCGTTTTTACTTTGAGTTTTCTTCGCTTCCTTAAGAATTCTCTTAAAGGATTCTCTATAATCTAATTTAATGAAAAAAGAGGATAAAACTGTCAAGAAAGCTACAATCCTTGCTATAATATAATTTGTATAGGTATCTGCCTTTGCTGAAAAATATCCGAAATTTCTGTATTCACCGAAATTATAGCCAATCATAGAATCCATAGTATTTATAGCTCTGTATGAAAGAGCTCCAACGATTCCAAAGATTGAATAAAAGAAGATTGCTGAACAAAACCCATCTACCATTCCCTCTGCTATGCTTTCAATAGCTGCAGAGCATATATATTGTTCATTCAAATTTGAGGTATCCCTTCTTACAATTCTCTGTGTATATTTTCTAGCGTTTTCTAAATCCCCTTTTTCTAAGGATCTTATAATTGGTATAACATGCCTATCCATGGTAATCAAAGCATAACTTGTTTTTAATAAAAAAGCCAAAACTATCAGGAAAACGAAAAAAGGTAATACGTATTTGAAATAAAATACAGCAAAGGAAGAAAATAGTGCTGTTGTTCCTACAACAGAAACCCAAATTACTAGGCCTGCTTTCCTCGAAAGAAAATTAAATTTTCTGAATAAACTCTCGATTTTGCTTTCAAGCATGCCCATAATTACAGTTGGATGTATGAATTTAGGAGGTTCTCCAATAATTTCATAAATGAATGATAAAGCCAAAATTGATAAAGGAATTATTGGGTCATTCATATAAGAGATTTTTTATTGCATCGAAAAGCATGTTATTTTCATTTTCTTTTTTTACAGCAACCCTTATCCATTCATCATTAAGCCCTCTAAAGCTTGAACAATCTCTTACTGCTATTTTATTTTTCATCAGCAAATTCTTCAATTCCCTAGAACTAAAACCTAATGATCTGCTGTTTATTAGATAAAAGTTTACTTCACTATCATAAACTTTGATACTAATTTTTTCGAAGGCTGCAAACATTCTATTCCTTTCTTTTTTTACATATTCTGCGGATTTTGCTATGAAATCCTTTCTATCTAAAAGAAATTCAAGTGCAAAATTTACCAAGGAATTTATAGGCCATGGTTGCTGGTAAAGTTCAAGCTTTGAAATTACTTTTTTATTTGATGCAACATATCCTATTCTTAGACCTGGGAGCGAAAGTATTTTTGTAAGAGATCTTATAATTACCAAGTTATCATAATTTTCTACATTTTCAATTAATTCAACATCTTTAATGTTCTCTACAAACCAAACAAAGCTCTCATCAACGCAAACAAAGCACTTCTTCCTTTGTAATTCTAAAATAAGCTCCAATATTTCTTTAGCTTTAAAACTTTTTCCAGTAGGATTGTTCGGATTGCATAAGAAAACAACATCTCCTTCTTTAACAAATTTTTCCAATCCTTCGAAAACAGGATCAATTCCTTCGTCAGGCAAGACTGAAAAAGTTTTGCATCCGATTCTTAATGCAGCTCTTTCATATTCACAAAATGTAGGAGAAACTACGTAGTATCTACTCCTTCTACTCTTTAAACAAAGAGCAATATCATAAATTAGCTGTGTAGCACCTGAGCCTATAACAAAGCAATCTTTTGAAATATCATGGAAACAGGATAGATAATTCTTCGATACTTTCTTATCAATGTTAGGATAGTTTTTAAGATAATGAACATTTTCTTTAATTCTTTCAATAAGCTCAGAAGGAGGTGCTAAAGGATTTAAGTTTACACTGAAATCTAATGTCTCTCTTCCTTCTGATGAACCATGTATTGCTTCTTCCAACCTTTTTATCTGTAAAATTTTAATAGTCAATTCCAGGTCTTGCCCATTCTCCTCTTTCAAAAGGATGCTTTATGCTTTTCATTTCTGTAACAAGATCAGCAATCTCTATTATTTTCTCATGAGCACCCCTACCTGTAAGAACAAGATTGACTCTTTTAGGCTTAGCATTTATTAACTCCAAAACTTCTTCAACTTTAAGCAAATTGAATCTTACAGCATTATTTATCTCATCCAAAATAACCAAATCATACTCATTCGAACAAATTACGTTTTTAGCTTCCTCGATTGCTTTCTTTGCGACTTTTAAATGTTCTTCATATGGTTTCTTGGGATGCCAAGTAACAAAGCCAATACCAAGTTTTTTGAATAATACCTGATTAGGAAATAAGCTAAATGCTTTCTCTTCGCCCGTAGGCCAGTTGCCTTTTATGAATTGAAGAATTGCAACTTTCCATCCCCTTCCAATAGCTCTTAAAGCCATACCAAATGCAGCTGTACTTTTGCCTTTGCCGTCACCTGTATAAACAATAATTAAACCTCTTTCATCATTATTCATATATAAATAAGATTATTCATCCAATTTATATATTAAAAAACATTGCAAAATGTATGAACAAAAGAATCAGAAATAGAAGCTTAATCGTTAGCAGAATTGGAATATTCACAGCTTTAGCAGTGGTGGGTTCTTTCATAACAATTCCTAGTCCTGTTTCAACAATAGCCTTAGATTCAACAGCTGGATACTTTTGTGCTTTGAACTTTGGTGAATATGAAGCTACGATAGTTTTCTTTCTAGGTCACATAGCTACCTCCATTGTTCATGGTTTTCCTCTAGGACTTCTTCATATTCCTATTGCATTAGGATTAGCCCTTCAGGGATTCATAATGAATAAGATATCGAAAATTAGCAAACTTTTATCCACTTTTATAGGAATCATTATCAATACAGGATTAGTTGTAATTGCTCTACCTGTTTTAGGTTTAGCAGGAACTATAGCATTAATTCCTTACTTGGCTTTTGCATCTGCCATAAACGCTTTCATAGCTTACTTTGCAACAAAGGTTTTAAGAAGATGACCAATAGTTTTATCAAATGAATAAATTTTGAATTTATTGATTAAAAAGATTATCCGCTTTCTAAATTCTTTTCTTAGTAAACAATGAAACTTTCAATTAAAGGTAAGAATAAATAAGTTTGTTTTAAAATTAAACTTAATGCTGATGGAAATATTGCTTTTCATAATAATATTCATTCCTATCGTATGGGCTGTTTATAATTTTCCTGTAATTATAGTAGGCTTGGGGAAATACTTGATCAGCAAAGAAGAAAATGAATACGAATATAGTAATAATTTACCAAAGGTCTCTATAATAATTCCTGCAAAGAATGAGGAAAAAGTTATAGGAAGGACTCTAGACGCGGTTCTAAGATTAAACTATCCTTCTGATAAAACCGAGATAATAATAGTTGAAGATGGATCGAAAGATAGAACACCTGAAATATGTGAAGCCTATGCAAAAAATTATCCTGAAAAAATAAAATTCATAAGAAAAAAAGAATCGAATGGCAAGCCTGCAGCCTTGAATTATGCTTTAAAATTTGCTGAAGGAGACATAGTTGCTATTTTTGATGCAGATACAATTCCTAGCAGAAATGCCTTACTTAAGGCATCAAAATACTTCAAAGAAGAAAACATCGTTGCAGTTCAAGGAAAAATTTTCAACATAAATCCAAACCAAAACTTCCTAACTAAGTATGTTTCATATCAAATAAAATTCCAATATGAAATTTACATGAAGGGAAAAGATACAATGGGACTTTTTGTTCCTTTGAACGGAACTTGCTATTTTATAAAGAGAAATACTTTATTGCAAGTAGGTGGATGGGATGAAAACCATTTATCTGAAGATACTGAGCTAGCTGTTAGATTGACGGAAAAAGGATTTAAAATTAAATATGCTTCAGATATTGTTGCTTGGCAAGAGACGCCATCTAAAGTAGGAGTTTTCTTTAAGCAAAGAGTTAGATGGTATAGAGGAACGATGGAAGTAGGATTAAAATATTATAGAATACTTAGAAAGATTAGCTTAAAAGCAATAGATGCTGAAATGACTTTGGCAGGACCTTACATAATGATTATAACATTTACTTGCTATCTAATAGGATTTTCAACAATTTTCTTCTCTTACGGCGAATTTACAATAACGTTAATGTTTAGAATTTTCTTCCTTGTTTATACTTTGGCAATACTAGTATTTGGAATTTTTCTTGCTTTGTTCTCAAACTTAAAAGAAACAAAGGATAACTTTTGGATTTTTTACAGCTTCTTCTACTGGTTTTTACAAAATTTCATTGCAATATATGCTTTAGCACAGATAATACTAAGAAGGAAAAAAATTTGGTATAAAACTGAAAAAGAAGGTATTATAACAGACTTTAATATATTTAAAAAGAGCTTTCATGTATTAAAAACTAATTAAAAATAAAAATTTTGAATCTTAACTAATTACATAAGTGAAAGCCTACTACTTAAGGGCGTGATGAATGGATCTAAATATCTTAGAATTAATTTTCTCTTAAGAAATTCAGCGACACTTCCCTTAAGCTCTATCAAAGCTTAAAGGGACTTAAGGAGGAGCAATAAGTACACAACAAACTTTTATATTTGTTTTTCAATGAGGACCTCCATTTAATTCTTATAACTCAGGCGTTAAAGATACTTTTCGATTTTATAAGTAAATCTTAATTTACTTATAATTTAAATATTGGTAAATCAAAATTAACCAATTGCAAAAGGAATTCATAGAAAGGTATAACGAGTGGTGGTTTAGTGGAAAGATTAGAAAGAAATTAGCTCTACCTTTCAAAAGATACGCTTTCCCTAAAATTCTAGATAGTTTAAAAGAAAGACAAATTTTGATAATAACCGGCCTAAGAAGAATTGCTGACATCCTCACTGCCCTAGAAGGTTGAGGGTTACACTTCTAGAGAAGCTTATTAGTTTCCAGCATTGATTCGTAGCTACATCTTTCATTTGCTGGAATTTTATAGCTCAGAGCTTCCCCCATTTTATCTTGTCCTGAATAAAAGGATCCTTCATTAAATGAGTTGCTAACAAAAATCTGGATTCTAATAATAATCCTTCATTCAATAATTGTAATACTGAATACTCTTTTTTAGTATCATTAAGCCCTTTATCTAACTTAGGAAGAATATCCGAATGTCCTAAAAGATTATAAAAAATATTAAATCAGTTAATCCATAAAAAAGTAGCTTTCACTAGTTTGTAAATTAAACTTTGCTATATAATAAAAGGATAGTCTACAATAAAGCTAAAATAGAAATGCTAGGAAATTTTTATTGAATGCTCAGGATCTTAATAGCTCCTTCAAATACTCTAATTGATCCCAACTACGGTAGTGAAGCAACCTGGACTTACGACATTATAAATTATGTATCAGAATTTCATAAAATAATCGCAATTGTTGGAAGAACAACGGCAAAAATTAATAATGCTGTTATCATAGAAACTGGAAATACTAAAAGAGACATGTTTAATGTCTTGCTGTTTTATTTTAAAATATATTTAATTGGTTCAAAATTCATTAATGATGTAGATATTCTTCATCATATGTTCTTATCTTCTACACGCTCACAAATAAACCCTTTAGCTAAGTATGCAAAGAGATTTATTATAGGGCCAATACAATTTGACTTTTCATATACACAAATAGAAGAGAATATGATTAATTCAACTGTAAAAAAATTTTCTAAGATTTATGGATTAATAACTAAAAAATATAAAATTAAAGTCTTAGAGAAAGCTAATACTCTAATATTTGATGCATATAAAACATTTGATATTTTAAAGAAGAATTTTAGCTTTATTGACTTTAAAAACAAGATAGTTAAAATAATTCCTCCTCATATAGATACAGATTTATTTACTTACGCAGAACCTTTAAAAAAGGATCATTACGAATTACTTACAGTTGGACAGCTTATAAAAAGAAAAGGAATTGATTTAATAATTCGCTCTTTAAAGATTCTGCAAAAAGAAGGATTTAATGTGGTGTTAAAAATTCGTGGAGAAGGTCCTCAGAGAAAATATCTAGAAATGCTTGCTAAGAAGCTAGACCTGAATAACGTAATTTTTCAGGAAAGAGTATCAAGAAAAGAATTAGTAAACTTGTATAAAAGTTGCGATATATATGTTCATTCTTCTTATGCTGAAACAATTCCGACAGCTATCAGAGAGGCAATGAGCGTAGGCAGACCTATCGTTACTACGAATGTAGGTGTTATCGATGAATATTTGAAAAATGGAGAAAATGGTTTTCTAATAAATGAAAGAGATGAGTACGATTTTGCAGAAGCAATAGCTAAACTTTTATCTGACGAAACGCTTAGAGTGAAAATAGGATTAAATAATAGAGTATGCGCTTTAGAAAAGTTCTCCTTAAAGAAATTAATTAAAGAATGGCTTAAAGTTTACGAAGATACCTATGAGAAATTTCCTTAAAAATAGTTGTTAATAAATTAATGTATTTCCTTTATTTGATTTGTAATTGAAAACATAAAGAATTATATTATGGTTCTTCAAATAACTTAATAAAAATTTAACATAATTTTATCATGCAGTTATGAAAATTGCCATAGTTTCAAACGGTGTTATTTGGACACCCTTAAAGACATTTCAAATCTTCAAAAAATATCTTTCTAATGTAAATGAAATCACATTGTTTACAACTGATTTTAACGTGTTAAAATTTCTTAGTAATGGAATTGTATATGCAAGTAATCCAGAAGAATTAGTGAACAAAATAAAGGAATATTCTCCAGATATAATTCAGATTAATAGACCAGTTACACCATTTACACTTACGGACAAGATCTTAAGATCAAAAATTAGTCCTGTGGTTGAGTATTTATATTTAACACGCTGGGATTACCTTTCTAAATACTTTATTCATCATGTTAGCCCTTCAAGCTTTTTAATTCGCGAATTGTTCATCAAGAAAAATCTTCCTGTAGAGATACTTAAAAAATTCTCAATAATTCCTTACCATATAGATGTAGATTTAATAGATGACGCTAGAACTAATAATGTTACAAAGATAAAACAAGAACTAGCTCCTCATAATGAGTTGTTAATAGGCTTTTTATCCAGGCCAGACAGGGGTAAAACAAATAATCCTATTTTTGCTAAAATTTTGTATAGTATATATAAAAAACTAAAGAAAATAAAAATTATAGCTATAGGAGGTTTAACTAATGATTTCAAATCAAGAGTTTGGGAACTAATAAATAAAGATATTTTGGTTGATGCGGGACCTATGTATGGAACAATGTTATATGAATATTTGCACGCTTTAGATTTATTCGTATACTACTCATTAATAGGTGAAACATTTGGAATAGCTATTGCAGAAGCAATGGCTACTGGATTACCTGTTGTTATAAATGGTACACCTTATAGAACCAACGCTCAGACTTTATTGGTAGATAACGGCAAAGATGGTTTTGTAGCAAATTCAATTAAAGGATTTGTCGATGTAGTAATATATTTAGCTAAGAATGAAAGCTTAAGAGAAAAATTTGGTTCAAATGCGAAGATCAAGATCCACACCAAATATCATCCTAAGGATACAACTGAGAAAATGATTGCTTTATATGAGAAGATCATTAAAAATGAAAGAATTGATAATAATTTATCTTTAACAAGTATAAACAATGAATTTAAAGAGAAATGTCATAACGTTTTTGACAGAGGTAAAAAATATGCATTTTACTATTATACTACGTATTATCAAATGAGAGTTGTTAATGTAGGTGGTCATATTAAAGCGATTAAAAAAATTGTTGAGAGTAGTTCACAAAAAATTATGAAATTAATTTATGATGGATGGACGTCTTAAACTTATAAGAACATATATAACATTTAAATGAATCGATTATTATTCCATAATCAATGATTTAATCTTAGCAATGTGAGAGTCATAATAAGGAATAGGCCTAAAAATATGTGCAATTACATCTTCAATAAATTAAATTTAATAATTTTATTTTCTTTATTTTATAATCTGTTAGACAAATATATGTCCAAATTAGATATCTTACACAAATGAAAGTATGACCTTTAGAGCAGAGATGAATATATTTAAATATTTATTTTAAAATTTCCAGGAAATTCAGTGAAGCTCCTCCTGAGCTTAATTGAGGGCCTTATGGGACTTGGGAAGGAGCATTCAGTATCACAATTATTTTTATTGAATGAAGGTTTTTATTCGTTGAAACCAGATCAAATGGGGGAAGCTCTTATCCTCCCGAATGACCAGTAAATGAGAGATATAGCTACAAATCGATGCTAGGAATCAATGAGCTACTCTAAAAGGGAACCCTCAACTTTCTAGGGTAAGGAGAAGATTTGTAGCAAACATTATTGCCAAACCTATTGTTCTCTTCCTAATATCAAATAAATTCCTTCTTCTTTGCATTTTTCCTTTAAGAAGTTAGCAACCTCTTCATTGGCAAACTCAACAGATAAAACTTTTAAATATGTTTTCTTATTCGTAAACTTCTCAGCAGCGTTTGCAGCAATATTTAACTTTTCCAGTTGATTCTTAGCTTCTTCAATACTACGTAATGTTACAGTTACTTCGCCAACGATTAATGGATCCGAACAAAATATATCTATCTCTTTATAACCATCTATAGGTAATGTTACATTTACTTTAATATCGCAATCTATACCTCTTTCCTTCATTAATATTTTGACCACTCTACTTGAATAATATTCAAAACCTCCTCCTAACGCATCACGAATATCTGTAAGAGCATTGATGAGCCATTTAAACGTTTTATCAGCGTTCTCCCATTTCTTATCGTTTTCCTCCCAACGTTTAAAATTTTCT
>AQVQ01000045.1 GCA_000375685.1 crenarchaeote SCGC AAA261-N23
TGAATTAATCTTCTGTTGCAATTCTGCATTTTGCGATTGTAGAGAACTAATTAATTGGTTCTGTTGATTTATTTTTGACTGTAAAGTATTAATCTGTTGGTTCAATAGCGTTATATTTGACTGTAATGAGTTAATCTCCTGGTTCAATTCAGCGTTTTTTGATTGTAAAACACTAATTTCTTGTCTTGATGAAGAAAGTTCGCTTGATAGGTTTCCGTTTATATTTAAATAATAAGCTATTGTTCCAATTAAAGACACTGATAAAATTGCAATTACTATTGCAAAAATAATAACTAATTTTCTACCAACTGTTTTGCTGCTACTCATATAATAATATAATCTTTATAAATAATATAAACTTCATTATATTTTAATGAAATGATCGGCGAAGCAATTATCTATACTATAATACTTAGATTTCTATGAATAGTCTATTTCTTTTTTACGAAATCATATATTTTATATTTCATTATAATGGAATATAAATTACCAATTTTTTCTCATATTGTGATTAATGAATATTATCTAAAATGCAAATCATGAACTAATGATTCTATATTTCCTAAGAACCAATCAGATATAAGAAATCCTGAATAGTGCACCTAAAGAAAGCAAGCTCTGAAATTAATTATGTTCATACAAAGCTGTTTTATTTATCTTTCTATTCTCGTCTCTTGGTTTTACTGGTGCTTATATTTGTATTGTTGTTGATGCGGAGGTTATTCATACTCTTTATTTAAACCTTTATATGTTTTTGACATAACTTTCTGCTTAATGCATAGTCAACTCTGCTTAAATTATTTTTCATTTTTGTATCTATCAATTCCAGAAAGATATATAATAAATAGTTATTTACAAAACTATAAAAAAACTTTAATTTTTCATTTTTCCGTAATTTACAAGAAATTTTGGAATTGCGATTATTATAAATTTGATATTTAAATATATTGTTACTATAACAATATATTGCAAGATCAAATTTAACCAGTAATCATTATCTTGTTTTTAACATTTAGTGTACCTCTAATCAAGCTTTTATAGAAAAAATTTTGAATCTATTATCTAATATGATAGAAATAGACGGCAAAATAGGTGAGGGCGGAGGACAAATTCTTAGGACTTCCCTTACTTTAGCTTCAATTACAAAAAAGTCATTTATTATTCGTAACATTAGAGTAAATAGAAAGAATCCTGGGTTACAAAATCAACATCTTGCAGCAGTCTTAGCTGCTAAAACATTAACAAATGCTAAAGTTAAGGGTGACATAATTGGTTCTACAGAATTGGTTTTTGAACCGCAGGATATCGTAGAAGAAGGAAATTTTATCTTTAAAATTGGTACAGCTGGAAGTGTTACGTTAGTGCTACAGACGATTTTACCTCTTATGATTAACAGAAAAATAAACGTTACTATACAGGGAGGTACAGATGTGCCTAATGCTCCAACAATAGATTACATTAGATTGGTATTCACAAAGGTTTTGAACAAAATAGGAATAAACTTTAATTTGAAACTAATAAAGCGTGGTCATTATCCTGAGGGAGGAGGAGAGATTAGGATTAACGATGTTAGAGGGAACCCATTCAGTTTTTCTTACCAAGAATTCGGTAAATTAGAAGAGATTATAGGCATTTCGCATGTATCATCGTTGCCCACACATATAGCTGAAAGGCAAAGAAATTCTGCATTAAATCTTCTAAGGGAAATAACCGATAAAATTAAGATAGATTT
The DNA here is from genome assembly GCA_000375685.1 of crenarchaeote SCGC AAA261-N23. Lineage (GTDB taxonomy): Archaea > Thermoproteota > Thermoprotei > Gearchaeales > Gearchaeaceae > AAA261-N23. Next base: position 1,733 of record AQVQ01000045.1, read on the forward strand.
TGATATTAGAGAAAGAGAAATTAGCAAAGGGACTGGTATATGCTTAGCAGCGATAGGTTCCCAAGGAATAATTGGTTCTGATTCTTTAGGTAGGTTGGGTAAGAGAGCTGAGGAGGTTGGCGAAGAGGCTGCAAGAAAATTAATAGAGGAACTTAAAACAAATGCGGCGTTTGATAGTCATATGGGTGATATGCTAATGATATATGCTGCCTTATATCATGGAGAATATACATCTTCAAAGCTAACTTTGCATGCTATAACTAATAGCGAAATAATTAAGAAATTCTTGGACGTAGAAATAAAAATAATAGGAAATTCTCCTTTCTTATTAAAAGCTTCTTCTCTTAAATGATCTTGTTTGAGTTAATAAATCTTATTAATCAAGCATGATACAATTACTATATACAAAAATGAAAAATATTAGTAAAAAACTTTAAAGCTAAGCGCTTAGTGACTGTGAATTGGATCAAATCCGATTAGATAAACAAATTAAATTTGTTCTGAGTTTAAGTGAATTAAATCTTGAAAAAGTAATTTAAAAAATAACGATTTAAAAATTTTAAAACATTCAATATTAGTAATGTCTACCCCACAATCTCAAAAAGTTTGCCAATTATGCGGATATGCAAATACTACAACAGCAAGGTTTTGCAGAAATTGTGGAAACAATCTTGAAAAAATTCCAGCACAGCAATCCTTTACAATTCCTTCCTCAACAGAAGGACCTATAATGTTTTCAGGCCTATCTAAAATTAAAAAAGGATTCTTCGTACTTATATTAGCTACTTTATTATTTGTTATAGTTTCTATCGTTTTAGCTTTTTCTTTAGTTATATCTTCATACGTGCCTGGTCAAGGAGTAGATATTAGACTAATTGTTTACTACGGTTTGATTGCTGGCTATATAGCTGGGCTTGTATATAGTGCTGTAATCCTATATGCGTTAATTTTTCTACTTAGAAAAGGTTTCATAAGCATATCGAGGATCATCAAGGATTATTCTATTGGAGTCACAGGAATTACAATACTCATTATAATATCCTTAGCAAACATTGCTTTATCAATTGGCGTCCTCTCTATAATAAATCCAAACTTTTCTCTTGATTTATTGATAACTTTAACAAACTTGCGATATTTAACCATTTTATATTTAATTGGTGGTGTACCTCTTACCATTGGATTGTTTAGGATGGGTAAAAATTTCAACAGCAACTCTGTTATAGTTGGTTCCATATTATCGCTTTTCTCTTGGATACCGATTAGCATACTACCATTAGTAGGTTTCATAGGGTGGATAGTTACTGCATTTGGTATCTCTGGAATAACGAATCAGATGTGATACTTAAGCGTTCCGTAAAGTGATACGAATTAATAATAAACCCTTAAAAGTTTTATTCTAACGATTGTCTAACAAAATTTAGAATATTCAAATCCAATGCAGAACAAGATTTATAATCTTAAATTGTCTTAATTCTTCCATTATAAATAAAGTGTCGGAAGCACAGTATTCGTTGATATCAGTATTGCCTGCATTAATTTGGTCAATAGTTCCAATAGTTTACAAAGACTACCTTTTTAGTAATTCCACATTTACTGTAAATTTTTACAGAATGCTTTTCGCTTCCCTAGCGCTTTCAATACCTTTTATCATTTTTGGTTTCAACGAAGGAATTATTTACGGAATGTTAAGCGGCATTCTTACATTGGCAATCGGAGACACTTTCTATTTATTCGCAATAAGGAAGATTGGAGCATCTATAGCTACTCCTATTTCTTACACTTACGTTTTCTTTTCACAAATTGCTGCTTTTTTATTAGGAGAGAAAATTACATTCCTTTATTTTATCAGCTCATTTTTAATAATATTTGGGGTATTTCTTTTTTCAAAAGGAGATAAAACGGAAAAAAGACTTGCAGGCATTTTTCTATCATTACTTGCAGCAACTTTTTGGACTTTAGGGCAATCTATGATTAGGCTTGCAACTGTATATAACATGAATCCTATTTCTATAGCTTTTACTCGAACATCTTCAGCATGTTTAGTTTTGGGGATAATTTCCACACTTAAAAACAGAAGCTTAAAAATAAACAGCAGTATAAAAGGTAAGATAATTTTAGCTTTAGCGTCCATATCAGATCTTGCTCTTGGTTCATCTCTTTTTATCTTGTCAATAGCTCTGGCCGGATTAGGAATAACAATAATTGTTACTTCTCTTTCTCCCTTATTTACTCAGCTAATAGCTAAGATTAGCGGAAGAGAAAGTCCTCGGAGAAAAGATATACTTGGAGGAATTTTCATAGTTTCTGCACTAATTATAAGCTTTATATGATCTAATTTCTAGAATAAATTTTGCAAGACCATTGTATAATGCGAATTAATGGGACGAAATAAAATTAGGAATAATAAATTTTTTAATCTCAATCGCCTTGCATCAACCAAAATACGTTCCCATCGAGATCTGAAAACATAGCATATAAGCCCCAACCTTCATCTTTTGGTTCTTCGACTATCTTTACACCCTTTTTCCTAAGGTCTTCCACAGTTTTTAAAACATCATCGCATATTAATAATATTCCACTATTTCCTGGTTCTAAAGGTGGGCCTTCACATAAGTGCAGAACTGTTTCAGAACCTTTAGGAGCCACTGTTATCCAATGATCAAAGCTTTCAACAATTTCGAAACCTAGTTTTTCTTTGTACCATTCAGCAGCCTTTTTACCGTTTGAAACAACAACAGCAATAGATGCTATCTTATTAATCATATGGTATAATTGTAAAATGCACATAAATATCCTAACTGAAAATAAGTGCAACATAAGGCATCTTAAAGGTTTTAATCTCGGATAACAATTTTTTCATTGAATAAAATTACTTGCACATCGCTTGTTAAAAATTCAAGATGGTTGCTAAAAAATGCGATAATTCATTCCTATCTAACAATGAAAAGATTATGTTAGATTAACTATTCATTAGAATAGTCTACTTCTTAGCCAATAGTTTTTTTGATTTCTTGAGCAACTTTTTGTTTATCATCTACTTCAATTACAATTGCATCGTAGTCTTCATTTTTGAGCTCAATTGTTACACAGTTTTCTGGATGCTTCATAGCAAAGAAAACCTTTTTTCCTGAAACTATGTAACTTCCTTCCTTTATCACACCTGGCAAACCTACCCCAGCAATTCGCAGGCCTTCAATCCAGTGATGAGGTTCTGTAGAAACGCTAACAACGTTCTTTAAATTAAACTCAAACTTCTTCTTTAAGGTAGCAATTTCTTCTATTCCCTTGAACTCAACGACAAGCTTTCCTCCTTCTATTTTTATCCTATGAACCATGTCTTTTTTATCAACGACGATATTAATTAGATTTTATTTATTGTGTCCTTTATCGTTTAATTTTCTTGTATAATGGTTACTCCTTAGCAATTCCTAATCAAATGTATTCTTTAAATAATCTGAACTTTTAGACATATTGATTTTTGACAATCCCAAGATGATAACGGTTAGCGCTTCATAGTAAATTAAAATTAATCAATTGAGAAAAATTAAATTCTTTAGTTTATGGCTAACAAAGTTTTCTTTGCAGTACAACTTTGGGGATACGAGAGAAATATACTTGATATTTTTCAAGAAGTTGAAGAATTGGGATATGATGCGGCATATTACGGTGATGGGCCCTTCCCTTGGCTTTTGGATTGCTTTTCAGTTTTATCCTATGTAGCAGCAAGAACAAATAGAATTAGAATCGGTCCTGCTGTTACATATCTTGAAGGAAGTTATAGACATCCAATCGCTGTAATTAAGGCTTTATTAACTATTGCTTCGATAAGCAATAATAGGCTCGATGCAAGATTTGGTTTCATAAGAGAAGAGGCAAGAGCATATTGGTCAAGGTTTGGAGTAAATATAGCGAGACTGATGGATAGGATAGAAAGGTTTGAAGAAGGGCTGATTATAATGAAAGAACTGATGGATAAAGGATCCTCCAATTTCAAAGGAAAATATTATGAAATTGATATAGAAGATTTCAAGCCTAAAGCAAAAATACCTATATGCATCTCAGCTATGAGTAGAAAAACGATAGAGATCGCAATGAAATATGCAAACATATGGGAATTATCATATTTGACTCCTGAAAAATTATTTGCAATTATAGACAAATACCAAAAAAGAATAAAGAACTTAGAAATCTCTGCAGAACTCGATGTTGTTATTGGGAAAAATAAGAGAGAATTTGAAAGAAAATTCAAGAGATATTTAAAAATAAGGAAAACAAAGGAGGAAGAATTGTTCGTTAAATCAGCAATAAAAGGGACTCCTAAAGAATGTGTTCAAAAAATTGAAGAGTATATTAAAGTAGGGGTTAGAAGATTTACGCTAGCTTTCAATGAATTGCCTGATTTGGAAGGAATTAAAATATTTAGTAAAGAAGTCATGTGTTCATTTTGAGAGCAAATTTTCAAAATATTGTCAACACAATAGATCATTTTCTATTGTATCTCATTTATCTGCTGGTTTGACTTTAAGTTACTACTCTAAAAGGAAAAAAGAACAAAATAAATTCTTGTTTCAAACAAAGATTTCGCCATAAAATGTTTGTTTAGATTAAACTTAAAGCCTTAAAGGTAATATTTAGTAAGTCAATTAAACAATGAATAAATATAAGGAAGTTTTGAAAGAATTGGCAAAGCAGAGGAAGGTTTTTACTTTTGATGAAATTGCTAAGACATACGGAATTGATGAAAAAGAATTGAAAGAATTACTTGGAAAACTAGAAAAGGAAGGATATCTAATAGTAGGTGAATTGTTTGGAGAAGAAAACTCGAATGTATATTTACCTATTGATGTTAACGATGACGAACTGGATAAAATCAGGATAATAGAAATAAGAGGAGAGCTGCACCTAGTAGCTATTTGGAGAACAAAAGCAGGATATAAAGTTGAAAACATGTATCTAGGCAAACTAAGCAAAATAATTAGGGAAGGATTTAGCAAAGCTATTCAAATATTAAACGAGAAAAATAAAGTTGTTTTCGAAACATATAGGTGAATATTAGATCTTTTATGAATAGCGTATTGGGATTGCGTGAATTTTTTAGTTTAATACTAAAGCATAAAATTGATAGAATAAGATTAAGAAAACAAAAAGGCTATCAGAATTGTATATTTGCAAACATTTACACTGTAAATTCTTCTCTATAATTTGAACCATGATCTCTTTTCCATTAATCTTTCTTGTTTTTTAACTATTCCCTTTGTTTAATAAATTCATTAATGCTTAAGGATTTGCTTTTTATGAATACGCAACTAATCTGAGTTTCTTAGAAATTGAAATTTTATGAAAATCAAAATTTAATATTTTATAAATTTACTTTAATAATCTTTTTGCTTAGAAAATATATTCAATACATAAGTTAGAAGTTCATTAATTCCATAACCTTTTTCTGCACTTATTTCAAAGTAATGCTCTTTTCTAAGTTCATTTATAATCAAGTTGTATAATTCACGGTTTACATCGTCTATCTTATTAATAACAGGTACAATCAATTTACCTAGTTCTTTGATTTCATTGTACAAATCGATTTGTTCTTTAGAAGATAGCATGGATAAATTTGAAACATCGAAGAGAAAAATTATTATTCCGTTCAAATTCTTAATAGCATTTATGGCCTTGAGTTCTATTTTGTTCCTTTCCTTCATAGGTCTGTCTAAGATTCCAGGGGTGTCTATAACTTGTATTCTTTGAAATTCTTTGATTATATGACCAACGTGAACATCCTTTGTCGTAAATGGATAAACAGCTACCTCAGGCTTTCCTGTAGAAATTTTTCTAACCAAAGTGCTTTTACCTGCGTTAGGCGGCCCTGCAATTATTAAAGTTGGTGAATTTGGATCTATGGCATGCAACTTCTTCAATTGTTTAGAAATTTCAATTGCGAAGCTTATGCATTTCTTTCTTCTTCTTAGAATTGATGAGATCCTTCCGACATATTCACTCAGATATTTGTTTAAATCCTTTTCTTCCTCTCTTAATATTAATCTTGAATAACTTTTAGATAGTTTGCTTGTCAAAAATACAGCCTTTTTGATAGAAGTTAAGCAAATTTTAAATTTACTTACATCGCCTATTAATATTTCAAGCAATTCTTTATAAAAGGGATGAAGTTCATTTATTTTTGGAAAGGATTTTAAAAACGCATCATATCTTCTAACCTGTTCTTCAACAAATCTTATCCTTCTTAAACATCTTTCCTTAGGATTGCTAGCTGCTATCCTCGGCAAACCTTGCAGTATCTTTTTAATTGTTTCTTCAGCACTCAACGGAATCTTAATCTTTTCAAAAGGGCTTGACATATTGTTTAATCAGTCTAACGATTCTTTATGATCAACTATACTATAGTTAAACTACTTAAAAAAGAGATAAGTAGCATCTTATTATTGTTCTTTTCATTATTGATTAAGTTTATAGCGATCGAATAGGATTTGTACATTTAAGTTATGTAGGCTTATATAACGCTTGCTTAGAAATTATCACGTGGGACTCGTATATATTGAGGGTATTGCGAAAAATGAAGGTAAAGAAGAGAAGGTTAGGTTCTTAGTAGATTCAGGAGCTTTTTATACTGTTCTAAAAAAAGAAATTTGGCAAAAATTGGGCCTAAAGGAAATATCAAAATCTGATTTCATATTAGCTGATGGAACTACAATTGAAAGAGGAATTTCTGAGGCAGTTTTAGAAATTCCTCCATATGGTGAAAGACATACTCCTGTTGTTTTGGGCGAAAGCGAAGATGAAAATTTGCTTGGAACATTGACATTGGAAATTTTTGGCTTAATTTTGGATCCTTTTAAAAGAGAATTGAGGCCCGCAAGACTTTTGATGAAATAAAATAATTTCATATAACAGAGAGCCTAGTCTTTTAGGGCGTGGATTTTAACTGCAATTAATAGTGAGACTATATCTTATTCAATATGTTTTAGATTTGGAAACAAATAAATGCTAGATTTTTATGTTCATTTTACAATTATACCATATGATTAATAAGATAGCATCTATTGCTGTTGTTGTTTCAAACGGTAAAAAGGCTGCTGAATGGTACAAAGAAAAAC
>AQVQ01000046.1 GCA_000375685.1 crenarchaeote SCGC AAA261-N23
ACGGAATAGGTATAAATCCTCTTACTTCATTTGATTATTTACTATGGGTTCTTTTCGGATATAGTATAGTTACATCAGTAATGCTGGTAACTTTTGGAAGAATTTCAGATATATTTGGTAGAGTAAAGTTGTACAATTTAGGTTTTGCTATATTTACAGCAGGCTCAATATTACTTTCAATTACTCCTAACCAAGGAGATTTAGGTGCTCTCGAGATAATAATATTTAGAGTTATTCAAGGCATAGGAGGTGCATTTTTATTTTCAAACAGTATTGCCATTATAACCGATTCTTTTCCACCAAATGAAAGAGGAAAGGCTATGGGAATAAATCAAATTTCCTTTTTAGCAGGTTCTTTAGTAGGATTATTGCTTGGAGGGATTCTTGCACCGATAAACTGGAGATATGTTTTTCTTGTAAGCGTGCCTTTTGGGGTCGTTGGTACATTGTGGTCTTATTTAATGTTGGAGGAAAAGGGGATAATAAACAGAAAACAAAAAATAGATTGGGCAGGAAACGCTACCTTTGCTATAGGATTAACGGCTATATTGCTAGGTATAACTTATGGACTTAGTCCTTACGGAAATTCAGATATGGGTTGGTCAAATCCTTGGGTTATATTGAGCTTTGCAATCGGAGGAACACTTTTAGCGATATTCCCAATCATCGAAATGAGGGCCGAATATCCAATGTTTAAGCTTGATCTGTTTAAAATAAAAATTTTCACCGCAGGGAACATTGCAAATGTTCTAAATTCATTAGCTAGAGGCGGTGTTATGATAATTCTAATTATCCTGTTACAAGGTATATGGTTGCCTTTGCACGGATACAGTTTTGAATCTACACCTTTTTGGGCAGGAGTTTATTTGTTGCCTATGACAGTCGGTTTCGTATTATTTGGTCCAATAAGTGGCTATTTGTCCGATAAATATGGAGCAAGACTGCTATCCACACTTGGCATGATAATAACAGCAGCGGCCTTTTTCGCTCTTGCCACTTTAAATTACAATTTCGATTACTTTACTTTTGCTATAATAATATTTATAATGGGTGTAGGAGGAGGTATGTTTGCAGCTCCTAATACTTCCTCGATAATGAACTCAGTACCACCTGAACATAGAGGTGTTGCTTCTGGAATGAGGGCTACTTTGCAAAATGCAGCTCAAACAATTAGTACTGGAATTTTCTTTACTGTTTTAATATTCTCTCTTTCATCTAGCTTACCTGCAGCGATAAGCAATGCTTTCAATAGTGTCGGTGCTTCGCAATTGATTCCTTATGTTGAAACAATTACTCCTGAAGGAGCTTTGTTTTCAGTTTTTTTGGGCTATAATCCTATGGCATCTATATTGAGTCAAATATCCAATACGCAGCAAGGCCAAGTAATACTTGCAAATATTGGAAACGAAGCCATACAAAAAATATTATATCCTACTTTTTTTGCAAACGCAATAGCTCCGGCTGTAATGTCAGCAATAAGCATAACCTTTTACATAGGCGGTATACTTTGTATTGCAGCAGCAATTGCCTCTGCATTTAGAGGTAAGAAGTACGTGTATGAGGAAGAGATAAAGAAAGAAGCATTGAAGGCAGGTTTGAATAAATAATTCATTTTTTAAGCCAAAAACTGTTTAATATTTGTGGGTAGCGAAATTGAGTTTATTCCTTTTGAAATAGCGGATGTTGTTTTAAAAGATGGATCTACAGTTAGAGTTAAGCCTGCTACAAAAACCGATATCAAAGCTGTAATAGAATTCTTTGAAAATCTTCCTTTAGATACAAGGTATAAAAGGTTCATGGGCTTTGCAATTCCTGATCCAAATGTTTTAATTCCTGAAAATGATGGACTTGCGCTTATTGCAATTCACAATAACAAAGTTATAGCTCATGCTATGTACAAAAAACAAGGAAATAAAGCTGAAATGGGGGTGGTTGTTGATGATAAATATCAAGGGAAAGGTTTAGGAACGATACTGGTTGGAATGATAACTGAAGCTGCTTACAGAGCAGGAGTGGAAATAATGGAAGCATTTGTATTACCTGATAATATGCAAATGATAAACGTTCTCAAATCTTTAGGTTTCCCATACAGGCTTGAAATTGAACCAGGCTATATCAAAGTAACGTATCCTACATCTTTAACTCCAGAAGCAGTTGAAGCCTTTGATAAAAGAGATTCAATAGCTGCAAGGGAGTCATTGAGGTATTTCTTGGAACCTAAATCTGTAGCTGTAATAGGAGCATCTAGAGATAAAGGTTCGATTGGTTATGGATTGTTTAAGAATATAATCGAAGGCGGTTTTACAGGTGTTTGTTATCCTGTAAACAATAAGGCAAAGTACGTTATGTCAGTGAAAGCTTATCGTTCGATAAAAGAAATTGAAGATAATATAGATATAGCCTTTATTGTCGTTCCAGCGAAGGAAGTTCTAAATGTAGCGAAGGAATGTGCAGAAAAGGGCGTTAAAGGTTTGGTTGTTATATCATCAGGTTTTGCTGAAATAGGTGAGGAAGGAAAGAAATTGCAGGATGAACTGCTTAACATATGCAGACAAAGCGGTATGAGGTTAATAGGACCTAATTGTATGGGTATAGTTAATACAGATCCCTTAATCAATCTTAATGGCCAGTTTTCAAGTTTTAAGCCAAAAGAAGGAAATATAGGATTTTTCTCCCAATCGGGAGCTCTAGGTATAAGCGTTATTGAATATGCCAACATGCTTGATTTAGGGCTTTCATCTTTTATTTCGGTAGGAAATAAAGCGGATATTTCAGGTAATGATGCTTTGCAATATTGGGAATTTGATGATAGAACAAAGGTAATATTACTTTATCTAGAATCCTTTGGGAATCCTAGGAAATTCTCAAGAATTGCTAGAAGGATTTCAAAGTTTAAGCCTATAATTGTAGTAAAGGGAGGGAGGTCTCTAGCAGGTCTTAGAGCTGCTCAATCACATACAGGCGCAATAGTAATGGGCTCAAATCTTAGCTTGGATGCACTTTTTAAACAGTGTGGTGTAATAAGAACGGATACTTTGAGTGAAATGTTCGATATTGCTGAACTATTGGTTACACAACCTTTACCAAGAGGAAGAAGGGTTGGGATAATAACAAATGCAGGGGGCGCTGGGATTCTTGCAGCAGATGCTTGCGAAGCTGCAGGATTAGAAGTTGTAGAATTTACTCCAAGTCTTAAGGAAAAATTGAGATCTTTTCTCTTACCTATAGCTAGTGTAAATAATCCTGTAGATTTATCTGCACAATCTTCTCCAATTCATTACTATTATGCAATATCTGAAGTCCTTAAAAGCAATGAAATTGATTCATTGATTGTTATATATGTTCCTCCTGTAAAATTGGAAGTTGAAGAAGTAGCAAGCAATATAACAAAAGCTGTATATGAGCTAAAATCTTTAAACATTCCTGTGGTTTCTGTTTTTCTAGCTTTTCGTGGAGTAACTCATATATTAAGTTATAAAGATTTAAAGATACCATCCTATCCTTTTCCAGAAGATGCAGTTAAAGCCCTGAGTAAAGTAATTGAATATAGCGAATGGAAAAGAAAACCTTTAGGAAAATATGTAAGACCTAAAGATGTTGATAGATTATCAGCAATTTCATTGATTTCAAAAAGATTAAAAGAAGGTTATGAATGGTTAAGCTTTGAAGATTGTATAAAGCTGCTAGGGTATTACAATATCCAATTTGCAAATACATTTGTTTGCAAAAGTCCAGAAGAAATAAAGGAAAAATGTAGTAGTCTGGAGGGAAACTTTGCTTTAAAAGCTGCGGGTAAAGATATTATTCATAAAACTGAGCTTGGCGCTGTTAAGCTAAACTTGAAAGCTAAAGATTTATACAATGAAGCCATTAAAATGAAGGAAGAACTAATTGCAAAAGGTAAAAATGCTGAATATTTTATCATTCAAGAAATGGTTTATGGAGGTATGGAAATGATAATAGGTGTTACCAATGATCCTATATTTGGCCCATTAGTTGTATGCGGACTAGGTGGAATAGCTACTGAGCTAATAAAAGATGTTTCTGTAAGACTTACCCCTTTAACTGATTTAGATGTTGATGAAATGATAAAAAATCTCAAGATGTATCCTTTGCTTACAGGTTATAGAAAAGGAGAAATATATGATGTTGAGTCTTTTAAAGATTTGATAATTAGAGTAGGTACGCTTGTTGAAGATATTCCTGAAATTATTGAAATGGATTTAAATCCTGTATTTTTAATGCCTAAAGGAAAAGGAGCTAAAGTTGTTGATGCAAGAATAAGGATAGGAAAGGTAAAGCCTTATGTTACAATAGGTGCAAAAAGCTTTAAATAGCCACTCATCAAATACCTCAGTATAAATTTTTTAAATTAAAATCTGAAAATTTCCTTAAAAGACTTAAGAGAGGGACCATAATAGTAAACCTTATTCTTAAATATTCGATGGATGTTTTTAAAATATTTTTATTAAGAAAACAATAAGAATGATTTAATCCTAAGTTATTTTTAAAACTAATTACCGCATTATTAAATTCATATCAAAAAGCTTTCTTATTCCGGGTCTCCCAAATTTTGGTAAACCCAACACTTAAATAACATTATTTTGTTTGTTTTTTGGTGATTTGAATGAAAATCGTCATAGAAGAGAGATTGCTAAAAGAGGTAATAAAACGTGAATAAAAATATTTTAGCTATTTTTAGTGTGGTAATAATATTTCTAGTAATATCTTCTACAGTAGTAGGTGCAATTAGTACTAGCTATTCTAAAAGTATTAGTTATAATGTTAGTGATGTTACTTATAGTAATCTAAATAATGATTTAGAAAATAATCAAGGTAGCAGTTTAAGTAATTATGCTTCTAATTCAGTCCAAAATGCTAGCTTATATAGAATATTGAATACGAGTAGCCCAGGATACTTTGCAGGAGTAACAGGTGTTGCTATAGATGGTAACAAAGTTTTTATAGCTGATTTTTTCAATCAAAGAATACAAGTTTTTTCTACTAACGGAAGTTTTCTTTATTCATTCAATGTATCTTTCTATCAATGGCCACAGGGATTTAGGCCATCAAGTATAGCAATCGATACAACCCATCATTTGATATACTTAGGTGGAAGCGATGAAGGTACTGATAGTTATTACAACGGAACAACTTTGGTATATCCTAATATAAAAGTATATACAGAAGATGGGAAGTTTTTGAAAGGTCTTGTTATTAATTGCGGGGTTGGAGCTGTTATATTAGCTACTGATAAATATGGATATATCTATGAAGTTGAAAATTGTTTCGGAGTAGGCATTATAAAATTATCTACAAACGGTACAATTGTTAAAAGATTTGGTTCGGATTCAGGTGGATATTATTTAGGCGTAACAGTTTATGGAAACTATGTTTATGCAGTAAGACAAACAAATAATCCATGTAATGAAAGTATTGTAATTCAAGCAATTAAAAATAATGACTCTGGCATGATTGCAGGAAGGTGTGTAGTTGAAAAGTATACTTTAAATGGAACTTTGGTAGAAGCTTGGGGTAATTCAACAAGTTTTGGCGGTCCATTTGCTATACCCACAGGTATTGGCTTTGATGGAAATTATGTTTATGTACCACAGGACGGTAAAGTTCTTATATTTAAAGATAATGGAAATGGTACTGTTGGAACATTGGTAAAAGTTTTGGGAGGAATAGGAAATGGTCCTGATCAATTTTTAATTTATAATCCGTACTATCTAAATAATGGTGTTTATGAGCTTACTCACCAACAAATTGATATAGATAATAATAGTAACATATACATAACTGATTATGGAAATGATAGAGTAAAAGTCTATAATTCTACTTTTAATTTGATAAGAATTTTTGGTGGAAAGCCAACATTGTTTGCAGTTTATAACGACTTCCCTATGTATGTTGATTCCGAAGGATATATCTATGTTGTTGATAAAGATTTATTAGGTAACCTTAGAGTTACTAAGATAGATAATTCGGGTAACCTTTTATTCAGAACTTATTTAAACATAACGAATTCTCCGAGCATTTTTCTTATTAGACCTCTCGAGGATTTGGTCGTGTATAATAATACTTTTATTCTTAATATGTGGTGGACTGATGGATGGGGCTACTATCGTGGAATAATTTCATACAATTACACTGGTGGAAGGGTAGCTTATTATTTTCCAAAAGCATGGCTAGACGGTTTAGCTATTGATGGTAATGGCACTGTCTACACACTCCAACTCGCGCCTGATTTAATACTAGGTTTAAACGCTAAGCTTAATAAAATTTTATACAATATAACAATTCCTAATTCTGTAGAAATGTTTGGTTCCGGAGGATTTACCGTAAGTCAGCAAGGAGACATATATATCCTTAGTAACATCGGCAACGGTCATAATTCCATATTCGTTTACTCTAATAAAGGATTTCAAGAATATTATATTCAAGAACCAAACAATTTATTGTTCTATTCAATATCAGTAAGTTCTGGCGGTGTTGAGTATTTATCTGGTGATTCTTATATCCTCAATGATAACAAAACAGGCTCTACTATATTTGAATATGTAGGTAGCTTTTTATTTTCAAACGATACTCTTCCAGTCAACTTTATTGCGCATGATAACTTTTTCTTTGATTTGCATTTTGGTAATAACTATTTATATGCTGTTAAATACATGAACAAAAATCCTTATCCAGCTTCAATTTATATCATTAAACCAAAACTTATCTCTAGTGTAATTGCAGGAAAAGTTGTTGATAATAACGGTAATGCAATTGTAGGTGCTACAATTAGAGATGTAGGCGTATTCGGCGTTGAGCATGAAACAAAGACAGATAGCAATGGATTCTACAATTTGGTAACCTTTAGTGGCTATAATGAAATTTTAGCATGGTCTCAAAACTACGCACCTCAAGTAAAAATTTTAAATACTACAACTGGTGCAATAGTTAATTTCAATTTAACTCCAATTAACCAGTTTAATTTATCTTTTGCATTTTCTTCAGTCCATCCTTATCCATTAAGAATAGATGGGGGGTGTAACATCGCGTCAAGCATTTACGATTTCTAATCTGGGCGACATTGGAGCGTACTTTATATACCTATTTTCTGCTCCACCGTATATAATATTAAAGGGAGCTACGAGCGACCTTCCGATGAAAATAATCGTGTTAAGCAATAATTCAGCAATTGTTTCTTTCTATTTAGAACCTTATCAGCAAATTCATTTATTTCTAATCTATGAAGGAAATTATTCAGCAATTGTATCGCTCGGTTTAGTTCATCAAGTAGTATTGGGAAACGTGCCTACCCAATTGGCAATGCTACCGCCAAATCTGTGGAATAACTTAACAAGCGAAAACTTAACAGTGGCGTCTTTTGTAAATAAGGCCATAAATATGTCTATAAATTACGAAGAAAATTTGTTCCATTACCTTCTTAATCTTCCTATTGATCAAATCAATGCAACATTTAACAATCTTTTTAACAATACACCTAGATTAGGCATTTATGTAATGTATAGCCTAATTCAAAGAGAGCTGATGTTCCCTGTAGAAAACTATACTTTAAATAATCTTTTCTCAAGCAATTCTACCTTAATTATGAATCAGTCTCCGAAAAATGGAAATGAATCATTGTATAGCTTTTATACGAACTCTTTAAATTCTCTTTCAAGTTATTCTTACTTTTCATCGAGTCAAGCTCAGTATAACTTGCAATCCAACCAATCATATCAAGCTGGAGGAGGGGGCGGGGGTGCTGAAGAGTTTACAACTTCTGATGAATCCTTATTTTATAAAATATTATGCTCACCTTATGCTAAATATTTAGCAGGTGAAATAGCCGGTTTACTAGAAAACACGGCTTTTAACTTAATAAACTTCACAGGCGATGATGCATACTTTAATGCAGGTAAAAAATTGGGACAATGGATTGGAAATATAGTTTCAGTTTTAAGTATAGTTAAAGGTATAGCAAACGTATTTAAATTTTTACCGAAAAGTCAAATATTAGGCGGTGCTATAAAGGATATTTTAAAAGGTATTAAAAACGGTTTTACTTTAAGAAGATGGATATTTCAACGAAGTTCATCTATTAGTAGAACATTTACTATAAAAATTGTAAAATTTACTAAAACATTTACAATAAATATACCTGCAGGAATTGAAACAATAGTAGGTACTACTGAAGAAGGTGAACCTATTTGGGGTAATATTATAAAGATAGCAAAAAATGAAAAATTCGGAGGATGGTATTTGGGATGGGGTTCAGTTCCAGGCCAAGTCACTAAATTAGAAAATGGAAAAATTATACAAAAAGGATTGGGTCATTGGTATTTCAATGGTAAAAAAGCAATTTGGAATATAAATAAGTATGCAGATGATGATGCTCCTACATTAGAGCAAGTTGCGAATGAGCTTGACAAGGAAGTTGGATCTCCTTCAAACATAGTAAATTATTTATCCAACCTCTTTTCACACCCACTGAATCTTACTTTGTTTGCTTCTTTAAGTGGTTCATCTACATGCGGCTCAAACATTGGAGAAGCAAGAGTTGCAGGGGATCCAAATTTCATGAATGTTA
>AQVQ01000047.1 GCA_000375685.1 crenarchaeote SCGC AAA261-N23
GTTCTTCCCATACCTGTCTGTATCTCGTCCATGATAAGCAAAGCTCCATATTCTTTTAGAACTTTATTCAATAGACTGAAGAAATTTGAAGGAGGAATGACAATGCCCCCAATACCTTGTATTGGTTCAGAGATAACACAGGATAAATCGCTGTTATTCTTAATGTATTGTTCGATTTCCTCAACTATGATTTTAGCATATTCTTCTTCTTTTATCTCTTCAAATTTGCTTCTGTATTTGTAAGGAAAAGGTAAAATAATAACTCCTGGTGGTAGAGGACCATACTCTTTTCTCCTTATTCCATGATATAAACCTGTTAAGTAAGTTCTTCCATGGTAACCTCCCATAAACATTGCTATGTTGCTCTTCTTGTTAAATCTCTTTGAAAGTTTTATTGCTAGCTCAATTCCTTCTGATCCGCTCAACTTGAAATGTATTTTATTATACATTATGTTATCATCAAATAACTTTATTACGTTCCTCGCTGCGTTAAGAAGTTCCTCTGTATAAAAATTGTATCCGTTTCCAGCTACGATGTTATCAACAACCCTTTTTATTTCATCTCCAAGCCCTTTAAAATTATGACCTAGAGTTGCTGTTGTTACTACGGTCATAAAATCTAAATATCTATTTCCTTCAATATCGTAAAGATATACTCCTTCAGCTTTCTTCACGAAAATTCTGTGGGAAGGATATAAATTCGTCATTAAGTATTTATCTATTTCTTTTAGCAAGCTTTCCATCATGAAGATAATGAGAATTTAGTATAAATCCTTAAAAAATCTAAATTACGTTGAGCTTTTTTAGATAATGAATAAATTTAATTTACTGGTAAAGTTTCGAGCTGTTATTCTATGTTATCCCAAAATCTTGAATTTTTTAAATCGAAGAGTAGGCTAGTAAAATTTATACCGTGTTTGAGAAAAATTACCATATTAATGAAAATATTAAACATTCCAGTCATAAATCAATTCTCTCAGTTCAAAAATTTGCAAAACGAAGCAAAATTTTTGATATTATCATCGATGGTTTCTTCTCTAGCACAAGGTTTTCTGTTTGTCGATCTTACAGTTTATTTAAATAACGTGGGCTATTCTCCTTTCCTTATAGGGATTATCTTATCTACAAGGACTTTCATAGGTTCCGTGTTAATGATATTCTTGGCCGTGTTGTCCGACATGTTAGGAAGAAAAAAGTTTGTTTTGTTTGGAAGACTTTTGCTTTTGATAAGCTTTATAATCTACGCAATAACCTATGATTTCTCATGGATGATTTTAGTGGCTGTGCTTACTGGAATATCCTTTGCTTCTACATCATCTTCTTTTTTAGCATGGTTTACGGAAAAAACAAGCATTTCAGATAGAAATCTAGCTTTTGCAACAAATAGTTTCTTAACAGGAATATCCATGTCTTTTGGGATGTTGATGGGGGGTTTGCCACCTATTTTAATGAATTACTTTAAACTAAGTTTATTCAATTCTTACAGGTTAATATTCATTGTTTCTGGGTTGTTGATTTTATTTTCAATTTTACTACTGTTAAAAGTTTCTGAAAAATACAAAGGCAAAAGAAATTTTGAGATTTTACCAAAGAAATCTTTTAAATTTGTAATGAAGCTTTCCATTCTAGGACTGATAGGTCTAGGGGCAGGCGTTATAATCCAACTTTTTCCTCTTTGGTTTTATCTAAAGTTTGGAATAAACGTAGATATACTAGGACCTATATTTGCAATATCTCAAATACTAACTTCAATTGCTTCTTTTACAACCCCTGCTTTAGCTTCAAAAATAGGTTCAATAAGAACAATTGCTTTTACTCAGGCATCTTCGATAATAATTCTTATAATAATGCCTTTTATATCAAGCTACATAGTGGCAGGATCGTTTTTCATATTAAGAAATGCGCTGATGAATATGTCTTCCCCAATTATGAATGCTTTTACAATGAGTCTCATTCCTGAGGATGAAAGGGCAAAAGGTTCAGCTATCATACAAACATTTGACTCAATTCCAAGATCGATCGGTCCATCTATAGGCGGATATTTCTTTGACATTGGAATGTTGGATGTTCCTTTCTTTATCACAGCCACACTCTATTCAATATCTACCTTATTGTTTTTCAGAATGTTTAGAAATATTGAACTGACCTATGGAGTACTTGGCGAACATTTATAATTTAGATTTATTCTTAAAGTTTAACCTTAATAAACTGACCTCCTCACCACCCTAGAAAGGAGAGGTTACACTTCTAGAGAAGTTCATTGGTTTCCAGAATTGATTCTTAGCTACAAATCTAATTTGCTTACATTAGAAGTATCAGAGCTTCCCCATTTTATCTGGTTTAAAGGAACATTCATACAAAGGGACAGCCTAAAATCTGGATTCTATTAAGAAACCTTCATTAAAAAGTACAACTTAATTCTCCTTCCCAGTCCCATTAAGCTTTGATCGAGCTTAGGAATAGCTTCACTGATTTTCTTAACATTTTTATAAAATAATTATTTAAATATATTCATCCCCATCCTAAAGGGTAAGGCCTTCATTTATGTAAAGTAATATAACCGGTGCTAGTTTTAGAATTATGGGCAAAATAAAAGAAATTGAAATATTTGAATTGGGAGAAAAAGAAACGGCTACACCTTGGAGTTCAACTATTTTGATTCTAAGATTGGTTACCTCAGATGGTTATGTAGGCTATGGAGAAGCGCCTACAACTTTGATGACCCTTCCAGTATATGAGCAGCTTAGAGAGGTTGCTAGAATATTCAAGAATAAAGAAGTAACAGAAATAGAAAAAAATGTGAAGGAATTTTACAAGCATTCTTTCTATTTAACTGTTTCAGTTGAAGCTACATCTGCTCTTAGCGCATTTGAAATAGCTTCTTGGGATATTCTGGGAAAAATGCTAGGGGCTCCAGTTTATTTGTTTTTAGGAGGAAAACTTAGAGACAAAGTTAAAGCATATTCTAATGGGTGGTATTCAGATTGTGTTTATCCTGAAGACTTTGTTAAAAAAGCTAAAGATTTGGAAAAGAAAGGATACAAGGCTATAAAGTTCGATCCTTTTGGAAACCAATTTAATACAATAGACGATGAACATTTAAAGAGAGCTGAAGCTATTGTTTCGGCTTTAAAGGAAAATACTTCTTTAGAACTTCTAATCGAATTTCATGGCAGATTTGATGCAATTTCTGCAATAAAGGCAGGAAAAATTTTGGAAAAATATAATCCGCTATTTATGGAAGAGCCAGTACATCCTGATTTGTTTGAAGGGTTGATCAAGTTCAGGAAAAATGTTAACACAAGAATAGCATTAGGCGAAAGGGTTCTTAATAAAAATCTTTTTATTCCTTACTTGAAAGAAAACCTAGTTGATATAATCCAGCCAGATGTGACAAACGTAGGTGGAATTTTTGAGGCAAAACACTGTTCAGTAATTGCAGATGCTTTTGGAGTAGGTGTAGCATATCACAATGCCTTTGGTCCTGTTCAAACTGCAGCTACGCTTCAATTAGATGCTAACATTTATAACTTTGTAATCCAGGAAAGCTTTGAAGATTCTTGGCCAAGATGGAAGAATGATTTAATCAAAAAAGGATACAGAATTGAGGATGGATACTACATAGTTCCCTCCGATCCTGGATTAGGTATAGAGATAAACGAGAAGATCCTTGAAGAATTTAAAATTGAAGGAATGGAAAGTTTCAATGAAGAAGAACCTCTTTGGGTTGTTAAGGGAACTTTCAAATGAAGGTTTACGATTTAACCTTTGAAATTGAAAATGGAATGGTGCATTTTGAAGGCGATCCTGTTCCCAAAATAATTCAAGTTAAAAGCATCAAAGAAAATGGTTATAACGTTAAGGAAATCCATATGGGGACGCATACATCAACACATATTGATGCGCCTTCGCATTTCATTGAAGGAGGAGCTAGCGTTGAAAAAATTGATCCTTTGGCATTATGTGGGATTTACCAAGTAATAGATGCAAGTGAAAAGAAAGGAATAACTAAAGAAGTAATTCAGAAGGCAAAAAATGAAAAAGTATTATTCTATACTGGTAGCAACCTTGAATGGAATGTAGAAAAAATTTTCAAGAATTATTCTTACATCACAAGGGAAGCTGCAGAAGAAATTGTTAATAAGGGAATAAAAGTTGTAGGAATTGACTCACCTACGGTTGAAGAACCTTATGAGAAGAATTTTCCTACACATAAAATCCTTTTAGGAAATAACGTTTTAATTATCGAGAACTTAAACTCTAAACTTTTGAAATCAATAGTAGGGAAAAGTGTTTTAGTTATAGCTTTACCTCTGAAAATTAAAGACGGTGATGGTTCTCCTGTAAGAGTATTAGCAATTGAAATATGAAAGCCTTATTGGTTAAACCTGGTAAAGAAGGAATTGAATTGAAGTATTTAGATATTAGAGAAGAAAATATGATAAAAGTCAGAACACTATTTACAGGAATATGCGGAACTGATAGAGAAATTGTTAATAACGTTTTAAAATTTGTAAGAGCTGAGAAAGGAGAATACTTAGTTCTTGGACATGAGGGATTAGGTATAGTTGAGCAAAGTATAGAAGGTTCAAAATTAAAGGAAGGAGATTTAGTTGTTCCTATGGTTAGAAGACCTGGAAAATGCATAATGTGCAGAATCGGAAGGCAAGATTATTGCATAGATGGTGATTTTGTTGAAGCCGGAATAAGAGGAAAAGATGGGTTTATGCGTGAATATTTCTATGATAGGGAGGAATTCTTAATAAAAGTGAGTAAGGAAATTCAGGATATTGCTGTTCTAGTTGAGCCTACTAAAAATGTCATGAAAATTAAGGAAGTATTTGATTTTCTTAAAAACAGGGTCGTTTGGCATTGCGAAGATTCGACATATTCATGCAAAGGTGCATGGGTATTTGGCACGGGTACGGAGGGTTTGTTGATTTCATCAGTATTCAAAAGCTTAGGTTTTAATGTAACGATTGTTAACGTGCACCCTCTTGATGAAAGGATAATGAAATTTTTAGATAAAAATAGGATAAGCTTTTTCAATTCATCTAAAGATGATTGGAATAAAGCATTGAAAGATAATCCTATGGATTTGGCCATTGATGCAGCAGGAACAACAGATGTTTTTGAATCATGTATAAACCATCTCAATAACAACGGTATTTTCATATTCTTCGGAACAAGAGGTTCAGGAAAAATAGAGGGTGGTGAGTTTATTGCTAAAATCGTTGATAAAAACCTTTCTTTAGCAGGAGTTGAAGATGGGAGTAAAAAACATTATATTGAAGCTGCTGAGTTTTTGAAAAATTACGGTAAAGAATATTACTTGAATGATTTAATCACAGGAATATATCACCCAGAAGACATTTGGCTTTTTAAAGAAAAACCAAAGGAAGAAATTAAAAGTATAATAAAATGGCATTAAATTTAAGATTTTATTTAGCTTTTATAATTTTTAAATTTTAAAAATCTTATCAAATACATTTTATTTTCCATGTTTTTACCTGTTCTCAAATTTAATTTTTTCTTTCATTTACACAAATGAAGGCCTTGCCATTAAGGGTTAGAATGAATAGATTTAAATTTATTTTATGAGTTTCACTTAGGGAATTTAAACGTTTTCTTAAGCTAGATAGAGGGCTTTGTGGGACTTAGAAAGTAGCAATAGTGTTGCTTTTCAATGAAGGATTCTCGATAGAATCAAGATTTAAGGTTGGGCAGTCTTTATATGAAAGTTTATTTAGGAACTGATAATATGAGGAAAGCTCATATACGTAAATGTTCAGCAAGTGAGACATGAAGCCAAGAATAAATGCTGTAAAATAATGAGCTACTTTAGAAGTAAAACTTCTAACTCCTAGAGCAACGAGAGGGTCGGTATCTAAGACTACTAAACACTAATTTTAAGAAAATATTTTTGAAGGATAACCTTTCTTGGAATATTACAAAATTCATATTTAATTACAAATGAATTTAAGTAGTTTTTCATCTTTTCAATAGCAATGGGGGGATCAAGCTTAACAAGCAAGAAAACTTCAAGATTTATTCAAGAGCACGTTGTAGGCCTAAAATGTAGAGATTGTGGAAAAGAATTCGAAATTGCACCTTTATATGTCTGTGATGAATGCTTTGGAGCTTTAGATATTATTTATGATTTTGAAAAAATAAGTTTTTCAAAAAGTGATCTTAAATCAAGAGAAAATACCTTGTGGAGATACAAAGAATTTCTTCCATTCGAAGCTCCTGAGTATGTTAGTGAAATTAAAGCAGGATTCACTCCTTTGATTAGGGCAAAACTTTTGGCTAAAAAGCTTGGATTGAAGGAACTTTATATAAAGAATGATTGTGTAAACCCAACATATTCCTTTAAAGATAGACCTGCTGCACTTGGAGTAACCGCAGCATTAAGCTTTGGAATGAAATCGGTTGGATGCGCGTCTACAGGAAACTTAGCTAGCGCAACAGCTGCATATGCAGCAAGGGTGGGATTGCCTTGTTATATAATAATTCCTAATGGAATTGAAGTTTCAAAAATTTCACAAGCTCAATCTTATGGTGCTAAAATAGTAGCTGTTGAAGGGACGTATGATGATGCAAACAGATTGGCTACGCAAGCCGCAGAATTGTTCAACATAGGTATGGTAAATATAAATTTAAGGCCTTATTATGTAGAAGGCTCAAAAACTCTTGCTTTGGAAGTTGCTGAACAATTGAACTGGGAAGCACCTGATGTATTCATAGTACCTACAGCTAGCGGTGCAATGTTCAATGCAATA
Organism: crenarchaeote SCGC AAA261-N23; assembly: GCA_000375685.1. Classification (GTDB taxonomy): domain Archaea; phylum Thermoproteota; class Thermoprotei; order Gearchaeales; family Gearchaeaceae; genus AAA261-N23. The sequence continues at coordinate 6,783 of AQVQ01000047.1, forward strand.
TGCAGAGGTTTTGAACAGCTTCTTGAACTTGGACTTATAAATCATTTACCCAAAAAACCTGTTGTTGCACAAGCTTTAGGCTGTAATCCTATTTCTAAAGCTTTTAAAGAAGGGAGAGATTACATAGAAGTTATCGAAAATCCAAATACTATTGCACATAGTCTTGCGATAGGTAATCCCGGAGATGGTGTTTATGTTCTCAGAAGGTTAAAACAAGGAGGATTAGCTGAAGATGTTAGTGATCAAGAAATAATTGAAGGAATCAAACTGCTTGCACAGAATGAAGGCATATATGCAGAGCCTGCAGGAGGAGTAGCTATTGCAGTTTTGAAGAAACTTGTAGAGGAAGGGAAAATTCAAGAGGATGAAAGGGTTGTTTGCTACGTTACAGGAAGTGGATTAAAAACTCCAGAAACTTTAAAAGGAAAAGTTGAGGAACCTATCTTAATTAAGCCTCAAGTAAAGTATCTTGAAAGTATATTGACATGGCAAAAGTAGAAGTTTTTCTACCATCTTTGGTTAGAAAAAATAAGAATATCTCAAAATTATCCATTGAAGCATCTAACTTAAAAGAATTACTTGACCAATTAGTAAAGAATGATTATGTAGATAAGGATAAGCTTTTTGATGAAAAAGGAGAGTTGAAAAGATTGATTAATATATATATTAACGGAAAAATAGAGAGAAGATTGGATGCAAATCTTAATGAAGGAGATGAAGTTAGTTTCATTCCAACTGTAGCGGGTGGTTAACTTGGTTGAAAGAAACATTGAAAGATATGCAAGACAAATAATACTGCAGAATATAGGCTTTGAAGGCCAAGAAAGAATTTTTAAATCAAAAATATGCCTGGTAGGAATGGGGGGATTAGGATGTCCCGTTTCTTTACAACTCGTCTCTATGGGAGTAGGATATTTAAGGATAGTAGATAGGGATATCGTTTCGCTAACCGATTTGCATAGACAATATCTGTATACTCCTAAAGATGTAGGGAAGACAAAGGTTGAAGTTGCATACGAAAGACTTAAGGATATAAATCCTGAAGTAAATATAGATCCATATCCTGTAGCAGTAACTGATTATAATGTTGAGGATTTAGTTAATGATTGCGACTTTGTTATTGATTGCACTGACTCGATTAAGGCTAGATACTTATTGAATAGAGTTTCTTTAAAAAAGGGAATTCCTTACATATATGGTGCAGCCATAGAGAATCAAGGAAGCGCTTTCACTGTTTTGCCAGGTAAAACAGCATGCTTAGAATGTATATATCCTGGATTAACCGATGATGAGCTTCCAAAATGTGCAGTAGTTGGAGTAAATCCTCCAGTTTTAAGTATGGTAGCAAGCATTCAAGTTAGCGAAGCTATAAGGATAATAACTGGTAAAGAACCGCTACTTGCAGGGAAAATTCTTCTAATTGATTTGCAGAATCTTATTTTTGATACATTGAATTTGAGAAGGTCGGAGAGTTGTGAAGCATGTGGTAAATATCCTAATGTAGAATTGATAGAACATTCAGAAAGGTTTGAGATAGGATGTGCAAGAGAAGGGCAAGGAATTTTCTACTTATATCCATCATATAAAGTTAGATTGGATTTAGATAAGATGTATGATAAGCTAAACTTAGAAGGTCATAAGGGAGTGAAAAGGAATAAATTTTCAATACAGTTTGAACCTGAAAAAGGTATAAATTTTACTAGCCTACTCTTCGATTTAAAAAATTCAAGATTTTGGGATAACATAGAATAACAGCTCGAAACTTTACCAGTAAATTAAAT
>AQVQ01000048.1 GCA_000375685.1 crenarchaeote SCGC AAA261-N23
AAATCAATATTAAGTAGATAATTTTTTATTTAGATATAATAAACTTGGATGGCTCCATTCTAGGTTTAGATATCGAACCAAATTACAGTGGAAATTATAGAACTTTCTCTATTGCTCTAATAAAGGATGATGAAGTTAAAATTAAAAAAACGAACGTCAATCTAAGAGAGATTATATTCCTGATTAAAAAGTTCAACGTCGAATTGATAGCAACAGATAACATATTTGAATTAGCTTCAAACGAGAGGGAATTAAGAAAATTATTTATTTATTTTCCTTCAAGGACCAGAATTATTCAGATAACTGGGAACCCTGCATCACCTAGTAGTACTCTAGTTGAAGTTGCAAGGAAGTATGGATTCCAAGTTCCTTCTAAACTACAGCCTTTAGAGACTGCTGTTTTAGTTGCCAAATTGGCCTCATTAGGTGTTGGTTATCCAATAAAGCTTCAGGAAGATGAAACTTTCATAATAGTTAGTAAAGCTATGGAACCTTCTGCGGGAGGAATGAGTATGGATAGATATAAAAGAAATGTTTATGCAAACATACAATATACCGTAAATTACATACGAAATTTGCTTAATGTAAACGGATTAAAATACGACTTATTCTTTAGTAAAAGAAGTAAAGAAGGATGCGTGTTTTTAGTTTATTCAAATAAAGAGGAGGTAAAGAAATTCGTAAAGCCTTACAAAGGTTATGGAATAAAAGTAAGAATAATACCTGTTGTTAAAACTTCAAACATATTTTCAAGTATCTCGAACATTACTGCAAGACCTTTGATAGTTGCTGTTGACCCAGGATTATCAGTAGGGTTGGCAATTTTAGGATTGGATGGCTCCCTAGTATCATTAGAAAGCCTAAAATATGCAGGAATAAACTCAATAATCGAGTATATAATTCAGAAGGGAAAGCCACTAATAATTACGTCGGATAAATGCAGAGCTTCAAATATGGTGAATAAGTTAGCTACAAAATTTGGCTCAGCTTTAATATTGCCGGATAAGGATTTAGGCGTTGAAGAAAAGAAAAAGTTAGTTGAAAATTACACAAACTTATTCGAAATAGGTAACAGAAAGATAAATTCTCATATGAGAGATGCTCTAGCAGCAGCATACTTTACATTCAAGAAAATTTATCCTACTTTAGTTAAAATTGAATCGGAATTAAAGGATTTTCTTCTTTCTAAGGAAGATATGAATAAAATTTTTGAAAAGATTATAAAAGAAAAAAGAACTTTAAGAGAGGCATTTGAAGAAACAATCAAAGATGAAAGTTATGAAGAGTTAAAAGTTCCTTCTGTTAAGATTCAGAAACAGGAATTGAATGATAAATCCTTAGAAATACTCAAGAGAAGGGTTGACGAACTTGAAAGAATAACCAATTTTCAGTCATTGAAGTTGCAGGAGAAAGATTCAATAATAGCTAAGCTAAAACAAGAAGTAGAAAAGCTAAAAGATGAAAATTACTTGAATATTAAGAAAAACGTCGAGGTCTCTTTGCTTAAAAGAAGAATCGAAGACTTGTTGAATGAGAATAAAAGGCTTGAAGAGGAAATAATTGAAGGGAAATTGATTATAAGAAAACTTATAGATAAAATAAAGGAATTGAAGAAAAGGGAGCAGGATGTTTTTATTATAATAGATAATTTGGAGAATATTGAAAATGAAAAGATTATTGGTGAAGTTGTTGTAACAAAGAACATAAATAAAATATCGAATAAAATTTTAACACTGCTTGCTTCAAGTAAGGTAAAACTCATTGTTACTTTAAAAGAAGTGCCAAAGGAAATTGTTTATTTTCTAAACAATCATGGTATAGTTGTCTTGAAGATAGATGAGCTTGATCATTACATAATTGAAAATATTGTATTTTTAAATCCAAAGCAAATAAAAGAGAAACTAAGTACATATCAACAATTAATAAGGGAAAAGGAGGAAGATGAAAAAGAGAGGATTATTAAGTTTTTGAAAGATTTAAAAGAAATAAAGACTTAAAGGTTATTCTTTTAACATCTTAATATGAAAAGAGTCTACGTAGAAGACTGGGAGCAGTTTAGAAGGCTTGTAGACTATAAAAACCAAAAAGTTTTGCATTATAAAATCAATACGATCGATAGAAAAGTCACTATAGAATTTATTGATAACGATGTTGTATATACATACATATCAAAACCAGATAGTTTTCCTTATCCTTGCGGAATAATCGAGGAACCTCCTGATGAAATTTTCAAGTTAACAAAAGCAGAACCTATAACTAATCAAATATTTGGAAGAGAAATAACATATCTAGTAGGAGCACAGAAAATTAGAGGATTTAACATGTGGTGCATTTACAGTGATTTTGGGAAAACAATAAAGGAGGAAATTAGCAAAATCTTATCTAATTATATCCTTATAGAAGGTAGTATTGAAGAAGACTAACTTATTGTTATAGTTGGCGAAACTATGATGTAAAGTATATTATTCCCTCTTACCAAAATTTTTCCATACTTTATTTTTGTTTCTCCGTTGTCGTTTATTTCTTCAGCGTCATCCATTATCAAATTCATATTATTATCAGCCATAAGTAACAGACCTTTTAAAATCGTGTGATCTTTTAAATAAACCGTTATTACATCATTTACGCACTTGTAGATTAATTTCAAAGGCGAGGTTGTTATTACTTGCTGTTTTTCTGACATAGTATCAATATTAATTACTGAGAGATTTATAAAAATATTCCTAATAAAATTTAGTAAGGATTTTTATACCTTTTTTATTAATTTATTTTGAGTGAAGGAAAAGGAAAAATCATTTTCATTAAGGGATATTGAAGGTGTTGGACCTGCTACAGAAGCGAAGTTAAAGGAAGCAGGTTATCATACAGTTGAGGCTCTTGCATTTGCTTCAGCAAAGGAGATAAGCGATGCAACTGGTTTAAGTTACGACAAAGCATTAGAAATAACGGAAAAGGCTAGAAACTTTCTCGGAATTGGATTCATAACTGCTGATGAATACTATAAAAGGAGGAAAAACGTAGGCTATATAACAACTGGAAGCAAAGCTCTTGATAATATTTTAGGAGGAGGTATAGAAACACAGGCAATAACTGAACTAATAGGAGAGTTTGGGACAGGAAAAACTCAGTTATGTCATCAACTAGCTGTAAATGTTCAATTACCAAGCGATAAAGGCGGACTTGAAGCTAATGCTGTTTATATTGACACTGAGGGAACTTTTAGGCCTGAAAGGATTGTACAAATAGCCAATAACCTTAAATTAGATCCAAATGAAACTTTGAAAAGAATCTATTATACTAGGGCATACAATAGCGATCATCAAATGCTGATAGTTGAAGAATTATTAGAAAAGATGCCTAAATTTGGGGCTAGATTGGTTATAGTCGATAGCATAGTAAGTCATTTCAGGAGTGAGTATCCAGGAAGGGAGAATTTAGTGGTTAGGCAGCAAAGGTTAAATAAACATATTCATGATCTTCATAGAATTGCAAATCTATACAATGCAGCAGTAGTTGTGACCAACCAAATAGTAGCTTCCCCTGATATATTCTTTGGTAATCCAAATAAACCTGTAGGAGGACATATAATAGCACATGGATGCACTTATAGATTAATGTTAAGGAAAGGAAAGGAAAACCAGAGAATAATCAAGATATTTGATTCACCAATTCATCCTGAGAGCGAAACAGTCTTTAAGATATTCGAAGGAGGAATAGCAGATGTTGAAGAATAATCACTAATGCTTTTCTTCTACTTTCCTTCTAAGTAAGATTAGTGGAATAAAAGTAAGAACGATTAGAATAATTGTCAATATTATTAAAAATAATGTAATTACATCACCGTATTTGCCGAAACTACCTACTATAGGAATGAAAAAAATTGTGACAACGAAACCTCCAGAAACACTTGAACTTTGTTGAGAGGCATAGATAATAGTGCCAATAAACAAAGCTGCGAAACCTATAATTATTAGCAAGAATCCGATTGTAAATAAATTTCTCATACTATGATCCCTTGAGATAATAAGAAAAGCAATATTGCTAGAACAGTTAATATTATTCCTGCTATTACCATTATATAACCTAATCTTTTACTTGATGATATAACTATGGGAATAGGACCTATAAGTATAAAAGCGCCTGCTTCTTTCTTACCTTCCTCCTCATCTTTTTTCTTTTCTAAAGATCTAAAGATTGATAGGAAGATTAAAATTATGCCTACGATAATTACTATGAAGGGTATTATGAAAAGAAGGTATAAATCAACCATCATACTTTCCCAATTTTACTATCGTAAATCTTTAATATTTTAATGTAATTAAAATATTAAAGATTTACGATAGTAAAATTGGGAAAGTATGATGGTTGATTTATACCTTCTTTTCATAATTCCCCTTCATCTTTTTTCTTTTCTAAAGATCTAAAGATTGATAGGAAGATTAAAATTATGCCTACGATAATTACTATGAAGGGTATNNCTTTAATGTTCCTACGTCATAATATTCTCCTGGGATTTCATAAGCAAATATTCTTTCCTTATTCTTTATCATTTTAATTACTAAATCATTTAGATGCAAAATTTCATCTCTGTTTAAATATCCAAATATTAAAGGTTCAGCTATAAAGAGACCTGTAAAAACGTTTAGCTCGATAGAAGGTTTTTCATCCCATCTTTTCAGAATACCATCTTTAGTATATGTTAATACTCCATAGTTTACAGGTATTGAGCGCTTAATCGATGCCAACGTTAAAACCGATTTGTTCTTTATATGAAAATCTATCATTCCTTTTAAATCAAAATTAAACAGACTATCACAATAATTTACGATGAATGTAGATTTTGTATGCTCTTTTAAAGCAATTAGTTGGCCTGCAGTTCCTTTTGGCTCTGAATAAATAAAGTTGATATCAACCTCTTTTTTGTTTTTCAAATAGCTTTCAACCAATCTACCCGAGTAAGAAAGAACAATATGGATCTTTCCAACGCCATTTGATTTAAGCCAATCTATTATATGCTCAATTATCGTTTTATCTCCCAATCTAAATAAAGGTTTTGGAAGAACGTAAGACAAAGGCTTCATTCTTTTTCCTAAACCAGCAGCAAGGATCACTGCTTCCATTATACGAAATAGTTTATAATACTTCTTATTTATAACTAATTGAATGAAGATTTTTGATTTGAAAACATTGCATAATCTAAGTAATAAAATGATTAGCTTTTCTACAGGATCAAGGAAATTAGATGAAGTGTTAAATGGTGGTTTTAAAACATATTCAATTTATGAGATATATGGTGAAGCTGGAAGTGGAAAAACAAGACTGCTGCATCAATTAGCATATATGTTTTGCTACAAAACAAATAGGAAAGCTTACTATATTGATAATGATTTGACTTTTAGGCCACAAATTTTAGAAAAATTTCATATGAATTTCGGGGGTGATTTAAAGGAAATTTCAAACAGGATTTTTATTACGCAACCCTTAAATGAAAATCAATTTATTGAATCACTTGAAAAATTAAAAGATATCGATGACTCTCTGTTATTGATAGATACCTTAACTACACATTTAAGGGCGTTAAAAGAGACTGAATATGAGAGAGAAATTAAAGAAGTTTTAAAGAAAATTTTAAAAATTTCTATGAACAATTGTTGTGTGGTATTCTCGAATCAAGTCAGGTTTGATGAAAAAAGTTCAGATCTTATTAGNCCTTTGGGAGGAAGAACAGTAAATGAAATAATAAATGTTAAACTGAAGCTTGTAAACGAAATCAACAGAATTCGTTGTGAGATAGAAAGTTACAATGAAAAACATAAAAAATCTGTTATTTTTCTCTCTTTGACAGACAAAGGTTTATTATAATATTCATGAATGAAAATCATCAAAAATTAAGGGGAATGCTTAATAGCTTATTTAGCAATCTAAAAGAAGCTAATGAATCTATATTAGAAAGCTTTAGGCCAAATAATCAATTTGAAAGAGGTTATCTTGCATGTTTACTTGGTTTTATAAATTATTTTAAAAACAAAGGAAAGGACGGCTCGAATAATTTATTCGATTATATAATCCGAACCAATGATACAGATATAGTAAAGATAAATGAATTTGATGATGAATGGATTATAGGATATAAGTCTGCAATTCAAGATTTAATTCAGTATTTAAAAAAGATAAGTCCAGAAAAAAGTAGCGCTGATTCCAAAAAAGACAATCCATGATAATATATAAACTCCTATTCCGTGGGACAACGGCGGATCAACTTCATTTTTAAGTATTATTCTTTTCATAAAATTGTTGGATATTAAAAGAATGAATATTAATATAATAATTGATAAAGGGGAGAAAACAGGTGGCAATAATCCGCTTAAAAAACCTGCAATTACGCCAAAAAGGAAACGGATATAGTATAATTTGCTCTGAACAGAATAACTTAGATTTTTAAAATCTTTGCTTTGGGATGTCCGTGAAGACATTTTTAAACGTCCTTGATATAATATCTCTAATTGAAAATATAAAAGATATAATAATAGATTCTTACATCAACAATATCTACAGTATTGAATCAGGAATAACGATTCTATTAAGAAAGGGCGACTCGAAAAATGAACTTTTAATAGATACAAGAGGATGGATTTTTATTCTCAAATACGAGATTGAACACTCACCTTTAACAGATTTTAGCAAAAATTTGAGGAAGCATATTATAGGATGCAAAGTAGTGGATTTATCAGTTCCATATTTTGATAGATTTATAAAGATAGTACTTACAAACGGTTTCAATCTTTACATTGAATTTATGCAAGGAGGAAATATTATTTTAGAAAAGGAAAACATCATAATCGATGCATTTAAAGAAGCTAAATACAAAGAGAGAGAAATTAAAAGAGGTAAGAATTATGTTTTACCATTAGTCCATGAAACAAATCCATTGAAAATGTCAGTAAAAGAAATTCTCAGTAGAATAAAAGAATCCAAAGCAGGAATTGTTGCTACCTTTCTTAAATCATTGGGTATTCCTTCTGAAATTGTCGAAGAGGCTTGTTATATTGCAAATTTTCCTAAGGAGAAACCAGTAAGGGAATTTAGCGAGGATGATCTAATTAAAGTAATAGAGATTATCCTTAACCTTGTTAACATGTACTTGAGTTCAAAGGAAGCATACGTTTATTTTAAGGATAATTTTATGCTGACTTTATCTAACATAAGACTTTCTTCATTCCGCGAATACAATTCATACGTTAAGCCAATTACTGAAGCAGTAAACTATTATTATTTCAATATAGTCGGCTATATTAAAAAAATAGAAGAAGAAAAGAAATTAAAGGAGTTGGAAAAGAAAAAAGAAATTAAATTGAAGCAATTATTAGATAATAAGGCCAATATTATGAATAGAATTAACGTAATAAGTGAATATATAATTTCAATGAATAATTTGCAATCATCCTTAATTAATTTTTTTAATCAATTAAATGATTACTTAAAAAATAAAGACTTTGAAAAACTAAAAAATTATATAGCAAACAATTGGTATTATGAGCTTGGGGAAATAAAATCTATTGATTTAAAAGATAAAAGAATGGTGGTAAATTTTAAAGGAGAATTGATTAATTTATATATTCATTTTTCTTTCATGAAAAATTTGGATGAATTGTATAAAGAATTAAAAAAATTAAAAAAAGCTGTAGAAGAATTAGATGAAAAAATTGAGGCAATAAGAAAAGAAAGTCCTCCAAAATTAGAATTACCAAAGATTGAACTTAAGGAGAAAAAAGGTAAAAAATGGTTCGAAAATTTTCTTTGGTTCATAACTTCTAATGGCCATTTATGCGTTGCTGGTAAAGATGCATCACAAAATGAGTCCTTAATTAAGAAAAGAGCTGGGGAGGAAGATTTGATATTCCATGCAGATATTCATGGCTCTCCTTTTGCAATTCTTAAGAAGGATAATAAAGAAATTACCGAAGATGAAATTTTGGAAGTTGCACAGTTCGTAGTATCTTATTCAAGTGCTTGGAAATATGGATTTTCTTCGATGAACGCTTATTGGGTTAAAAAGGATCAGGTCTCTAAAAAGGCCCCCTCTGGAATGTATCTAGCTAAAGGCTCTTTTATGATTTATGGAAAGAAGAACTTTATAAACAATGTACCTTTAAGACTCGCCATTGTTGTGTCAGATGATGAGCTCAGTATTTATCCTTTTTTTCACAGCTCAAAAGATATTCAAGGATTTTGTAACGATAGTTCCAGGCAATTTAAAGAAGGAAGATTTGATTGAAAAGGTAATAAAATGGTTTTTAGCAAATAAATTTAAGATAAATATTGAAGAAGCTAAGAGGTTTCTTTACAAGGCTTTACCAAAAGGCAGTTATGAGATAATTGGCGGTGTTTAAAGTTTCATTTTACAGCTATTGAAAGCCTTGCTTTTAAGGAGGTGGATGAAAAGACTTAAATATTATTTGTAAATTTCTCTTAGAAA
>AQVQ01000049.1 GCA_000375685.1 crenarchaeote SCGC AAA261-N23
CTAGCTTAAAGAGTGATAAAGATTTGAAGTGGATCTATAGAGGAAATGATGAGTGAAGAAATATTTGCAATTGTGAAAACAAGGGATGGAAATATAAGAAAAGGAAAAGGGTTTAGCATAGAAGAACTAAAGGAAGCAAACTTTAGCGTAAAGGAAGCATTAAAATACGGAATACCAGTAGATTTAAGGAGGAATACAAAATATGAGGAAAATGTCCTGAAATTGAAAAGCTTGGATAAATCAAAGTTGACTGAGAAGAAAATAAAAAAAGTATTAAAGCCTCAAGCTAATAGGAAAAGAGTTTTCAGGGCTTTAACATCTGCAGGAAAGAAAATGAGGGGATTGAATAAGGAAAAACTAAGATTGACACATAAGCATAAATGGAAGAAGAAGCGTGGGGAAAGTAAATAAAGGGGTAAACTGTAGCGTTATCGGATGCAATAATAAAGCAGAGAAGTCCTTATCCTATTCTAGAGCTTCATTGGCTAAATCCTTGAATTTATCCAGCAAATCAAAAAGTGTTTATTTATGCAAAGAACATTACAAAATTTGGAAAAAGGAAACAAAGGATGAAAGAATTCTTGAAAGGGAAAGATGGTCTAGTTTTTAATGCATGAAATTGCTTTTATTCTAAGCGGTGAAGATTTAAAGCTTGCTGAAAGAGAGCTTAAATCAGTTTTAATTTCATCAGGGATTGAATTTAAAGAGGTAATTAAAAAGAGGCAGTTGGTTGTTTTAATTTTGGATGAATTCTTCTGTCCATACATCACTTTTAGATGTGCAATGGTAAAGCTTGCAATAAAAATAATATACAGAGGCAAAATCGAAGATTTTTTCCAAAAGAAAAACTTTGAAGGATTGAACACGGAAGAAAGTTATTATGTTGATATTCATTCTTTTGAAACAAAATACAAGAATTTAGTTCCGCAAATAAGATTTAAGATAGTTAGTTATTTGAATAGCTTAGGCTTCAATATGAGTGTTAAAAATCCAACAGCAACGCTTTATGGCTATATTATAAACGAATATCTTTATCTAGGAATTTTAATTTCAAGAATAAACAATAAAGCATTCGAATCAAGAAGGCCAAGCAAACGTCCTTTCTTCCATTCTTCTTCAATGATGCCGAAACTTGCAAGATGCTTGGTTAACTTATCAGAAGTTGAAATCAATAAAACAATTGTGGATCCATTTTGTGGTTCAGGGGGTTTTTTAATTGAGGCCTCTTTTTTTACAGAAAATTGTATAGGAATAGATATAGATAGAAAAATGGTTAAAGGCGCTTTGAAGAATTTAAAACATTTCAGTGTTTACAATGCAGATTTAATACAGGCAGATGCTGAGAAAATTCCTTTAAGAAAAATAGAATACATAGCTACAGACATGCCATATGGAATTGCAGCTTCATTAAAGGGAAGGAATGAGTCAAGCTTGTTGAATGAGTTTTTGAAATGTGTAGAAAGTTTTAAAGGCTTGAAAATTTCTTTAGCTACAACTGAAAAAAGGATAGATAATGAATGTTTCAAAGTAGATTTTAATCATGTTCAAAAAGTTAGGGGAAAACTTTTTCGATATATTTACGTTTTAAAGAATATCTCATGATAAGAATAGTATTTTTAGGAACGACAGCTAGCAGGCCAACGAAGTTAAGAGGATTACCTTCAATAGCTGTTGAATTTCAAAAGGAAACATTGCTTTTAGACTGCGGTGAAGGGACACAGAGGCAAATGATTATAGCAGGAATAAATCCTAATAGAATAAAAAATATTCTAATAACACATTTGCATGGAGACCATTTCTTTGGATTGCCAGGGGTAATATGGAGCATGGGATTAGATATGAGAACACAAGATCTAAATATATACGGACCTAAAGGAATAAAAAAATTCCTTGATTTTCTCGATGAATTTTTAAAACCTTACAGAAGGTTTAATCTGAAGGTCTTTGAAATAGATGAAGGAAAAGTTTTTGAAACAGAAGATTATGAAGTTTATGCAGCAAAGGTAAAGCATAGTGTATTAGCTTATGCATATAAAATAAAGGAGAAGGATAGGCCGCCAAAAATTCTTAAGGAAAAACTTGAAGAACTCAAAATTCCAAGGGGACCTTTTCTAAGGGAATTGAAAATGGGAAAAGAAGTTAAATTGAAAGATGGCAGAATAATAAAACCATCGGATGTTTTAGGTGAACCTGTCAAAGGTAAGATAATTGTATATTCTGGAGACGCAGCTCCTTCAGAATCTTTGATCAAATTTTCAATGGATGCAGATGTTTTAATTCATGAAGCAACCTTTGGAGAAGATGAAGAATCAAAGGCTAGAGAATATAGACATTCAACAGCAAAGGATGCAGCTAGAATAGCCAAAGAAGCGAAAGTTAAGAACTTAATTTTAACACATATAAGTGCAAGATATGAAAAAGGTGAACAGTTGTTAGTAGAAAGTAAAGAAATATTTCCTAATACATTTCTTGCTTATGATCTCTTCGATTTTGTTTTGAAATAATTTTCTTTGGCAAAGGAGCAAGGAAATCTATAAGTCTTTGATAATCTTCACAGATTATTCTAAAATCTATAGGTCCTAAAGCAGATTCATTTTCAACAGTGCAGAAAGAAATTCTGTTCATATAAGCAGCTTGTTTGTTTAAACTAAACTTCATAACACCATTCTTTATAGATTTTTGAAGAATTGATCTTGCAGAAAGTTCAATCCTTGAATTCTTTATAAGATTTGAAATTTTTTCTAAACTTAAAAGATTGTTTGATTCTGCGATTAAAAAAGTTCTTCCTAAATTATTAACCTTCGATATTTTACTGTAGGAAAAAACATTACTCAATGCATTCATCACCTTTCTCTCATCTTCAGTATTCCTAATTTCAACCGTTACTTCTATTCTCATTCAAAATTTTTTCAACCACTTTAATTATATTATCCCTTAAATAATCTTTATCGTATTCATTAACTAACATGTAATCAGCTAATGAAATTAAATTTCCCAATCCAAAGCCTAGTTCCCTTAAATCCCTTTTCTTAAATTCCTCATAACTTTCAGGATCGTCTTCCCTTTTTCTCTTTAAAGCTCTCTTAAATCTTGTTGAAGGAGAAGCATGTATTGCAACTATGTATACTTCTCCAAAATCTTTAAAATATTCAGCTTCTTCTAAACTTCTCACACCGTCGATTATTGCAACATCCTTGATTCTTTTTATGTATTCTTTGCACATTCTTGCAAAGTAATCATTTCCCATTTCTTTTCTTTTAAATATTATGTATTCTTCAAGACCACCTTTGAAGGAATTTTCTTTTTTATAAAGATTCCTTATAATATCTCCCATGCTAACTACACTGTATCCTATTTCATTCAAAAAATTCGCTGCAGTCGTTTTTCCAGATAATGGCATTCCAGCTATGCATATTATTTTCATACCAATAAGAAAATTCAATAAAAGTTAATAATTTATTCTATTATCAATGAGATGCTTTATAGCCGTAGATATAAGCGATGATAAGATAATTGAAAGACTTAACAATGTTGCGAGCATGTTAAATTTGAGAGGGGTAAAGCCAGTTGAAAGGGAAAATTTGCACATCACATTAAAATTTCTAGGAGAAATAAATGAAAGTTTTGTTGAAGAGCTAAAAATTGCATTAAAGAAAGTTAAATTCATGAAGTTCAACGTTCATGTATATGGATTGGGTGCTTTTCCGAAGATAAACAATCCAAGGGTTATTTGGGCTGGAATAAAGGAAGGCTTCCAAGAACTGATAACACTTTACAATCTTGTAAACGATTCAATAAAAAATGAAGGATTAAGATTTGAGGAAGACAAGGAATTTCATCCGCATGTAACTTTGGCAAGAGTAAAGTTTAGGGAAAACATAAAGGAAGTAATAAAAATAATAAACGAATATTTAAACGAGGACTTTGGTTCATTTGAAGTAAAAAGCTTTTGCTTAAAGCAAAGCATTTTAACTCCTAAAGGACCAATTTATAGCAACATAGAAGTCTATGAAATATGAGTTTAGAAGAAATTGTAGAAAAAGCAAGAAAGCTTGTCCATATCCCTAAGGAGGAATATGAAAATACAAACAGGATTATTAATGAGGTAATCGAAAAGCTTGAGAAAACAAAGGAAAGCCTTGGAATTAATGCAATAATCGAGCTTCATGGATCCTTTGCACATGATACATGGCTTAAAGAGGATAAAGATATTGACATCTTCATCTTCAGTAAAGAAGGCAAGGAAAAAGCTATAGAAAATGGGCTTAAGATTGCAAAGGAAACCTTTCCTAATCATATTGAAAGATATGCAGAGCATCCTTTTATTACGGTTGTTTATAAAGGCTATCAGTTTGACATAGTTCCTGCAGTTTTAATAAATGAGGGTGAAAAAATACAAACGGCAGTAGATAGAACGAGATTGCATACAAACTATCTTAAAAAAGTTCTGAATGAAGAATTAAAGACTGAGATTAGAATTTTCAAAAAGTTTGTCAAGACTCTCGATATATACGGTGCTGAAATAAAAGTAGGCGGTTTCTCAGGATATCTATGTGAGCTTTTAATAATTCATTACGGCACTTTCATAAACCTTGTAAAGAATGCTATAAACTGGATTCCCTACAAAACCGTAATAGGAGATTGGAAGCTTGAGCCTTCTGAGCTAGTGGTTGTTGATCCTGTTGACAAAAAAAGAAATGTTGCAGCAGCTTTTAGGAAAATGGGGATATTCAAGTTAGGATGTAGTATGTTTTTAAAAAAGCCCTCGATTGATTTCTTCCTTGGAAGGAAGTATTCCTATGATTTAAATCCCGCAATAAAAGCCTTTAAAGAAAGGGGTTCAAAAGCATTTGCAATCCTTTTTGATTACCCAAAAATTGCTCCAGATATTTTCTGGGGAGAAATAGAAAGGGCCAGAAGAAGCTTAATAAACTTTCTTTTAAACAATGAATTTAATGTAATTGATTCGATGAGTTATTCAGATGAAAACAGCTTTGCTTCAATAATCATTGAGTTATCGCATGATAGTCTTCCTAATTTAAGGAATCTTATAGGTCCTCCTTTGAAGGAAATAAACAATTTAAGAAAGTTTCTTGAAGTCCATGAAAACGATGTAATTTACATCAAAGATAACAGAATCTATGCTTATACTCCAAGAAAAATAAAGAACATAGAAGAAGCAATAAAGATTTGGCTAAAAAGCGAATCTCTTCCAAAGGATCTTGCAAAGTTCATTTTGAATTCTAAGCTTATTGAGATAGATGAAAATGTTGAAGGTGAATTAAGAAAAGCTATTTCAGATTTAGCTTTCAAAAATCTTTGGTGGCTTAGGAAAGAACTTATTAAAAAATATGAAATAAATGTTGAAAAATCTTGAGAATAAAAGAATCCTTTGCTATCCTAATTTCTCTCCTGAGTTGGCAAAAAGAATTGAGCTAAAGTTGATTAAAGCTGGAGTAAAAAGTCTAATTAGTTTTGGGAAATATGAAATTGAAGGTTTCAGAATTCTTGGAAAAGGAACAAATTCAATAGTAATTAAGGGCAAATTCGATGAAAAGGAAGTAGCGATAAAAATAATTAGAACAGATTCTTCCAGAAAGACCTTGTTGCATGAAGCAAACATTTTAAGAGCAGTTAATCAATACGGAATAGGACCAAAATTGTATTCTTACTCAAAATATTTTCTTGTTCTTGAATACATTGAAGGAATTTACATAGATAATTTCATTGAGGAATCTAAAATATCTTTGATTAAGAATGTAATCAAGGGTCTATTGAATCAATGCAGAATTTTAGATAAAATTGGAATAGATCATGGGGAACTTTCAAGACCTATGAAACATGTAATTATAACAAAGAATCTTGAAGCAAAGATAATAGATTTTGAGTCTTCAAGTAAAAAAAGGAATTGCAAGAACGTTACAAGCATTCTTTCATATTTGTTTTTTGTAAACAGAAGAATTAAGTCATTAATAAATGATAATGAATTTTATTCATATTTGATAGAAGTTCTTTCCAATTATAAAAGGGAAAAAAGTGAGAAAAACTTTAAAGAATTGATTGAATTGATAGAAACTTACTTATAAATGAAAGTATAATTAATAATAACCTTGAAAGCAGTTTTACTTACAGGATTTAATCAACCATTAGTATATAAGGAAGAAGAGGAACCTAAGGAAATAGGTCCTAATGATGTTATAATAAAGCAGGAATATGCAGGTGTCTGTTTCAGAGATATATTAACAGCTAAAGGATTTCAACCAAGAGTCAAGATTCCAATCATATTGGGTCATGAAATTGCTGGTAGAATCGTTTTAAAAGGTAAAGAAGTTAAGGATTTTCAAATAGGCGACTATGTTTGTTCTTTAATATACATTCCTGATGGAACTTGCAAGTACTGCAAAAAGGGAATGGAAAACATTTGCAGAAACAGGTTAACCTACGGTGAAGACTTAAACGGAGGTTATGCTGAGTATGTTTTATTAAACGAAAAAAGTTTGATACTAGTTCCTGAAAAAGTACCCATTGAAGGAGCTGTAATAGCATCGTGCGTAACAGGTATGCTTGTTCATGCAATAAAGGATAATGTAAAAGAGAATGACAACGTTGTTGTAACAGGTGCTGGAGGTGGGGTTGGAATACATGCAATTCAGATAGCCAAAGCATATGGTGCAAGGGTTATTGCTGTAACATCTTCGGAATGGAAAGCTAAAAAAATATCTGAAGTAGGATGCGACGATATAATCGTTGCCAAAGAAAAATTTTCTGATGAAGTTAAGAATCTTACAAATAAAGAAGGTGCAGATGTCGTAATAGAAACCGTAGGCCAGCCAACCTTTGATCAAAGTTTCAAAAGTGTAAGGTGGGGAGGGAAGGTCATAGTAATAGGAAATGTAAATGCACAGGCAGTTAATTTTGCTTTAGGTTCTTTGATTTTAAGGGAGGTTAATGTAATAGGAAACTACAGTTCAAGAAAGCTAGATGTTTATGAAGCCTTAAGGCTTACAGCTGAAGGAAAAATTAAACCTATCATTGATTCAAGATTCCCTTTAAGTAAAGCTGAGAAAGCTCATGAAGCAATGCTCAATAAATCAACTTTAGGAAGAGTTTTACTCTCTGTTAAAGATTAATCTCTTCCTTTCTATTCTTTTGCCCAATATTACCGTTGTTTCATATAGAGCATATATTGGAATGAGAACAGGAATAACGCTTAACATTGTTGGGTCAGGACTTATTAATCCTGCAATAAAAGCAATCACTAAGTAAATTAATAATCTGTTTTTTGTTAAGGTCTTTGTCTTAAGCACTCCTATTTCGATCAGAGGAAGCAAAAATATAGGAATGCAAAATAACAAGCCTCCAAGTAAAGGAAGAATTACGATTATATAAATAAAGCTTGATATACTAACAAGCGGAGCAATACCTAAAACAGGATACCAATACAATAGCATTTTAAATGTTAAGGGCAATATTACAAAAATCGTAAAAAAGAAGCCTGAAATATATAGGAATGAGAAAGGTATAATATACTTTTTTACAACTATTCTTTCTCTTTTATAAAGAGCAGGAGCAATGTAGCGATAAATTTCAAAACTAGCATAAGGTATTGTTACGGCTAAAGATAGAAGAAAATCTAAGTATAGAATAGCAAAAAGAGGTGCAGTAATAGTGGGAGCAAATAGCTGTGTTCCTAGTGGTAAATAACTTTGTTCAGCCTGTCTTAAAAGCCAAAATATAAAGAGGTCATAAAAGAATATGTTTTGATTTCCTGAGTTAAAAACTTCAGGACTAGGAATAATTAAAAATATAGCAAAGAGTATTATCAAAAGAACAATTATCTTCCTAAGGACTTTAAGTAATTTGCCTAATTCTTCCCAAAAATAGCTTGACTCCATTCTTAAAAAATATTAGTTTGTTGTATATATTGAATTTATAGACATGATTTACTTACAGAATGCCTTTGACATACCTACTTTAATATTGTTGATATTTATACTGTTAATACTGTTTGGATCAAGTAGAGTAAAGGATATTGCAAAAAATTTTGGAGAAGCTATAAGAGAATTTAGAAAAGCAATGAGTGAAACAGACTACCAAACCAAATCTCCTCCTCAGCAAACAACACAGCAACAGTCATATACTCAACAGCAACCCACTCAAAAGTATGAAGAAGATCCTTTAATCGAAGCTGCAAGAAGAAGAGGCATTTCAGTTGAGGGTAAAACAAGGGTTCAAATAGTTGAAGAGTTGGCAAAGAAAATAAGAGAAGAAAGTTAACTATTTTTTCTTAAGAGAAGATATTTCAATAACAAGCTTTTCCAAAGCTACTATTCTTTCCTCCAAATCTTTAATTCTTTTTGTATTATCGTTTATCTTATCATTTAAATTCTTGTCAACCTCTTGAATTACAAGCATTTCATTTCTGATTTTATTTAAAGCATTTGAAATTTCTTTTG
>AQVQ01000050.1 GCA_000375685.1 crenarchaeote SCGC AAA261-N23
ACTTCATTTCTTCCATCAAATTCTTTTCATCCTTATGCCTCCCTGCAGTATCTATGATAATTATATTGCAATTTTTACTCTCAAGATACTTTATTTCATCAATCACACAAATATAATCAAATTCTTTTGGAAGTTTTGATAATGTATCGCTTCTTGTTATTTTTATATCTTTAAGCATGTATGAATCTGAAGCAAAGTATGCTTTGTAGTAATTTGGAAAATTATATCTTTTAAGTTCGTTTATAGTAATATCTTTCATACTCTCCAATCTATTCGTAATGTAAATTATTTCAAAATATTTGCTAAGTCTTTTAAGAACAACTCTTGAATATGGAACAGGTTTATCATGTTTTAATAGTTCTATTCCCAATGGATCTATGCAAAAAGCAATTTCCCAAAACCTTTTTCTGTATTCAAGAATTTCATTCTCATTTACATGCTCTCTTAAAAACTCCACAACCTTTTTCCCTATTACTTGTTCTCTTTTAAATCTTTTACCTAGAATTAACGAAAAAATTTTAGCTTTTCTTACAGTTATATCTAGAATGCAATCATCTATATCTACGAGTATTGCCTTTCTCAATTTACTCAGTTATTAATCCTTTAGCTTTTAAATCCTCTATAAAGTTTATCGCGTCAAGTGCAGCCTTACACCCATCGCCTGCGGCTGAAATAGCTTGCCTATACTTATAATCAGTTGCTTCGCCTGCAACAAATACACCTTCTACGCTTGTTTTTGTGTATTCCTTTGCAATTATGTAGCCTTTTTCATCCATTTCAACCTGTCCTCTAAAAATTTCAGTATTAGGTTCATGACCGATTGCAAGAAAAACTCCGTCACATTTGAAAAAATAATCTTCGTTTGTTTTCAAATTCCTTAAATATACACCTTGAACTGTTTTATCCCCTACTATCTCTGTTACTATGTGTGACCATTTAATGTTTATTTTAGGATTCTTAAACACTCTTTCTTGCAATATTTTACTAGCTCTGAATTGATCTCTTCTATGAACAATGGTTACAGAATTTGCATGCTTGCTCAGCTCCATTGCTTCCTCCATTGCACTATCTCCTCCACCTACTACAATCACGTTTCTATTTTTAAAGAAAGGAGCATCGCATGGTGCACATGTTGAAACTCCTCTACCAACAAATTCTTTTTCCCCTTTTACTCCTAACCATCTTGGTCTTGCACCCGTAGCTATTATTACAGACCATGCTTCATATAATTCATCTTCAACCCAAATTTTGAAAGGTCTACTTTTAAAGTCAACCTTTGTGGCATCTCTATCTATTATCTCTGCACCTAAATTTTCAGCCTGTTTTCTCATTTCCATCATAAGTTCAGGTCCAAGTATTCCTTTCGAAAATCCTGGAAAGTTCTCCACCAAAGTAGTTAACATAAGCTGTCCTCCAGGCTGATATCCTGCAATAACTAAGGGGTTAAGTAAAGCTCTTGCAGCGTATATAGCAGCTGTGTATCCTGAAGGTCCTGAACCTATTATTATAAGATTTCTAGCCATTATAAAATTAATAAGGAATATTAAATATATCTTTCAAGATGATGATGCGAGCAGCTTCTGAGTTATGATGAAGAAGAGAAGATCTGAATTAAATCGATTCCCAAAATTTTAATTCATAATATTGGATCATTTTAGCTATTTGCAAGTGATTTCCTTCATATCTTTCTATTATTCTTTCAGCTTTATCCTCTTCAATCTTTGAATTTGCAAAAAGCTCCAAGAATCTTACATCATATTTATCCTTGAAAATTTTTAAAAGTTCTTCACATTTTTTAGACCATACTGGTAGATTAACAACTAAGGCCAAAATTTGCTCACCAGGATTAGCATAGTTTGCTAACCACGCAAGATAATGGGTATATGAAACAACACTAGGTAACGGTTCTCTTTTTTTCTCAGCAACTTCCCTTAATATTTTTAGTGCTTCATAGTCTCCAATTAAAGCATTTAAGAAGAAATCTATTTCATCCTGTTCTTTAGCCCTTGAAAGCATGATTGCTAGAGATCTTAAATCATAGTTAACAATGTACCATTGTTGATCATAAAAGTTTTTCAGTTTCTCTAAATCCTTGAATAAAGCATGCGAAATTATTTTCTCGTTAATGTCTTTTATCTTTTCCCTTATTTCTTTAAGCATAATTAATCACTCTTTCTTTTTATAATAAGCTTTCTTATAAGCGAGTTATGATGTTTCTCTAATACCTAAAAGGAATGGACTTTCCGCTTAATTGTTATTGCTTTATTCTTAACCATGAGGAAGTTAATGATCGTTGTAAATAGAGTTTAGCAACGGGCCCAGTGGGATTTGAACCCACGATCTTCAGCTCCGAAGGCTGACGCTTTGATCCGCTAAGCTATGGGCCCATAAATTTATCTTTTATAAAAAATAAAAAACAATGTTAGATAAAAATGATTCAAAAAAGCTTCAGGCAAGATATCTTATATCATAATACGGTTGATATTTGGATTAATGTTTGTGAAGAAAACAACATAGATTGGTCAAATGTTCAGCTTTATCTAGACTTTATAAATTTTCTTAGGAATTGCAACATTAAAATGAATCCTATGAATCTTTGCATAAAAGAAACTGGTGGTTTATATGAAAGGGGTATTAAAAAGGCAAAATTCTTAGAAGCTCTCTCAAGAGTTAAAGGTAATCGTCCTGTTTTTGTTGTGAAGTATGATAATAATTTAAAAAATAAGATCGATGATTTTATAGCAAGTTTAAGAAGTAATACAAAATGAGCTTTTTGAAGGAAATATCGCAATCATTAATAAATGCAATAAATAAGCTCAAAGGGAGTACAGGAGATGAGGCCTCGATTAAGGAATTTATAAGGGATATACAAAGGATTCTTATAAAAGCGGATGTAAATTTGAACATTGTTCTAGATATAAGCAAAAGGCTTGAAAAAGCATCAAAGGAAAATCCTCCTCCAGGATTTACA
Source organism: crenarchaeote SCGC AAA261-N23 (assembly GCA_000375685.1). Taxonomy (GTDB): domain Archaea; phylum Thermoproteota; class Thermoprotei; order Gearchaeales; family Gearchaeaceae; genus AAA261-N23. The sequence continues at coordinate 2,972 of AQVQ01000050.1, forward strand.
AGGAAAGATATCATTTTAAAAGAACTTTATGACAGCTTGATAGAAATACTCGGAGGAAGCAAGCCTTATATTATCAATTTTGATCCATCAAGAAGGAATATCATAATGCTTGTAGGAATTCAAGGTTCAGGAAAAACAACTACAGCAGCAAAGCTAGCTAGATATTTTAAAATAAGGGGATATAATCCAGGATTGATTTGTGCAGATACTTACAGGCTAGGAGCATATTATCAACTTAAGCAGCTTGCTGAAAAAGTTCAAGTAGAATTCTACGGAGACTTAAATGAAAAGGATCCTGTAAAGATAGTTATTGATGGAATAAAGTATCTTGAGAGTAAAAATTGCAATATAATTATCATAGATACTGCAGGGAGGCATAAGGATGAAAAGAATTTGATGGAAGAAATGAAGTTACTTTCAAGTAAAATAAATCCGGATCATGTGATGCTTGTAATAGATGGGACTATAGGCCAATCTGCCTATAATCAAGCTAAAGCTTTCAATGAAAGCACAAAAATTGGAAGTATAATTGTAACAAAATTAGATGGATCAGCTAAAGGAGGAGGAGCTATAAGTGCAGCTAAAGCAACCAATGCAAAAATAAGCTTTATAGGAACGGGAGAAGGAATTGAAGAATTTGAACTTTTTAATCCAGTAAGCTTCGTAAACAGACTTCTTGGAATGGGAGACTTAGAAGCTTTAGCAAAAAGAATTGAAGAAGCTCAAATAAAGGAGGAAATAACTAAAGAAAAGTTCTTATCCGGAGAGTTTACGATAAAGGAAATGGTTATGCAAATAAAGGAATTTAGAAAAGCAGGCCCCCTTGGTAAGCTTTTAAGCCTTATTCCAGGCTTTAACGTTAATTTACCTGAAGAGATGCTCAAAACTGCAGAAGAAAGTTTGAAGAAATGGGAAGCTATAATAAATTCCATGAGGTCTGAGGAAATAAAGGATCCTAAGATAATTGATAAATCTAGAGCAAGAAGAATAGCAAGGGGTTCTGGTGTTGATATAAAGGAGGTTGAAAGACTTATAGAAAGTTATTTTATGATAAAGAGGAACATTAAGAGATTCAAGAGATTTGGTTTCTCTTTTCCGACTAGATGAAGGAAGAAGTTTTGAGAAAGGCTTTTGAAATTCTTAAATTTTATAATATATGTGCTTTATGTCTAGGCAGGTTATTCTATGAAAAGCCCAGTAACTTAATTAGATTGGGGATCTTTATTAAAAAGGAATTTCTCAAATCTCAAAAAACAAAATTCCAAAGCAAATCTAATTGTTATTTATGCAACAATGCTTTTATAAGTTTTAAAAGAATCGTACCAAATTTATTAGAGAAACTTAAAAGTTATGAATTTGAAAGCCTTTATACTAGCTTAAAAGTACCAAAGAAACTGATAGAAAGGGAAGATGAAATAAGGATAAAATATAGCATAGAAACTGGAGAATCTATTAAGCCTACTTTCAATAGAATATTTCCAAAATACATAGCTAAAAAAATAGGCAAAAAATTTGATTCACAAAATTATCATTTGTTAATTTCTTACGATATTCAAAGTTCACAAGTAGAAATAATTCCGCAGAATCTTTACATATATGGAAGATACATAAAGAATCGCAGAGGCATCTATCAAACAAGAAGCTATTGCTATTCATGTTATGGAAAAGGTTGTGCTGAATGTAATTACACGGGCTATGACAAGGTTCCTTCAGTTGAAAGCTATATACTACCTTACTTTTCTAAGGCTTTTCAAGCACAGAATGCAGTTTTTCATGCAGCAGGAAGAGAGGATGGAGACGTTCTAACTTTAGATACAGGAAGACCTTTCATAGTAGAAGTTGTAAGACCTTTGAAAAGGAAAGTTGATCTTAAAGCTATAGAAAATGAAATTAATGAAAATTCTAAGGGAGATGTGATAGTTAAAAATTTAATTGAAGTAAAAAAGGACGCTGTTAAAAAGATGATGGTTTTTACGAAATATGATGAAAAAACTTACATTCTTCTTCTTGAATTTGAAAAGGAAATAGATGATTCATTGCTTTATTCTTAACCATGAGGAAGTTAATGATCGTTGTAAATAGAGTTTAGCAACGGGCCCAGTGGGATTTGAACCCACGATCTTCAGCTCCGAAGGCTGACGCTTTGATCCGCTAAGCTATGGGCCCATAAATTTATCTTTTATAAAAAATAAAAAACAATGTTAGATAAAAATGATTCAAAAAAGCTTCAGGCAAGATATCTTATATCATAATACGGTTGATATTTGGATTAATGTTTGTGAAGAAAACAACATAGATTGGTCAAATGTTCAGCTTTATCTAGACTTTATAAATTTTCTTAGGAATTGCAACATTAAAATGAATCCTATGAATCTTTGCATAAAAGAAACTGGTGGTTTATATGAAAGGGGTATTAAAAAGGCAAAATTCTTAGAAGCTCTCTCAAGAGTTAAAGGTAATCGTCCTGTTTTTGTTGTGAAGTATGATAATAATTTAAAAAATAAGATCGATGATTTTATAGCAAGTTTAAGAAGTAATACAAAATGAGCTTTTTGAAGGAAATATCGCAATCATTAATAAATGCAATAAATAAGCTCAAAGGGAGTACAGGAGATGAGGCCTCGATTAAGGAATTTATAAGGGATATACAAAGGATTCTTATAAAAGCGGATGTAAATTTGAACATTGTTCTAGATATAAGCAAAAGGCTTGAAAAAGCATCAAAGGAAAATCCTCCTCCAGGATTTACAAGGAAAGATATCATTTTAAAAGAACTTTATGACAGCTTGATAGAAATACTCGGAGGAAGCAAGCCTTATATTATCAATTTTGATCCATCAAGAAGGAATATCATAATGCTTGTAGGAATTCAAGGTTCAGGAAAAACAACTACAGCAGCAAAGCTAGCTAGATATTTTAAAATAAGGGGATATAATCCAGGATTGATTTGTGCAGATACTTACAGGCTAGGAGCATATTATCAACTTAAGCAGCTTGCTGAAAAAGTTCAAGTAGAATTCTACGGAGACTTAAATGAAAAGGATCCTGTAAAGATAGTTATTGATGGAATAAAGTATCTTGAGAGTAAAAATTGCAATATAATTATCATAGATACTGCAGGGAGGCATAAGGATGAAAAGAATTTGATGGAAGAAATGAAGTTACTTTCAAGTAAAATAAATCCGGATCATGTGATGCTTGTAATAGATGGGACTATAGGCCAATCTGCCTATAATCAAGCTAAAGCTTTCAATGAAAGCACAAAAATTGGAAGTATAATTGTAACAAAATTAGATGGATCAGCTAAAGGAGGAGGAGCTATAAGTGCAGCTAAAGCAACCAATGCAAAAATAAGCTTTATAGGAACGGGAGAAGGAATTGAAGAATTTGAACTTTTTAATCCAGTAAGCTTCGTAAACAGACTTCTTGGAATGGGAGACTTAGAAGCTTTAGCAAAAAGAATTGAAGAAGCTCAAATAAAGGAGGAAATAACTAAAGAAAAGTTCTTATCCGGAGAGTTTACGATAAAGGAAATGGTTATGCAAATAAAGGAATTTAGAAAAGCAGGCCCCCTTGGTAAGCTTTTAAGCCTTATTCCAGGCTTTAACGTTAATTTACCTGAAGAGATGCTCAAAACTGCAGAAGAAAGTTTGAAGAAATGGGAAGCTATAATAAATTCCATGAGGTCTGAGGAAATAAAGGATCCTAAGATAATTGATAAATCTAGAGCAAGAAGAATAGCAAGGGGTTCTGGTGTTGATATAAAGGAGGTTGAAAGACTTATAGAAAGTTATTTTATGATAAAGAGGAACATTAAGAGATTCAAGAGATTTGGTTTCTCTTTTCCGACTAGATGAAGGAAGAAGTTTTGAGAAAGGCTTTTGAAATTCTTAAATTTTATAATATATGTGCTTTATGTCTAGGCAGGTTATTCTATGAAAAGCCCAGTAACTTAATTAGATTGGGGATCTTTATTAAAAAGGAATTTCTCAAATCTCAAAAAACAAAATTCCAAAGCAAATCTAATTGTTATTTATGCAACAATGCTTTTATAAGTTTTAAAAGAATCGTACCAAATTTATTAGAGAAACTTAAAAGTTATGAATTTGAAAGCCTTTATACTAGCTTAAAAGTACCAAAGAAACTGATAGAAAGGGAAGATGAAATAAGGATAAAATATAGCATAGAAACTGGAGAATCTATTAAGCCTACTTTCAATAGAATATTTCCAAAATACATAGCTAAAAAAATAGGCAAAAAATTTGATTCACAAAATTATCATTTGTTAATTTCTTACGATATTCAAAGTTCACAAGTAGAAATAATTCCGCAGAATCTTTACATATATGGAAGATACATAAAGAATCGCAGAGGCATCTATCAAACAAGAAGCTATTGCTATTCATGTTATGGAAAAGGTTGTGCTGAATGTAATTACACGGGCTATGACAAGGTTCCTTCAGTTGAAAGCTATATACTACCTTACTTTTCTAAGGCTTTTCAAGCACAGAATGCAGTTTTTCATGCAGCAGGAAGAGAGGATGGAGACGTTCTAACTTTAGATACAGGAAGACCTTTCATAGTAGAAGTTGTAAGACCTTTGAAAAGGAAAGTTGATCTTAAAGCTATAGAAAATGAAATTAATGAAAATTCTAAGGGAGATGTGATAGTTAAAAATTTAATTGAAGTAAAAAAGGACGCTGTTAAAA
>AQVQ01000051.1 GCA_000375685.1 crenarchaeote SCGC AAA261-N23
ATCATCTAGCACGGCTATATTATTGTTTAAATCCAAGTTTACTACCCTTCTTCCAGTAATTATTTCTATATTATTCTTTGTATAGAAATCCGGCTTCCTTATATACAAGCTCTCCAATTTCACTTTTCCTTGAAGATATTCCTTAGAAAGCGGTACTCGATCATAAGGAAGGTGTCTTTCATCAGTTACTAAAGTTATACTTGAGTTTTTATCATTTTGTCTTAAAGTTATAGCAGCATAGCCCCCTGCAAGTCCTCCGCCAATAATAAGATTATCAACTTCTTTCATTGCTAAATTTACGTTTCATAAAGAATAAAAACATAAATAGAGCTTTTCACAGATAGAAATAAATTTGTAAATGTTTTACTATCCTTTGAAGCCTTTCACAAAAGAAGAAAGTCTCTCATGCTTAAACAAATATGTGAGAGATTGGTTTGAAAATAATTTTAAAGAGCTTACTCCTCCTCAGTATTATTCTTTTAAGCTTATTTCAGAAAAGAAGAATGTATTGATAACAGCTCCCACCGGTTCAGGCAAGACCTTATCAGGATTTCTCTCAATTATTTCTTATCTTTTTGATTTATCTACAAAAGGTCAACTTAAAGATGAAGTATATTGCATTTATGTGTCACCACTAAAGGCTTTAAACAACGATATAAAGAAAAATCTAGAAATTCCTCTACAGGAGATATACGAGAAGATAAAAAAAGATTTTCCTGAAGCAAAACCTATAAGAATAGCAGTAAGAACAGGGGATGTCGCACCTCATGAGAAGCAAAAGCAACTTAGAGAACCTCCACATTTGCTCATAACAACTCCAGAATCACTAGCTATAATGTTAAATTCTCCAAAGTTTTCAGAAAAATTGAAAAGTATTGAATATCTTATAATCGATGAAATACATGAATTAGCTAACAATAAAAGAGGTGTACATTTAACACTTTCAGTTGAAAGGCTTGTTGAATTAGCTAACAAAGAATTTGTCAGGATAGGTTTAGGGGCTACTTTACATCCACTTGAAGAAGCTGCGAAATTTCTTGTAGGATTAAAAGATAACGGAGAATTTAGAGATTGTTACATAGTTGATGTATCATGGGAAAAGGGATATGATCTAAAAGTGTTGAGTCCTGTTGATGATCACATTTATACACATGAAGAGAAAGTTGAAGAAGAAACTTATAAGTTATTGAATAGAATAATAAAAAAGAATAAAACTACCCTAATATTTACCAATACAAGAAGTGGAACAGAAAGAGTTGTTTTTAATCTTAAGAAAAGATTTGGATATACAGATGATGACATAGCTGCGCACCATGGATCTATTTCTAGAGAAGTTAGGCTGGAAGTTGAAGAAAGACTTAAAAGAGGAGAACTTAAAGCGATCGTGTGTTCTACAAGCTTGGAACTTGGAATAGATATTGGATATATTAGCACAGTTGTTCAATTGGGTTCTCCAAAATCGATAACAAGAGCAATCCAAAGGATTGGAAGAAGCGGACATAGATTTGGCGATGTTTCAGTTGGAAGGATAATTGTAATGAATAGGGATGATCTTGTAGAATGTTCAGTCATGCTTTACTATGCAAAGAAAAGATTATTAGATAGTTTTAACGTTCCAAGAAACTGTCTTGATATATTGGCCCAGCATACAGTAGGTATGGCAATAAATAAAAAATGGAATGTTGATGAAGCCTTTAAAGTTATAAGAAGAGCCTATCCTTATAAGGATTTACCTAAGGAATCTTTTATAAAAGTTTTGAAATACCTTGCAGGGCATTACGTAGAACTTAAGGATAGGAAAGTTTATGGGAAAATTTGGTACGATGAATCAGATCAAATGTTTGGAAGAAGAGGTAAATACATAAGAACAATTTACATGCTTAATATTGGAACTATACCAGATGAGGTTGCTATAGACGTTTTCTTGTTACCAGAAAAGAAGTGGATAGGCAACATTGAAGAAGAATTTCTGATGAGGCTCAAAAAAGGGGATGTCTTTGTATTAGGAGGAAAAACTTACATGTTTAGCTATGCAAAGAACATGAGATGCTATGTTGAAAGGGTTGAGAACTTAGCTCCAACAATACCTCCTTGGTTCTCTGAAATGCTGCCATTGAACTTCGACTTAGCAATGAGAATTGGTGAACTTAGAAGAAAAGTTTTTGAAAGACTTAGGAACGGAGAAGATTTCAAAGATTTAATAAATGAACTCCCTGCGGACTCGAAATCTAAGAAAGCAATGTACAGATACTTTATTGAACAGTATATGTATTCAAAAGTAATACCCAATGATAAACTACTCCTCATCGAGAAAACTCAAGACTTTGAAGGCAGAAAACTTCTTATATTCCACAGCTTAGTAGGAAGAAGAACAAACGATGCTCTTTCAAGAATTCTCGCAATTTTAATTGTAAGAAAATATGAGAAAGACGTTGCTATTATGATAAGCGATAATGGGTTTGTTCTTTCGCTACCTGTTGAGATATATAATAAATTGGATGAAAAATCAATATCAGATATTATCAATGAAGCATGTAACGAAAATGTTGAAGAACTGCTAAAGAATCATTTAAGGTATACTGAAATAATGAAAAGAAAATTTAGGCATAATTCAACAAGGAGTTTTCTGGTTTTAAGAAATTATAAAGGGTACAAAATAAGTGTTAATAAGCAACAATTGAATTCTCAAACAATACTTGAAGCTCTTGAAAAGATCGATCCTAACTTTCCTATAATTGAAGAGACGCTGAGGGAAATAATGGAAGATGTGATGGATGTTCCAAAGGCTAAAGAAATATTGAAAAGAATAAAGAGTGGAGAAATCAAGTATATAATAAAGGAATTTCCCATCCCATCTCCATTCTCGCATACAATGTTGGTATTTGGAGAAGCCGATATAGTTATGATGAAAGAAAGGAGGAAAAAATTAAAAGAATTACATGAAGCGATAATGAAAAAGTTGAATATTAAAGAGGAAGACCTAATAAGATTTGTAGAATTTGCTCAAAAGTAAAATTTTTAGAAGGGTAAACGATGATGTATTAATAATTGATGACGATATTGTATTAGTTAAAAATTGCTATTTACTATACATACAATCTTTAGATTCATTAGTTTTAAGTGATTTGCATTTAGGTTATGAAAGCGTTTCAGCAAAAAACGGTGTATTTCTTCCAAAATTGAATTTTAAATTCATCATCGAACAAATTGAGAATTTTTCGAATAAAATAGGTAAAGATAAAATAAAAAATGTAATAGTTCTTGGTGACATAAAAAATGAATTTGATGAAGTTGACCAAGCTGAGATAGATGAACTTTTTGACTTTGTTTACCACTTAAGAAACAACATTTTCAGTAAATCATTAAACATTTACTTAGTTAAGGGTAATCATGATAATTATGTAGATGGATATGCAATTTCTTTAAACGTTAAGGTCTTAAAACAAGAATTGTTACTTGGAAGATACCTCATGTTTCATGGAGAAGATTTGCCAGATAAAAAGAATTTAGATAAAGCTGATTTTTTAATAATGGCACATGAACATCCTGCAATAGTTCTTTTCACTGAAATAGGAGAAAGGGTTAAAGCAAAATGCTTTTTATTCGGATACTTCCCAAAGAAATTGATAGTTTTACCTGCAATCTCTTATTACGCGCAAGGAACTGATATAAACTTGTTGCCTAAAGAGGAATTACTTTCCCCTTATTTGAGAATTATAAATTTAGATGAACTAATCCCGATAGTTGTGGAAAATGAAATCTTAATTTTTCCACAAATAAAATATTTAAGAAACTAACTCTTCTGGAATTATTTCATAAATGGGGTATCCTTCAGGTTCCCTAATTCTTGTTTCTATCCTTGTTTTCATTCCAATTTTTAGTTTACTCAAGTTTTTTTCTGAAATCCATGCTAGGACGTTAACTCCCTCCCTTAGCCTTACGATTCCTATTGTATAATCTTCATAGTGGGAAAATGAAGAAGGTTTAACAAATATTTTTGTAAAAGTCAATAACTCGCCTTCTTTACTAAGTTCAATCCATTTTAATTCAGTCGATCTGCAATTTGAACAGAAGGATTGCGGTGGAAAATATATCTCATTGCATTTTTCGCACTTTGTAGCAAGCAACTTATTTTCCAATAAACCTTCAAAGAACTTCTTGATCTTTTCGACACTTACAAGATACTTTAATTTCAATTCTCTAGTTGATTCCCATAATGCAACATTTCGTTTCTGATCAATTATTATAGGATATTGCTTTTTCTTTTTCTCCAAAACTTCAATTTGGCTTGACATTTTAGCTAAAAGATAAAATTGTTACATAAGCATAATGTCCTGTACCTCCTACATTATGGGCTAATGCTAATCCATTTTTAATATCTGCTTGCCTTCCTTTTTCTACGTTGCGTTTAAGTTGTTTCGATAATTCAACAATCATAGACACACCTGTTGCACCAATTGGGTGTCCCTTGGCTTTGAGACCTCCGCTTAAGTTTACAGGAATCTTTCCTCCTGTGTATGTTTGTCCTTCCTTTAATGCTTTTATTCCTTCTCCTCTTTTGAAAAATCCTAAGTCTTCATATGCTAATATTTCAGCTATCGTGAAACAATCATGGACTTCAGCAACATCTATTTTTCTAAGCAATTCATCCTTCGAAATCCCTGATTTTTTATATGCAATTTCTGCAGCCTCAACAGAACTTCTTAGACTTAAAAAATCGCTTCTTTTACTTAAGTTTGAAGTATCGGTTGAATAACCTATAGATTTTATCCATATAGGTTCTTTTATACCATTTCTTTTAATAAAGTCTTCACTTGCAAGTATTACGCTCGCAGAACCATCTGTTATTGGAGATGAATCTAAAAGCTTTAAGGGCCAAGCAACGTATTTTGAATTCATACATTCTTCTATTGTAACTTCCCTTTGAAAATGTGCTTTAGGATTCCTTGCACCGTAGTAATGGTTTTTTACAGATACATGACAAAGATCTTCTTCTTTTGAATTATATTTGTTCAAATAGGCCGTTGCATAAAGTGCATAATATCCAGGAAAAGTTAATCCAAAGTGCTCAAATTCCCAAAAATAGTTGCCAGCCCTTCCTATAAGTTCAACAACAGTAGGTGTTTGAGATTCGTTCATCTTTTCGATGCCCAAAACAAGAACAACATCTGCACTGCCGCTTTTGATCATATCATAGCCAGTTTTTATTCCTGCGCTTCCCGATGCGCAGGCAGCTTCAACTCTTAATGACCCCTTTCCTACCAAATTTAGGCTTTCTCCTACTATAATTGCTGGTAATTGTTCGGAACTCCATGCACCTGTATTAGAAACTACAAAATACTCAATATCTTTTGTATCAATACCAGCTTCTTCTATAGCAGGTTTAAAACTTTCAAATGCAAGTTCACTAAAATTCACATCGTTTCTAACACCAAACTTTGAAGACGCTGCTCCTATTATCCCTACTTTCCTTTCCACAATAATAATATGAATAATAAAGAATAAATTTCTTAGATGATGCCGTTACCTTCAAGAATTTCTCTACCATGAGGACATTTGTTTGGTTGACCTATTTTTTGGAAGATCAATCTAGCTATCTTTTCGTCCAAAATATAATCGAATTTACTTGCTTTATTGCATGCTTCTTGCAAGTCTACTCCACAATTAACTAGAAAGTATTCGAAAACTCTATGGATAAAGACAATACTTCTGTAAATTTTTTTCCCTCTTTCAGTAAGGACTATCATTCCTTTATTCTTCTTTACAAGACCCTTTTTCTCTAAACGGCTTACTAATTCTAAGGCTGTCGGAGGCTTAATTTTCATAGACCTTGAAAGTTCGGATAATTTAACGGGGAAATCAGAGGAGGATATCCTTTTAATAGTTAGCAAGCAATCCCTTTCTTTTTTTGTTATTCCAAAGTTAGAGTTATCCACATAAAATTAGTATTATTCTAAATTTTTAACTATTTGTGTTTAAAGTCATTTAAATTGATTAATCTAATCTTTAAATTTGCCATTGAAAATAGGTTTTATATGACTTCCGAAAATAAGGGGAAAGTTTTAATTAAGTCAACAAAGAACGGGCCAAATCTAGTAATAGTCGATGGTCAAATAAAGTTTGCTCTATGCAGATGTGGCAATTCAAACAACAAGCCTTTTTGTGATGGTATAAGGGAAGCAGCACTAAGATCAAAGAAGGCAGTTATAATTGGAGGTGGTTTTATAGGATGTGAGATCGCTTCTTCTTTGAAAAAAATTGGTGTAGAATCCACAATTATTGAAAAAGCTAATAATATCTTAACTCTTGCTTTGGATGATGAAACAGCTCAGCTCATTGAAAAACATTTTAAGATTTCAGGAATTAATGTGATTACAGGCACTTCAGTAAAACAATTCATATCGCAAGATGATAAAGTTGTAGGTATTGAAACTGAAACAGGTGAAGAAATTACTGCAGATATGTTTGTTGTTGGTATTGGAATAAAGGTAAGTACTGATTTGGCAGAAAAAGCAGGTCTGGATGTTAACAATGGAATAATGGTTGATGAGTACTTACCTTTATTCCAATACCAACAACAAACATGTCTGCAGTAATTTCTTCCTTATCATATTCAACATCCCTCAAATTGTTTGCATAATCTATAACAGCTTCAGAAAATCCGAAAGGGATTGAAGCTAAAATCGCAGAAGTTGTAGGTATTGAAACTGAAACAGGTGAAGAAATTACTGCAGATATGTTTGTTGTTGGTATTGGAATAAAGGTAAGTACTGATTTGGCAGAAAAAGCAGGTCTGGATGTTAACAATGGAATAATGGTTGATGAATTTCTAAGAACAAAAAAAGAGAATGTATATGCAGTAGGTGATGTAGCAAACTTCTATCATCCTTTATACGAGACTCATATGCGTGTAGAACACTATGATGTGGCTGTTAAGCATGGTAAAATCGCAGGAGCCAACATGGCCGGACAAAATTCTTCCTTTAATGATCTTCCTTACTTCTTCTCTTACATGTACAATCTCAACATTTATTCATGGGGAATGATTAAGGGTTATGACTACGTTGTTAAAAGAGGTCAAATTGATATAGAAAAAGGCTTTTTGCAGTTTTATTTCAAGAAGGGTCAAATGATAGCAGTTTTAGGGATAAACACTTTTAAGGAAACAGATGTTGCAAGGAAAATTATCATGTCGAAAAAGACCTTTGAAAATCCAGATATTTTAGCAGATAAAAATAGGAATTTGCAGGAGTTTCTAAATTAAATTTAAGCCTGCTATAATAAAACTTATAATTAACAGTGAAGCGAAAAGTATATTGTGTTTTGATGTTTCAGGATCAGCAGTTAAAGGAATTTGCTTTTTGAATTTTCTAATTAGTTGGATTGCTAAAGGCAAGGAAATTAAAGTTATCAAAGATATCGGCTTGAATATTCCCAAAGCTACAAGTATTATAACTACTATGTTTGGCAAAATTATCAAAAAATCATAAAGCAATAGGGCTTTTTCCTTACCTAAAATTATGGGGATCGTTCTTGCTTTGGCTTCCTTATCATATTCAACATCCCTCAAATTGTTTGCATAATCTATAACAGCTTCAGAAAATCCGAAAGGGATTGAAGCTAAAATCGCAGAAGTTGTA
>AQVQ01000052.1 GCA_000375685.1 crenarchaeote SCGC AAA261-N23
AGGAAGTATATGAGAAGTATAAACAAGTGTTAAAAGTTAACGCACAACAAGTTGCTAGGAAGAACGCTGAGGACTGGAGGAGCTTCTTCTCACTAATCGAGGAAAAGAAGGAAGGGAAATTACCAAAGTGGTTCAAACCAAGACTTCCAGGCTACTGGAAGAGTGAGGAGGGAAAATACAAGCTAATAATCCTCATTAGGAACGACCGTTATGAAGTTAATGAAAGCAAGAGGGTTATTTATCTGAAGGACTTCAAGCTAGCCTTAAGGTTTAAAGGGAAGCTAAAGTGGCATGGAAAACAAGGTAGGTTAGAGATAATTTATGATGAGGGTAGGAGGAGTTGGTATGCTCATATTCCAGTTGAGGTTGAAGATGAGGAGAAAGTTAAAGGTAACTTGAGGGCTTCTGTGGATTTGGGAATCGTTAATTTAGCTACAGTTTATGTTGAAGATGGCACTTGGTATGTTTTCAAGGGTGGTGTTCTCTCTCAATATGAGTATTATAACAGGAGAATAAGTGAGGTTCAGAAGGTTTTAACTAAGCATAAACAAAGTAGGAGTAGGAAATTGAAATTGTTATACGATAAGAGAAGGAGGTTTCTTAGGCACTCTCTGAATAGTATGGTTAGGAAAATAATGGAGGAGTTGAAGGAGAAGGGTGTAAGTGAAGTTGTTATTGGTTATCCTAAGGAGATATCTAGGAATCACGGTAATAAGCTCATTGTTAACTTTTGGAACTATAGTTACGTTATTAAGCGTTTTGAGGAAGTTGGGGAAGAAGTGGGAATGAGAGTAGTTAAGGTAGACGAATCCTACACTTCTAAGACTTGTTCCCTATGCGGGGAAGCCCATGAAAGTGGGCGTGTTAAACGTGGTTTATTCAAGTGTCCCCGTATGGGGAAAGTTATAAATGCAGATCTGAATGGTGCGATAAATATTCTACATATCCCCGAGTCCCTAAGATCCACGGATAGGAGGATCTCCGTGGTGAGGGATAGGGGTGATGGGCTGAAGACCCAGCCCGTGATCTACCGCTGGACGAATGGAGTGGGGTGGCTCTTAGCCACTAGCTATGAAGTTGTGAAGATGAAGGCGGTAAACCACAAACCTATGATCCGCCCTAAGGGAACCCTCGCCCTTCCAGGGCGGGGAGGAGGTCAGAAGCACCATATCATAGGGCATGTAGCCGAATTTTGATGCTNAGTATTTATAGATTTTNGTCTTCAATCATAATAATCAGAAAATATTATTAATCTGATTTTACATACTTTATGANATTAAGATGAATCTGACTNTAGAANTGCGTGTCGGAAAGAANAGAACAGTTGTTATACCCAAGGCAATTGCTGAAGCTTTGAATATAGATGAAGGTTCCACCTTTTTAGCTGAGGTAAAAGATGGCTATCTTGTTTTAAAGCCAATACCAGATGCTGTAACTCTATCTTTAAAAGGGAATAAAATTGCAAAAGTTACCTTAAAAGAATTGGAGGCTGTGAGTATTGAGGAGCAGCAAAAACGAATTGGAGAGAACTAAAATAATCGTTGATACTTCATTTCTTTTACCAGCTTTTGGTATAGATGTTGAAGAAGAGGTTTATAAAGCAATCAGACATTTTCGTAGATTTGATGTTTACTATACTGAATTAGAAATATTAGAAGCTATTTGGAAAATTCTCAGAATTTTTGATAGAACTAAATTAGACAGGATACTGTTAGGGTTAGAATCTATAAAAAGAACCTATAAAATATTAGAAATACCTTCTAAAGCATATCTAGAAGCGGTCGAAATACATGATAGAGGACATAAAGATTATATCGATGCTTTGCTTTACGCAACTGCGAAACATTCGAACATACCTTTACTAACAATAGATTTCACTTTTATTGAGCTCCTTAAAAAGAATGGTTATCAGACCAAAAATATAATAATAACTCCAGATGAACTTTTGCAATAAGACCGGAAGCCTCGCACTTTAGACCTGCAGAATTTGGTGATTTTCGATAATCAATAGCCCTCTTAGCTTCTGGCTTTGTATAATAATCCATGAGAGAANTCTCATGATAAAAATAAGGCTAACAAAGCTTGAAAAAGCAGTAATTAATTTAACAGAAANCCAAAGGAAAACATAGGATATCCCGTGAAATATATATGGGAGTCTCTTAGCTACTNACTGTTAAGCAAATNAGANATGTAGCTATGAATCAATGGTNGGAANAATGAAACGCTTTGGAAAAAGAGCCATTACTTTTTCAATGCGTGGAGGAAGTCAGTTTTAATAAACACTTAATTTACCTAATAAATTTTCTAAGCTTGAAATAATAAATGACTTAGAGCTTAAGTTTAATTTAGGTGGAAAATTCAAGATTATGATGTATCTCAAAATTGTAGGTTGATTATGCTTTTAAGAAACTTATATAAAGATTAATATGAACTTCTTAGCGCAAAGCTGACACTGTAAGTTTTTATCATCGTTATTATCTTATTCCATTAATCAATTCTTCTTTTATTCCTAAAATAACCAAAATATTAGGTATGCAAGAAACTGCTTCAAATTATTCACATTGGTCTGCACTCTAACTATCCCTAAATTTCTCTTCCTTTTTTTAGAAACAATTTCTCTTTTAGCTTTATGCAAATTTATAATATAGATAACTGCAAACTTTTAAAAAGTTTGTTGATAAAAATCGCAAATCCATCAACAAAAATATTAATTAAAATATATTCAACTCAATAATTGTCAATTATGAATCCCCTTGTTAACAAATTTGAAAACATATACCTAACCATAAGATTTTATAAAACTATTTTTATTTTTTTGCCATGACAAAAGAACAACAAGTCTTGCCCCTTCTAGGGTGGGGAGGAGGTTAGTTTATTGTTGTTCTAGCCTAATAGTTCTTTCACAGCGTTTTTAGTTACAGGATCTGCTATTACGTATCTTTCATTTATTTTCTCAATAATTGAGAGGTCTAGTAGCGTGGTTAAAAGATTACTAAGTGTTTTGTCATTTATTGTTCTACCTTCCATGTCTTCGAGTCTACTTTTTATTTCACTCCAGCTCCTCTCAGTTGTTAGCAACTTTAAGAGAATTCGGTATCTCTCGCTTCTTCTACTCTTCAAGAAATTTCCTATTTCCTGCTTAGCGACATCTACTGCTATTTTAATGATTTTATCAATGTTCTCGGAGCATGTATTAGCATTCATGTAGCAGTTGTAACCGAAAAGCGTTAACCAGCCTATAATGCCACCAAATGCTCTAGCAGCGCTCTCAATGGCCTGCCTAGAGATTGGAATTCCGATTTCTCTAAATCCCTTTTCAAGAAAATCTACGGATTCTTCGAAACTAAGCCTTCTCGTAGATACTATGTGCATATATCTACCGTAGAGAGGAGACGTTGTACTATCAACACCTATGAATTTAAATAGGAGACCTANCTCGGAACCTGTTAACAGTAATCTGACATACTCTAAGTTATCGTAAATGTAAGCGAAAATTCGTGAAAAGTTTATCCAGGTTATTTTCCTGAGCTCCTGTGCTTCATCAAAGGCGATAATAATAGGTTTTCCGAGGTCGAAGCCGATCTTATTGAGAGCTGTTAAAACATCTACGAGCTCGAATTTCTTATCACCTCTCCAGGAAATGTCCACCGATAATTGTGATAGAGAAATAGAAATACCGCTTATTCTACGAAAATTCTCCACAATCTTCCTACGTAAGGATGCGTTCCTTGCTATGAAGTCTTCTAGGGAGGCTTTTACGATATTGGCGAAGTCCCTATAGGTTGGATTCGAGGAAAGCCTAGTATCTAAGTATACATATGGATCTCCANGTTCGCTCAAGGCAACTTTGAGAAGCGAGGTCTTACCGGTCCTTCTNANACCGATTAAGAAAGTAATGGGAGTTTTTTCTAAGCCNTTTTTNAGNTCTTCAAGTTCTTTCTCGAAATCATAAAGATCAATTCTCCTTTCCTTAGGCCTTATATCAAACAGCAAAACTTACGCTACCCCAAGTTTACTTGGGGTAACCCAAGTATATATTTTTGATTTTTATGTTNATTCATTTTTCTACCAAGATTTTTCTTTAGTTATTATTAACAATTCTATAAATTGAGACAAACATCATAGGTGTTATTGTTATTCTTCGTAGTATAATGAAATTCTTTTAATTTTGAAACAATGCTTAACAAACATTTATTATGGGCAAAATTTTATTCAAAAGTTCATTTGACTTTTCCCAATATGCTTTGAAAGAAATAAAATCCTCATCCTTGATTCCTTCATAAAATAATATATGAAGCTGATATACGTTATCATATAAATCTTTAAACAAATTACTTAAAGTGTAAGGTAAATTGGTATTTATGTAGTTTCTAATTTTTCTATGGTCCCATTCTAATATAGGGATGTTGTTTTTACCGGCATGATATTTTACCAGAGCAGTAAAGCTTCCCCAAATCTTTTCTGCAGCTTGACTATAATCTTTCTTATTAAACTCGTTTATAGCATTACTGAAGTACTTATCAAACAAAGATTTGTAATGCTGAGCTCTTTGTGAAGGATCTGCATCAAGATTTTTGATTTCTTCTATAACGTCTTCTTCTTCCCAACCTATAGCTTTTGAAATCGCGTTAATCCAATCCAAATCTTTCTTAGTTAATTCTTTGTTAGTTTTAAGACTAATATGAATATCATAAATTTCTGGCCATTCATTAATATCGATGTATAAGTTACTCGTTTGCTGTTGCAATTTTGTATACTCTTCGTCAATTGGCCCAGCGACATTAATTGAACTTGGATTTCCAAATTCTGTATTTATAATGACGTTATCTTTATAGTATTTATAATCCGATATATTTACATTATACAGAATCACATTTGTATTAGCTATAATTCTTCGATCGGTTAAAATAACGTTTTGCATCATTCTTTAATTTTTTTCCAAGATATTTTAGTAATAGTGTTTAATATATATAAAGGCTCATTCAGGATATTTTTGTATAAAAGGTTACGAGCGACCATCATAGGTTCTGTTACAATCTTTACTTCGAAATTACCTTTCGAAGAGGTTGTTTTTATATTAAATGTTGCAGTTTAGCACCGACAATATCTACAGTTTCCCAACCTTCTTGAGGTAATTGAGCTGGAGGTAAAGGTCTACTGCTAACGCTATCTTTCAAATTTTGAGGAACAGAAATTGTTGATACTCCTATAGATAAACTTACATTAAAATTTACTCCATCAAAATATGAAAAACCTATTTCCTTAATGTCTATCAACGTAGTTCTAAACCGTAGTTTAGTACCATCGCTTAATTCTACTTCTCCATCGGCTACTATTTGGCCTCCACAGTAATTATTCAAAATTAAATTATATAAGGTCACAAAAATCTTTGATAAAGATTGGATAGACCACTCTTAATGTTCTTTTATTTTCCAAAATCTGATCCCCATGCTTTGAAAAGGTTGAGGGTTGCCTACTTCAAAACGTTTCATTGTTCCCAGCATTGATTCTAAGCTACATCTTTCATTTGCTTAGCAATAAAGTGACGCAGAACACCTCTAGCTATATTTACCGTAATCCCTAGATTTAAAACGAGATTCTCATTGAAAAACAAATAAAATAATTGCTTAATGCTCCTCCCTAAGTCCCATAAAGCCCTCTATCGAGCTTAGTAGGAACGTTGCTGAATTTCCTAAGAGAAATTTAAAAGTAAATATTAAATTTATTTATCCCCAACTTAAAGAACAAGGCTTTATTTCTTTCTAAGAGAAGAAGCTCTTGATTGGTGGAAAGAAGCATTATATAATTTAAAACAAGCAAAGAAAATATTTGAAATAAAAGAATTTAGTATATCTTCGTTTTTATCTCATCAGGCAGCTGAAAAAGCCCTTAAAGCATATTATATAATATTAAAAAAAAGATTGCCAGTTAAAGGACATAATTTAATTAAGTTAGGAAAAACGTTAGAGGCTGAAGAAATAATGAATGAGCTAAAATTTCTTAACCCCCACTATACTATAGCAAGGTATCCTAACGCCGCTAACGCGATTCCTTCGGAAGCTTATACTGAAGAAATTGCAAAAAGATGCATTGAAGCTGCTGAAAAAGTTATAAATTGGATTAAAAATAAAGCAAATCTTAGCGAATCTACATGAATTTAGAAAAGGAACTTGAAAAAGTTAAAGTTTCTAAAAAAGANAAAAANGAATTAGTTAAATTATTGAAGAAATTAAAGGATGAGCTAAAAGTTGAGGAAGTGCATATATTCGGTTCAAGAGTTTATGGAACTCCGCTAAAAGAAAGCGATATAGATATTTTAATTATTTCAGAAGAGTTCAAGAATAAAAGCTTTATAGAAAACATGATAAGAGTAAATAAGATGCTCGATGGAAATTTGGATATAGAAATNTTTCCTTATACACGTGAAGANATTATAAAATACAAAGGAAAAAAGGTTNTGATCACAGAAGCATTGGAAAAGGGGTTAAAAATAGAGTTGAAATAATTCCTTCAACTTTTTTCAATTAAATTTCTACCATAAATGCTTTGAAAAAATAAAGTAACAGAANATTGTGATTTTAATAAAAAAATTATAAATNTAGTTTAAAGGTATTAAGTAAGTTATCTTGCTTTTATTATTTTATATAGCNATATCTATTAAATAAAGCTTTAGCATATNTGNCTTATTCATGCGTTTTAAAGCTATATGTTTTAAAGATCATCGATAATAAGTCTTTTATAACCTTTAGGTTTAGCTTCGCTACCTCTCTATATTTTATGAAAATTTTAATATACTATAATTTATATGTTAATCATTATAATTTTCTTGTTTATAATCTTACTAAAAAATTTTAAATTTTAAAAATTATATTTTCATAAATAATAAAGATCTATAAATTCTAGCTCAAAATCTTTTATTGTTCCGACAAGATATTCACTATATACTTGCAGAACGACTGACCTCCTCGCTACCCTAGAAGGTTGAGGGTTCCCTTTTAGAGAAGTTCATTATTTCCAGCATTGATTCGGAGCTACATGTCTCATTTGCTGGACAGTTGGAAGGATCAGAGCTTCTCCATTTTATTAGGTTTCAAAGAAAAGAAACCTTCATTAAAAG
>AQVQ01000053.1 GCA_000375685.1 crenarchaeote SCGC AAA261-N23
TGTTTGAAAGCTGGATTGCCTCCTGATGCGTGGTTATGGAAAAATACTAAGGTTTATACATTTCAGGCTGAGATTTTTGGGGAACTTCAACCAAATTCTAAAGTAATAAAGAAAGAAATCGAAAAAAGTGTACAATAAAGGGAAAGGTAGAGTATATTTCAGTATCAACGGCTTAGGCTTAGGTCATGCATCAAGGTGTAGTGAGTTAATTAAGGAAATGCTCAAAGATGGAAAAGAAGTTTATATAAGCACTTATGGTCAAGGTGCAAATTATTTTGAAAAACTCTATAGAAATGTATTCAGATCTGCTGAAATTAAATATCACTTTGATAATAATGGAAGGTTATCCTTCAAGTTAACTCTTGCTAGGGAATTTATAAGAGCCCAGGTCATTCTATTCTTACACATTTTTCTTGAGTTTAAAAATTTAGCTCATATAAAACCAAACATCGTTATTTCAGATAGTAGATTATCAACAATAATTGCTTCATATTTTCTTAAGCTTAAGAGCTTTGTAATTATTAATCAAATATTCATTGAAATACCAAGGATTAACCCAATTAATGCGTTTTTAGCTTTCATAAAGAGAGTTTCAGAAAGGATAATTTATGAATTAACATTTTATTGGTGGATTAAAGCAAAATATATTTTTTTCAATCCTTCAACTCCTTCAGTTAAAGCAACTCTTGCAACGTAACCTAAGTCGCTTGTAACATTATAAGCTCTTTCAACAACTTCTCTATAATCTTTGCTTCCAAGATATGCTATAGCAATTGCGTCCAATATTGTCATGTCAGCAAGACCCAATCTAAGTGTACCTACTATTGTTCTAGCTAAATACTTTGCTTCAACTGGCGAGGCCTTCTTTAGTAATCCGCTAACTATTTTTATCTTTGTTTCCTGAGCTCCTTCTCCAGAAACTTTAGCTACTTTATCTAAAGTATCATAGACCTCATCAACCGTTAGCTTCTCATCGGTTTTGCCTACATACTCGAATAACGCTGCTTGCCTTTTATTGGATATAACTTCCTGGGCTATAATTCCAATATCTCCTTTCTTCTTCAACTCCTCACCAATTTTGTTTACATTTACTCCGGTAGCTAAAGATAAAGCTCTTACCATGAATTTTTCTGCAAAGCCCAATTCAATTCCTACATAATCAGGATAAAGTTTTCCTTGAGTGAGGTATATTATCTTATCAACATCCTCTTTTGTCGCTTTTTTCAGTAAGCTTACCAATATATCTGTAATCTCCAACCTACTAGTAGTTTTTGAAATCTTTTCATATGTATTAACTATTTCAGCATAAGGAAGGCCCACATTCTAAAATTTAAAATAATTCTAATATTTTTTTCTAATTTAGTTTAAAATCTGATAAAGAAACGTTTAGACAATAAGTTTATATGATCATAGAGAATTATTCCTCCATAAAAGCTTCTAGCTATAATTACTTTCTCAGGTTTAAACATTTTTACGTACTTCTCTGCATCAGATACTAGATTCCCGTTTTTGCTTTTGCAGAACATTATATTTTCTAACTCAGCTTCTTTTTTCATTTATCGATTTGTAACTTTCAAACAATTTCTCAAGGCTAGGCTTAAAATTTCCTAAATTCTTTATGCCTATAATGAAGATAGCTCTTGTATTTTTAGTTTTTTTGATAGTAAAACCTTCTTTTAGATCTACCCTTACGCTTCCTTTAAACAAATAGGGTCCAACAAAAATTTCTGATATGCTGAGTAAGGACAAGTATTTTGAACATTTATTAATTACGTATGAAATGTCAACTTCTTTATTTTTAATGTAAGTTGCAACAACTTCTATGCCTACTATTGAAGCGATAAATGTTCCAAATTCCCAGTTGTTAGGAACCTCATAGTTAATCGTTAATCCAACTTCATCAGTGAAGCTAGATTGATTATAATATTTTTCAATTTCCTTTCCCATTTCTTTTTCATGATTGTTCAATATCCTGAAACCCGGTTTATCGTCAACAAGTATAACTGTTCCTTTATCTAGGGGTACAAAAATTACCCTATTTGATTCAAGAAAATATGGAATATATGAAGGGACAAACAATGAGTATTTAATTTTCATTTAATATATTTTTTATATTTTGATTGATAAAATAATTTTCTAACATGCTTTTTAGTTTAATAATATTATTTAGATAATATTTTTTATTTTTAAGTGAGTTATTTATCAATGCTTTAAATTTTTCTGGTGAAATATCTTCCAAAAAATCATATTCGCAACATCCCATTTTAGATAAACTCTTTGCGTTATTTATCTTTTCAGTATGTCCTTTCAACAACAATATTAAAAAAGGTTTTTCATAAAAAATCGTTTCTAATAAAGATGAATGCCCACCGCTTAAAATTACCAATTTCGAATTTAATATTCTCTTTTTTATGGAATATTTATCCGTATATCCTATTACTTTAATATTCTTTTTAATTCCATTTAGATTTTCTAATCCAGTAAATACGTAAAAAATATCATCAATTTCTGTATTAGAAACCAAGTCAATAAATCTTCTTAGGAAAGCCAATCTTTCCTCTTTTGTTCCAGATATTACAACAGTTATTCCTTCAAAATCCCCATTTATATCTTGATTAAAATTAAATTCAGAAAAATCTACAAGTGGACCTATAAAAAAAATTTTTTTGAGATGATTAAAGCTTTTAATCCTTATGCTAGCTGAAGATATTGAATAGGGAGGAGGAAAATCTGGAACTAAAATATATTTTGCTTTAATCCACCAATAAAATGTTAATTCATAAATTATCCTTTCTGAAACTCTCTTTATGAAAGCTAAAAACGCATTAATTGGGTTAATCCTTGGTATTTCAATGAATATTTGATTAATAATTACAAAGCTCTTAAGCTTAAGAAAATATGAAGCAATTATTGTTGATAATCTACTATCTGAAATAACGATGTTTGGTTTTATATGAGCTAAATTTTTAAACTCAAGAAAAATGTGTAAGAATAGAATGACCTGGGCTCTTATAAATTCCCTAGCAAGAGTTAACTTGAAGGATAACCTTCCATTATTATCAAAGTGATATTTAATTTCAGCAGATCTGAATACATTTCTATAGAGTTTTTCAAAATAATTTGCACCTTGACCATAAGTGCTTATATAAACTTCTTTTCCATCTTTGAGCATTTCCTTAATTAACTCACTACACCTTGATGCATGACCTAAGCCTAAGCCGTTGATACTGAAATATACTCTACCTTTCCCTTTATTGTACACTTTTTTCGATTTCTTTCTTTATTACTTTAGAATTTGGTTGAAGTTCCCCAAAAATCTCAGCCTGAAATGTATAAACCTTAGTATTTTTCCATAACCACGCATCAGGAGGCAATCCAGCTTTCAAACATGCATTACATAAAAATGTTTCACTGTCCCATTTATTTTCAACAGCTACTTGAGGCAATAGTAGGCCCGATGAAAAACCATGCTCTATAATTAATCCATCCTTTCCTACCTTAATCATAGAAAGAAGCTTTTTCTTTTCTACATCGATTAGTTTTGGCTCTGTTAGTATACTAATTTCAAAGACAACACTGTTCAGTTCGTTTGCTTTTAAAGGAGGAAATCTGAAATCCTCTGTAGCAGCTAGGATGGCTGATTTAATTACCGATAAATATAATTCTTCATAGGGAAAGGGAAAACCTATACATCCTCTCAATTCCTTATATATAGTACCATCAATGATATTATAAGCTTCAATTGTAGTAAATACCCCCCTCTTTATATTCAAATCTGGATCATGAATAATTGGCTTTATAATTCCATTGCCTTTTAAATATTCTGTAACAGCCTTTCTAGCTAATTTTACCAAAAAGGCACCCTTTTGTAGAGATATCATACACTATATTTATTTCAAAATTTTCTTTAATTCCCTTTCTATATTTCTCCAATGTGATCCGTGCCAATAAATTTTATCGCACTTTTTACAAATCCAAAATTCATCGTTGCTTTCCAAAATCCTCTTTGGTAACTTACTATTAATTTCAGATTTATCTATAGANGAAAGAGGCGTATTGCATTCCATACATCTGCTACCTATTTTAAGTTCATCAGTGTTTATTTTAAGCTGTTCGAGAATATATTTTATTGTATCTATTTTATGATTGCCCTTTACCAATATTACTTCTGTATCTTCTTTTACAGCTTTATAACTTAATTCTTCATCCTTTGTTATCAATACGCCTTTTTCTCCTTTTGCTAATTTTAAAAGTTCATCATCATCTATATTTGAAACATAAAAAACATCGAGACCTAAAAGTCGAAGCCATTTGGCAATATTTCCCAACATCCCATCTACGAATATCTTCATTTTAACTCGTTCCAATTATCCTTACTATGTCGTTCTTAGATATGACACCTATCAATCCTCCAGTCTCATCTATAACCGGTAATGCAGGAAGATTGTAATCTAAGATGAAATTGACGGCCTTAAACAATTTATCGTTATGACTCACACCTATATCTATTCTATACATCAATCTCTGAGCTACGTGTCCAACTTTAACCTTAGTAATTTCTTCATTCCCTCTTAGAAAGGCAGATTTAGTTTTAAGTAGGTCATTTTCATCCATCGTTGCTATCTTAGATAGCGTTATGACTCCTACAGGTATTCCGTTATCTTCTACAATAACTATATCGTATCCTTCTAAGAATTTTTCAACAATTCTATAAAAACTTGATAACAAATTTACTTTGGCAAAATTTGTATGCATTGCATCCCTTACTTTTATTTCATCCATAGGATATTCACGAAATACTTTGCAAGCATCAGTTTTGGAGAATATCCCATTTAAATTATCTTCCGAAACAGCTACAACGCTGCCTATTTTTTCTTTATGCATTAAGTTGCATGCATCTTTTACACTTACATTACTATTTAATGTAAAGACTTTATTCCTCATTGCCTTCTTTACAGTTATCTCGCTTAAAGTGTTAGGAAATTCAGAACCAAGCTTTGTCAAAACCATTGCAATATCCCTAAGACTTATAATTCCAACTATTTTATCATTTTCCAGAACAACCAGTCTTGAAATTCCTTTTTTAAACATTAATTTCCTTGCATAGGATAAATTATCATTGGGAGAAATTACATAAACTTCTCGCGAATAAAACTCGTTTATTGGTAGCTTCGAATATATGTTTCCTTCTTTTAGATTACTCACAGCTTACTTACAATATAATAAACTACAAAATCAAGTTAAATTCTTTTTTAAAGTATAGATTGAATTAAATGTTTAACTATATCTTCTTTTGTAACAGAGCCTAAATATTCATTGCTTTCTGGATTTACAACAGGTAATCTTCCAATTCTATACTTAAGCATAGTTTTAGCTGCTTCTATTAATGTACATGTTGGTTTAACACGGATAACATTCTTATTCATTATTTTGTTTACGGTAATATGATTGGTATCTTTGTGATTTTCTATCGCCACATCAATTCCAGGTGCTTTTGCTAACAATATATCATGATGAGTAATTACCCCCACAACTTTATTCTCATTATCCAAAATAAATAAACCTGTAGAACCTTCTTCATTCATTTTTTCCCAAGCTTTGAATATTGTATCGTCTAAATAACAAAAACTTTTACCTTTTTTCATTATTTCTTCAATCTTTGTATTCAAAAGTTCTGTATTGACCTTTGTTAATGCATCCATTATATTCTCTAAACTAAGAATGCCTTTATAATTCAATGAATCTTTTTCATTTACGACAGGTATGCAATCTTCCTTGTATTTTAGCATCTCTAATATGACCTCATTTACCTCAGAAGATTCGCAGGTAAATATTCCAATTTCATCTAAAATATCCTTAACAAAAGAAAATGAAGAAGATTTAAGTAACCTTGATCTTTTAACAGTTCCTATTAATTTATAATTTTTATGAACAACTGCTACTTGGCAAATTCCTCTGCTTCTAAAAACAGATTTAACCTTCGATATTAAATCGTCTTGAAAAGCAGGCCTTATTGTATCATCGAATATCTCGCTTACTTTAATGTTGTATCTAATCTCCTTAGGTTTTTTAAATAAACTCAATCTTCTAGACATGAATCGCATAGGTATATACCCTCTACTAGCACAAGATTTTCACTAAAACTTCCGCATTTATCACAATAGCCCCAACTTTCAAACCTAGAAACTTCCCTCCTTCCATAATTTGCCCTTAACTTCTCTTTCATAATATCGATAATCGAAGGAGTGATTCTTATTAAATCTGATACAGTAATGATACCAACAACTTTATCATCCCTTGTTACCACGAGCCTTCTTATTTTATTTTGAACCATCTTAATCATAGCATTCACGATATTTTCATCCGCATCGATAGTTAACACAGGAGAAGACATTATATCTTCGGCCCTTGTTTCTTCAGGATTCTTACCTTTAGCTAAAACTTTAGTCAACAAATCCTTTTCTGTAACAATGCCTATAACCTTTGAATTTTCCATCACCAAAACTGTCTCCGTATCTTTCTTACTCATCATATCAGCTATGGTTATAATGTTAGTAGTTTTATCAACCATTAGAGGACGATCATTCATCACGTCACCAACTTTTATAGAGATTATTGGATCATCGTAATCTTCCATATAATTTTATTTACGGTTTACAACTATAAATTGTTTAAAAATCTTACATACTCTCTTGAAAAGATAAAGATTTACCCTTAAAGGCATTTCATCGTTCTTAACATCGATTAGGAATTATTTTGCTGAGAACTGACCTTCTTGCTGCTCTAGAAAGTAGAGGGTTACGCTTCTTAAGTAGCTTACATGTTCCCAGCATTTCTCATTAGCTAGAATATTATAGCTCAGAGCTTCCTATGTTAGCAGGTTTAAATAACCTTCATTAAAAGACCGACAAACACAAAATCTGGATTCTATTAAGAAACCTTAATTTAATAATTGCAACGCTGAATTTCTTTAATAATTCCCATTAAGCTTTGATCGATCTTAAGAGAAGCGTTGCTGCGT
>AQVQ01000054.1 GCA_000375685.1 crenarchaeote SCGC AAA261-N23
ATTTTAACAAATACATAGTCCCTACGAATATTACAAGATATATAAATCATTCATGCGAACCTAATTGCAAAGTTGAAATAATTGAGAATAAAGTTTATCTAAGATCGATAAAACACATTAAGCCCTATGAAGAATTATCCTATGATTACAATACAACCGAATATGATTTGGGAGTCGATTCTTTCGAATGTCAATGTGGTTCTAAAAATTGTATAGGAATCGTCAAAGGATTTAAGTATCTTACACTTCAAAGAAAAATTTCACTGCAAAATCTGTTATTGCCTTATTTGAAGGTATTAATCTCATTACAAACAATTTAGTGTTATGGAACTCATAAAGACAGTCTATAAAGACGTAATAATAGGAATTAAAAAAAGTGATTTAACAGAGGAGGATTCTGAAGCGATTGTTAATCCTGCTAATTCACTTATGATAATGGGAGGAGGAGTAGCCTATGCCATAAAAAAGAAAGGAGGAGAAGAAATAGAAAAAGAAGCTATAAAAAAAGCCCCTGTTGAAATTGGTAAAGCCGTTGTTACAAAAGCAGGAAAGCTAAAGACAAAGTACGTAATACATTCCCCCACAATGGAAAGACCTGCGATGAATACGACAAAAGAAAAAGTTTACAAATCAACCTTTGCTGCAATCAAAGCTGCTTATGAAAACGATATTAAAGTCCTATCTTTTCCTGCAATGGGAACTGGAGTAGGAGGTTTAAGCTTTGAAGAAGCTTCAGAGAGTATGATAAAAGCAATTAAAGATGCAATAGATGAAGGATATAAATTAAAAAATATCAATATTGTTTTACTTGAAGATAGGGCAATAAATGCATTTATTGAAGCTTTAAAAATATACCTAAAATGAAAAGCGTTTTGCTCTTCGGTAAAAGGGATGCAAGGGTTGTTGAAAGAGATGTTCCTCAAATAGGTAAGAAAGAAGTATTGGTTAAAATGAAAATGTGTGGAATATGTGGAACTGATGTGGAAAAATTCCAAGGAAACTTCTCAACTCCGCCTATTTTGGGTCATGAACCAGTTGGAATAGTTGAAAATGTAGGAGAAGAAGTTGATTTTCTAAATAAAGGAGATAGAGTTTTTGTTCATCACCATGTTCCCTGCAGGGTTTGCTACTATTGTTTACGAGGAGATTTTACAATGTGTGATTACTTTACGAAAGTAAACTTAGATCCGTGTGGATTATCAGAATATTTTAGAGTGCCAAGCGAGATAGTTGAAAAGAGAGGAATATTCAAAATATCGAATAGGATTTCTGATGAAAGAGCGATTTTCATAGAACCTTTAGCATGTTGCATAAGAGCTATTAATAAACTGAATATACATATCGGAGATAAAATTCTAATTTTAGGGTTGGGTCCAACCGGCTACTTGTTTTTATTTTTATTAAAAAGTTTAGGAGTAGCCGAAGTAGGCTGTGCTGATATAAATGAAAAGAGAATAAATTTTGCGAAAAATTTTACAAAAAATGTCTTTAACTTTTCTAATGAAGATGATAAGAAAAGAGTGATGGATTGGAGTGAATTAGGTGCTGATGTTGTAATAGTTGCTACATCAAGCATAAAAGCAATAAGCGATGCAATTTCGCTTGTTAGAAAGGGAGGAAAAGTTTGTATTTTTGGAAATCCTAAAAAAGGAGAGATCCTAAATATTGAAGCTTCAAGATTATTTCTAAAGGAAGTAAAGATAATTCCCAGCTACTCTACAACAGAACTTGAAATTTCTCAATCAATCTATCTACTGGACAATTGTATAATTAAACCCGAAGAAATAATATCACATAAATTTAAACTTTTAGACGCTATTGAAGCTCTGAATGTAGCAGAAAAAGGTGAGGCAATAAAGGTTGCCGTTTATTCAGATTAAATTATTTAAATTCAAGCTACTATCTGTTTTAGAGCTTGATTATCTTTATTCTAAGTTTTCGTTAGAACTTCTTTGCTCTACTTCAAATACACTTTTAAAAAGATAAATATCTCATTGTGAAGATTGCAACCATGATTTTCTCATTGATTAAAAAATGAAAAAGTTTAACAAAAGATTTAAATACTGAATTTTCGCTATATGTCTCATTCAGAAGAGGATTGAAAGAAGCTTAAAATGGAAAATGGATTTTTAATTAAAGAAAATATAAATCAATTTTAAAATATTAAAATAATAGTGTCGATTCCTAAGGTATTACCTGATGAATTAGTTGTTAGAAACTTATATCCAGCTATAAGAGCATTAATAGCTACTGAACTTGTTAGAAAATACAAATTTAAGCAGCAAGATGCTGCAGCTAGGTTGGGAGTTAGCCAAGCTGCTATAAGCTACTATTTGTCACAAAAAAGAGGTGCTGCGCAGTCTTTTATTAAATCAGAGTTCGTAAAAAAAAGCATAGATAAGTTTGCAGAAGGGATTGCTATGAATAAAATTACAGAAGAAGAACTAGTTATTGGTCTGACCAAGTTAATCGATTATATTTTATCAAACAGGGAATTATGCGAACTTCATAAAAAGATAGAAAGGAATTTGGATGTAGATAAGTGTCACATCTGTGAAGAAAGATTTAAAATATCTGCTGAAATTTATGTAAAAAATTTAATTAATAAAATTGAAAAAGATAGTTGATTAAATTAATCATAAGATATATTTAATATTTTGATAACACATTTAGAAAGTTCAATATTATCAGAATCAAAGTAGTTTATACTGAGAAACGATTTTAAGGAGACTATGATGAAATCAGTTATGTATTGAAAGCAAATTTTGGGATAGTCACAATCTTTCATGAAAATTTTATTTGATTTAAAGACTATATGATAATATGGAAAAAAAGGTTAGAACTTACTGTCAAAATTGCGGTAAAATTACGGAAAAAATTAAAGTTGGTCAAGAAGGAATTTGGGGAGTCTATAAGTGTACAAAATGTGAAACATTAGTCTTGCTTCCTGAATAAAAATATAATAGAGAGAAAAAATTTCAGTATATGCGATTACCGCTTCTAATCATATTGCTGTTATTAACTTTGATTATTTTAGCCAATTCATCCATCTATCATGTATATTCACAAGCAACGCCAAGTTGTTTAACCGCAGTTATTACATCTAACACTACACTTACGAAAAGCCAAGATTTCTGTAAATTGATAATTACTAATAAATCTACGCTCTACGTAGCAAATAATACCAATTTAAATTTAAATGTTCTTATAATCGATAATTCATCATCGATTATATTATTGAATTCTTCTTTGAATGTTAAAGAAAGTTTAAATATTATGAACAATTCAAATTTAATATCAAAGAAATCGAATTTGAGTTTTTTAGGAAATTCATCAGAGCCTTTTACAGGAAAGATTAATAATTCTAGTATGGAAATATTGAGTTCCAATATAAAAGGTAACGAAACTTTTTTACAAATAAGCTCATCAAAAATTTATTCTACAGGAAATACTTATCAAGGAAGAGTTATTTTTGAAACATCTAACAACTCAAAATTATATTTCTATGATTCTTCAAACTTTTACTTGAATATAAAGGATAAAAGCAACACAATAATAATTCAACAGTCCCAATTCTCTCTGTTTATCGATTTGATTTCCAGTAAAAATGTTTCAATTAATTTGCCACAAGGCTACTTTAAATCTTTGAACATTCTCTCAATAGGAATAAATAACTACAGCATAAACGCTACAAATGTTTATTTTTCACCTGAGGGTTACCCAAACATTTTGAATCTAATATCTTGTGAAAACTTAACCATTTCCAACTCAATAAATCTGGAGATTTGGATTAATGATGAGCCATTTATTCAAGGTTTGCAAAACGGTTATATTGTTGGAAGCGAGATAAAGTTAACAAATTGCAATATATACGTTAACAATTCTTTGATAACATTATGGAAAATTATATTCAAAAACTTATCCAACGCGAACATATATAATTCTGAGGGTTTCGATCTCATAATTAGAAATAACGTTAATCTTTACCTGTTTTCTGATGTTATTAACGATATAATTTCAACAGGGAAAGGCAGGATTTATTCTTCTAATTCAACCATTGAAGGCAGGATTTTACTTTACAATGATACTTCGTTATTCCTAAGGAATTCTTATATATCTAACTATCAAAACATTCAATTATACGAAAATTCCACAATATATATAGCTACAATATCGAAAGTCGAAAGTAAACTTATTGGAAGCAATGGAAAAATAAACATTAAAGTCTATGGTATTATCAACGTAATTTCTCAAAATCCGATGATATATTTACAATTCTATAAGCTTTCAATCAAAATTCTGGTTCCGAATTCTACGTATATTCCAATTGCTTATGGTAGCACTCCTGTTTCTGGATTAATAGTAAATTACAACGCTACTCAGATGCCCTCCTCATATTATTTATTCGAATTAGAGATATACACAAGCAACAATGTAACGATTAAAGATGAAATCAAACTTTACGTATTCAGCGATATAGGTATACCTGTTCCTAAAGCTCCATTGCTTAATTACAAAATTATTAACAATTCGATTTTACTTACATGGAATGAAACGACTTATAATCCATTTGTTCCAATCAGTGGCTTTTATTTATACAAGGGTACATCTCCAAGTAACATGAAAATTATTGCAACATTGCCATATAATCTTCAGAATTATTTAGACTCAAATATAACTTTTGATAGAGGATACTATTATGCAGTGGTTGCCTTTAATGTCATGGGTAATAGCACCTTTTCAAACGTAATTTACGTATATATTCCTTCAAATATAACCGTCAATAACTCTGGGATTATTGGTGCGTTGAATAAATTAGTTCAGTCTTTTCTTATAGCATCTGTAATATTAATATCTTCCTCTTTATACATCAAGAAATACAAAAACAAAAAATGATTAAACGTGGAATGAAGAACCGCAGCTACAAGTGTACGTTGCGTTGGGATTATCGATCTTAAATCCTGAACCCATTAAAGTTTCAACATAATCTACTGTTGATCCTTTTAAGTATTTGGCACTGAATTCATCAACTAGAATCTTTACTCCATCTATTTCAAATACAATATCATCATCTGTAGGAGATTCCTCAAAAGCCATTCCGTAAGAGAAGCCTGCACAGCCTCCAGATGCAATATAAACCCTTAAGTATAAATTAGTATTGTTCTCTTCTTTCATAAATTCTTTCACTTTCTCAATAGCCTTTTGAGTAAATGTTAATATGGGTTCTTCAATGGTTTTTGCCATAAATGTATTATGGTTCGCAAATTATATAAAAGCTTTTCTTTAGACTATTTCAATGATTTGTGATAATATTTACAAAAGTCTTTTAAAGTACAAATTCTGCAATTAGGCTTTAGGGGCTTGCATATTGATTTGCCAAATCTTATAAACACATCGTTTATTTCCTTCCAATATTTTATATCTATTTTTCTCTTAAGTTCTTCCTCAGTTTCTTCAGGAGTTTTAGTCTCAACTATCCCCAATCTATTGAAGATCCTATGAACATGTGTGTCTACAGGTATAGCAGGTATATCGTAAGCATACACAAGAACACAGTTTGCTGTTTTCCTTCCTACGCCTGGTAGTTTCAACAATTCTTCAATACTTGATGGGACCTTTCCTTTATACTCTTCAACGAGTACTTTTGCTAATCTTATCAGTATTTTTGCTTTGTTATTGTAAAATCCAACTTTCCTAATTGTATTTCTTAATTCTTCATGTTCTGCCTTGTATAGGTCAAAAACTGTTGGATATTTTTTTATAAAATCAACAACAACTTTTTCAGTTATTTCATCCTTTGTTCTGTGAGATAATATGGTTGCAACAAGAACTACATAAGGATCTTTAATTTTACTTGTCAAATCTCCAAGCATTGTAACCTTGTTGAAAGGTTCCTTTGAAAGCATATCTTTTATTCTCTGCAAAATTAAATCAAAATGGTAATTATATTGCATAAAGATTACCAGAAAACAGGTAAAAATCTCGGCTTCGAAACGCTCTTACTTAGCTTTCCTACAATTGGTAATTTATAACCGCAGAATTTACATTTGTTTTCCTCATCTAAATGCCAACCTGTTATATCAAAGCCAAATCTTTCTATTACAACGTTGTTACATTCAGGGCAGTATGTATTCTCTAATGGATGACCTGGCACGTTTCCTATGTAAACATATCTCAAGCCAACTTCTTTAGCTACTTTCCAGTGCTTTTCTAAAGTCTCAACAGGAGTCCAAGGAAGATTTTGAAGCTTATAATCTGGATGAAATCTTAGGAAATGTAAAGGAGTATCTGGACCAAGATTATCGTAAATCCATTTAGCAAGTTCCCTTGCTGCTTCTAAATTATCACCTATCTGTGGTACAACTAAATCCGTTATCTCAATATGTATATTCGTTTTTTTAAGCTCTAACAGAGATTCAAATATTGGTTCAGGACCTGGAACAATTATGTACTTCTGCATGAAATTCTTCTCAGCATTTCCTTTGAAATCAACTGTTATTGCATCTAGAAATTCTGTAAGCATTTTAATAGATTCAGGAGTTAAGTAACCGTTTGATACAAACGTATTAAATAAACCATGCTTCCTTGCCACAACACCTACATCCCTTGCAAATTCTATAAATATTGTCGGTTCATTGTAAGTATAAGTTATACCTTCGCTTTTAGTCTTTAAAGCCATTTCTACAACTTCTTCAGGTGTGACATCCATTCCTTCAACCTTTCTTCTTTGGCTAATATCAAAATTTTGGCAATATTGACAAAGCCAATTACAACCTGTTGTAGCTATTGAAAGAACTTTAGAACCTGGATGAAAGTGAACAAGGGGCTTTTTCTCTATAGGATCGATGTGGCTTGCTATGATCTTTCCATAAACTAACAAATATAATTTACCATCAATATTTTTTCTAATACCACACAACCCTATCATATTTTCAGGTATATTACAATACCTAGCACAAGCAGTACATCTGACCCTATTATTCGGTAATCTT
>AQVQ01000055.1 GCA_000375685.1 crenarchaeote SCGC AAA261-N23
ATATGAATGAAGAAAATTTCCATGAATATTTAAGAGAGTTAGCAAAAAGTTTGGAAAAGGAGAATTCAATAAAAATTAACTTTATTAAGGATGTTAAAGTTGTAGGAAAAAGCAACGTTTCCCATAAGATAGATTTCTTGATATTCACAAAAGATAAAAATGTTTACATAAAAAATGTCTCTTCAACCGAGTGGGAAAAAGAAGCAATAAGGGCAACGGTTGAAGCTATTGATATTGGATCAAAAATATATCTTGTAACTAAAAAGAAAGATTTAGATTTAAATGAAATTAATAAAAAAGTGAATAATAATTTTATAGAATTCGTAAGCATTGATGAACTAAAGGGCAAAATATCAAAAAATATCCTATAATTTTAAAATTATCTTTTCTTATTTTTAAAAACCTTTATAGCTTGTTTTCATTTTTTTATATTTTTTAAACGAAAACATTATATAAATCCATTTAATACTAATTATAAATGGGGAAATCAAAGGAAAACAATAAAAAAAGCGCTTCAGAAAATAAAAAGGAGTTGCAACAGTTAATCAATTGCATTCTGAAAGATCTCCTTGGAGATAATGAACTTGAAGCTTTTTATTTCCATTTGAAAGTTAGAAAAAATGTTGATAGGGAAAATATAATCGAAAAGTTTGACGAATTTCTTTCTTTCATTAAGGAAATCTTTAATGCATTGTCTGATCAAATTATAATTAGGTTCATAGTTGAAATACAGAAGAAATATAACGTGAAGCTACATACAATTGAAGATCTCTTAGATTTTGTTAAAAGGATAACTAGCAGTTAGGTTTAATATTAGATTAGACATTTTAATGGCAATGCCTTGTCATTCAATGAAATTGAAACATGATAAGGGTGTTAAGATCTCCTAAAATAATAGATATCAAGTGTAATGTTAGCTTTAGAAGGTTGATTTCTGAAACAATTTCAACATGGAGTAAGAAAACTCCTGATGAAATAGAGAGGGAACTAAATCAGGAAGAACTCATTAAACGAAGCAAAGACATAGTTAGTGCAGTAAAAGATGGATATTCATCGATCTTAGAGATGCCAATTATACATGTTTCTGTAATATTACCAAGAATATCAACGTTATCCTTGGTTTCGTTTCCTTTAGGTAGCAATTTTCTTCAGCAATCCTTAAGATATACTTTGCCTTTGATAAAGGAGCAACAGGAGAAAATGGTTGTAGCATTTATTCCTGAATCTTTAAAATATAAAGAGCATAAGATTGTGAATCACATTGAAAAATCTTACGCCATTTACAATGAAATTTTAAAAGAAATAGAAGTTCTTGAAACAAGGAAACCTGAGGAAGATGCAAGATATCATTTACCTTTATGCATTGGAACATTCATCAGCTGTAGCATAAACTTAAGCCATTTAGTAAACATGCTTTCAATAATAAGGTATCAAAAAGAAAACAAAATGCCTTATCCTTCAATTTGGGAGGATACAGTAAATATCATTTACAAGGGTTTGGATGAAGAATATTTTAAATTCATTGAAGATGTAAGTTTTTCGATAAAGTTGGGGAAGTTTTATCCAAACGCTTATCCTTTCATTTCATCTCAAATAGCAAGAAAGTTTGAAAAGGAATTTGAATCAAATGGTAAAAACGATGCAAGGCTAATTTCCTATAATATAGAGTCTTTAAAGTTATTCTCTAAAGAAGAAATCAAAGATCTAATTACTAGAGGTATTAAGGAAGGGAACTTCAAGGAATTTAATGATATATTTTTCCTTTTCGCAACAAAGGAAAGTATTGTAAGTAGACACCAAATAATTAGACATAGAACTGTACAGCAACAAAGCATTAGCATATACGATGCAAGCGAAAGAATGGAAATGATAATACCCTCTTCAATAAGGAGATT
This sequence comes from crenarchaeote SCGC AAA261-N23, assembly GCA_000375685.1. GTDB lineage: Archaea > Thermoproteota > Thermoprotei > Gearchaeales > Gearchaeaceae > AAA261-N23. The sequence goes on from AQVQ01000055.1 coordinate 1,896, forward strand.
AGGGAAAGAAATCCAAAAGAAGTATGAAGATTTCCTTCAAGAATCTATAAGTCTTTACGAGGAATTGAAGGAAGAAAGTTATGATGATGCGATAATGATTTTACCTTCTAATCTTGCGTTAATATCCATTTTGAGATTGGACGGCTACAATGTTTTTAATTTCAGAGGATTCTTGGGAAACAGGTGTTGCGAACTTACTCAATCTGAAACTCAGATTATTGCTAGTCTTATCAATTCAAAAATAAATGAAGTCCTAATAAACGAGGGCTTTAAAGAATTAACAAATATTACCCATGCAAATTGTTTTAAGTTAAGAAGATGTCCTGAATTAGAAGAAAGGGCAATATTCTGTACAATATTCAAATCTAAAAGCTTTGAAAAGCCTCTGTTTTCTTAATATTTTTGATCAATTCCATCTTAATGAAATGAATTTCAAAATATAGAGATTTTTTCTTAAACGTTGCTTAAAAATATATATACCATTTTGACACTCAAATAGTTATAACATTAATGAGCGAGAGATTAAACAAGCACATCGATTCTGACTATTCTCTGAGGTGGTTACAAAAGGTATATGGAAGGAAACAGAAGGATGTAACCAGGACTGTTCCTAAGGTAAAAAAGGCAAACATAATAAAAACTGATTGGCAACAGAAAGCAGTTGATTTCGTTAAGAAAGCTTTCGCTGAGTTAAATAATCCAGTAACTATAAGACAAATACATTATTATCTCGTCGGTCTTGATTTGCCAGACTATAGAAATGATTTAAAGCATTATAATAAGCTTGTTGATTTTATGCTAAAAGCTAGAATACTTGGAATAGTAGATTGGAATATGATTACAGAGACGGAATCATTGTACTTTGAACCTATATTATGGGGTGTCTCTAACATTGATGAAGCAATTCAAAAAGCAATGGAATCCATTCCAGCTATGGGTAAAGATCCATGGGAAGAAATAGGAAAGTCTGTATATGTTTTCACTGAGAAGCGAGAATTATTTGGACAAATAAATAGTGTATGCGAAAAATATTATGTTCCTTTAGTTTCTTTTAAAGGTTATGGAGCAGTATGGACAAGAATTTCAAGGCTTGCACCGAAGATAAAAGAAAAGCTGGATAAAGGTCATAAAGTATGGGCTTTAGTAATTAGCGATCATGATCCAAGCGGTCTGGATATTAACAGATTTTACATGGCTTTGCTAAAAGTTTTTCATAAATTTGATTTGGATGAAGTGAGAGTAGCACTAACGGCCAAACAAATTATAGATTATAACCTTCCGCCAAACCCTGCAAAAGAAACCGATCCAAGGTTTAAATGGTATAATAAAGTTTTTGGTGATGAAAGCTGGGAAGTAGATGCTCTTGTAACAAAGGATATTAAAGAAATGCAGAAACTTTTGGAGAACGTTATTTTGCAAATAATGGGTAATGATAAAGCAAAGTGGGAGAGTGTTGTAAATGAAAACAAGAAGCTTGCTGATGAGGTCAGACAAAGACTCAAAGACAGACTGGGAGGAGGAGGAAACAATCAACAGGGAGGAAATCAATAAAAAATAGGTAAAACTTAAAAATATATAGAAGTGTGAAAAAGCAGTATAACAAAAGAAGAAAAAAAGACTCAAATAGAAATAGATTTATTGTATTGTTTGTCGCAATAGTTTTAGTTATCATAGCTATTTATTATTTATTTTTCCAGGGTCATTCTACAACTTCAACGGGCGTATATGCTACGAATCTAACTTATTATCCTAATAATTCTCCAATAACACAGGAAGGCAAACTTGTATTCATTTACGTCGGTGCTGAATATTGTCCATATTGTGCTGCAGAAAGATGGGCAATAGTAATGGCTCTTTCCCATTTTGGTAATTGGAGTAATCTTGAGCCAATTTATAGTGCCCCTCCCCAAATAGAGCCAAATTATCCAAATATTCCCACTTACACCTTTGTAAACGCAATATATAAAAGCGATAAAATCGTTTTTTGGGAAGTTGAACTTTACAATCGATATGGAAATGTTTCTCTTCAAAAAATGAATTCAATAGAGCAACAGTTGTTCAATACTTATAATCCTTCAGGTGGGATTCCATTTATCTCAATAGGTGGAATATACTTCAGAATAGGCTCAGGAGTTAGCCCTGCTTTATTCGTTGGACTAAGTTTTCAGGAAGTTCAGCAACAAATAAATTCTAAACAAGGGCCAATATATCAAGCTGTTTATCAGGAAAGTCAACAGCTAACCAATGCAATTTTAAATGTTCTCAACATTCTTTCAGGTCATGTGATACTTTTCTACGACAACAATTTTACAATGCATACCGCTTTTAATTTAAATTCTAATAAAGCTTATGAATAAACTAAGAATATCGATATTGGCTTTTTCTATTGTGGGATTTGGAGATTCAGCTTTCATAACTTTTTTCGAATCCAAAGCTTTAGCAAGTTGTAGCGTAAACATATCTCTTATAAGTTGCGAAAACGTGCTTAATAGCCCTTATGCAAGCATATTTGGCATTCCATGGTCTTTATTAGGGATGATTTGGTTTTTAGCTTTCTTATTACTTTCTGCTACTAAATATGATAGCTTTTATGCCTACCTGACTTTCGTAGTTTTAGGAACCAGTTCTATCATATATTTGTTGTACCTTGAGTTTATTGTCGTAGGATCAATTTGTCTATACTGCACCGTAGCTCATATTTGTGCAGTAGGTATTATACTCTCTTCAATATATCTAATTAGGAACTCATCGCTTAACAAAAAAGAATTAATCTAGATTGAATGAAATACAGAATTATCTAACTTAGCTTATAACCGAAAGCCTCTTCTATTTTATTTAAAATTTTAACGTCGCTTACCATATAGGCTTTTTCCAATTCTGGGCTAAAGGGAACAGGAAGGGGTGGTGAGGTAACTCTTACAATAGGGCCATCTAAGTAATCAAAAGCATTCTCCATCACTGTCATTGCTATTTCAGAAGCTATGCTGCAATACTTTACATCATCAGAGGCTATAACAACTTTGCCTGTTTTTTTGACCGAATTAACTATTGTTTCAACATCCAAGGGGACAAGTGTCCTTAAATCTATTACCTCAGCATTAATGCCTTTTTCTTCAAGTTTATTTGCGGCCTTTAAAGCTTCTTGAACACATCTTGAAACAGCTATTATAGTTAAATCCTCTCCTCTCTTTTTTATTTCTGCTTTACCTAAAGGTATTGTGTATTCTTCTTCTGGAACATTGCCCTTACTCCTGTATAATACTCCGCATTCGATGAAAAGTACTGGATTATCATCCCTAATTGAACTTTTAAGTAAACCTTTTGCATCATAGGGAGTTGATGGTAGGACAACTTTTATTCCCGGGCTGTTTACAAACCATGAAGGATAAAACTGTGAATGCTGTGAACCATGTGCTCTTCCTAAGCTATACTGAGTTCTAATAACTATTGGTACCTTAAGTTGTCCACCGCTCATAAATCTCATCTTTGCTGCCTGAGTTACAATCTGATCCATTGCAATCATAGCAAAATCCATATACATTATTTCAGCTATAGGTTTTAGGCCTCCTAAAGCTGCTCCTATTGCCGCTCCTACTATCGCAATTTCTGAAATAGGTGTATCAAGAACTCGATTTTCTCCAAATTCCTCAATCAAACCTTGAGTAACTCTATAAACTCCTCCGTATTTTCCTACATCTTCACCTAGGATTATTATTTTATCATTTCTTTTCATCTCTTCTCTCAAAGCTTCCCTTAAAGCCTCAACAAAAGTTATTTCCCTCATTATTCAACGTAAACTAATTTATAAAGCTCTTCGAAGTTAAGCAACTCACTTTCAAAAGCGAAATTTACAGCTTCTTCAATCTCTTTGGTAACTTCATTTTCTATTCTTTCATAATCTTTTTCATCCATGATTCCCTCTTCGATAAGTCTTTTTTTGAAAATTTTAATAGGATCTCTTTTTAACCATTCCTCTACTTCCTTAGGATCTCTGTATTTAGCTTGATCATAAACACCGTGACCTTTCATTCTATAAGTTCTTGCTTCAATGAATATTGGTCCGTTTAAGTTTCTTATCTCAGTTACAGCTTCCTTTGCCGCTTTATAAACGCTTACTACATCGTTTCCATCAACAACGATGACCTTCATATTATAAGAGGAAGCTCTTTCAGCTACGCTTCTTGAAGATAGACTTCTAGTTATATGTGTAAACTCTGCGTATAAATTATTTTCACATACATACAAAACAGGCAACTTCCAAAGGGAAGCTAAATTTATTCCCTCGTGGAATGCTCCTGTATTCGTAGCTCCATCTCCAAAGAAGCAAACAGTGGCTATTTTCTTGTTTAGATACTTGTTTGCAAGAGCAAGTCCTGCAGCAATCGGTATTTGGCTCCCAACGATGGCCGTAGCATAAACTAATCCATCTTCTAAACTTATAGCTGCATGCATCGATCCTCCCAATCCTTTACAAGTACCAGTTTTCTTTCCGAACATTTCAGCCATAAGCTTTTTTAAGCTTACGCCCTTTGCTATTGCATGACCGTGGCATCGATAACTTGTTATAACGTAATCTTCCTTGCTTAATGTGCTACATATACCTACAGCAACTGCCTCTTGTCCTAAATAAAGATGTGCAGGTCCTATCAAAGTCCCTTTTACGAGGAATAATTCCTCTATTTTTTCTTCAAACTTCCTTATTTCAACCATTTTTCTTAAAAGCTTTAAAGGATCGGTATCTATTTCACTCAAAGACGCACCTTGAACTTTTCTTATTTCCATGTTAAAAAAATATGTTCGATATTTTAAAATGTTATTCTATTGAAGTTTATATTTAGGCTTTGCATTACATCAATTGGAAGCCTTGCTCTTAAGGGCGGAATGAATAAATTTAAATAACTATTTTCTAAAATTGTTCAATGACTAGGAGGGCTAATGCGATAAGAGCAACTGTTTCGATGAATATCGCAATATCAGAATCCCTCCTAGTCTTTTCTAAAAA
>AQVQ01000056.1 GCA_000375685.1 crenarchaeote SCGC AAA261-N23
TAATTTTGTAATTTAATCTATGGCCTAAAATTATTCTTTCACGTTGTTTTATAATATCATTTATTGTTTTGGCTGCTAAAATATATGAACATGAATCTTTCAAATACTTTATTATAAATCCTTTTTCTAAAATCTGTAATGCTATATAAGCATCCTCGTTTATTACATTGTCAGGTAACTTTTCTATTATTCCCTTTTTAAAAGCATAAACGTCATTGCCAAGCTGCGTTACCTCTCCTTTTTTGTCTAGTTCTTCAAGAGTTGAATTGAGTAATAACCATAAATGTGCTGAAATGATCTCAGGTAACTTTTTGTTAATTAAAATGGGTGTGCATCTTAAAGTTATACCGCCTATCCTTCTATCACTCTCAAAGGTTTTGAGAAAATTATCTATAAATCCACTTTCGGCAAAAGCATCAGCAGAATGAACGAATGCTATTTCGGCTTTGGAAAGTGCTAATGCTTTATTTATTGCTTTAGCTTTTCCTTCTCTAAATTTTTCTTCCAGAATGAAAATTTTTTTATTGTTTGAAAACTCTTCGGTTAGTTTAATAAAAGATTCATCAGAAACATTTTCGTTACATGCAACTACATATATCGCCTCTAAACTATTATAGGAGCTTTTTGTTTCTCTTAGTAAATATTTTATTAGAGAAATCAAGTTTTTATTTTCATTATATGATGGAATGATAATACAGTAACTTATCATAAAGCTATCTTAATTCAGCAACTATTGAGTTAAGATAATTATTTATTATCATACACCTATTATACCATTCATATTTGCCTGCTTTTAAAGCTAAACCTCTTAATATTAGATTCGTTGTTTTGCTGAATAAATGTTCAGCGATCTTAAAAACTTTCCTGTTAGAATATTTATGCAACGCGAGCTCCAGTTTTGTTTTTCTAATGAAGAACCTTAAAGCAGCCTGTGACATATCACTTTTAAAGATTAATTTATTTTCATTAGGGAAATCCCATTCATAATTAACATCTTTTAAGTCCACTAAATTGTATAACTTTGTACCAGGTAAGGGATATGCTATCGTAAAACTGAATTCATCAGGCATTATTTCTTTCATAATCTTGATTGTTTCTATTAATGACTGAAAATTTTCTCCAGGATAACCAACCATTAAAAATGTGTGGATTTTTATACCAACTTTTTTGGTTAAAATCATTCCTTTCTTCATATCTGTTACTTTCATATTTCTGTTCATAAAATCAAGCATTCGCTGTGAACCGCTTTCTAAACCGTAAAAAATCAATTCACAACCGGCTCTTTTCATATAATGTAAAAGCTCTTCATCTACTCTGTCTGCCCTTGTTAAGCAACTCCATTTGAACTTAAAATTCCTGTTAATTATTTCCTTACATAGCTCAAGTGTTCTGGCCCTATTTATAGTAAACACATCATCTGCGAACCAAATTCTATCAAATCCTAATTTTACCACCAATTCTTCTAATTCGTCAACTACATTTTTCGCATTTCTGTATGTATATCTACGACCGAAAGGTGCAACAGGATTGCTGCAATAATTACAGGCATAAGGGCATCCTCTACTTGTAATAATGGTCGTCATAGCAAAACCGTAACTTTTCATCCATGTTCTGCGATAAAGTTCATTATTTATAAGTGATCTATCAGGTGCTCCTATTTCGTCTATGTTTTTTATAAAGTACCTTCGCGGATTATACACTATAGAGCCTTCTTTGTTTTTATACACAACACCTCTTACTCCTAATGGTTCTTCACCTGATAGAATTCTAGGTAATAGTTCTAAAATTGTTTCTTCACCTTCGCCGACTACCACGTAATCAGCACCGAAATTTATGTATTTTTCAGGCCTTAATGATGCATCAGGCCCCCCACATATAACGGGTATGGTTAAGGTCTTTGAATATTTTATGAACTCATAAACATATTTTGTAAGAGTAATCATTGTAGTTATACCTATAACCCTGGGCATTTTCTCTTTTATAACCTGTTTAGCTTCTTCAATTGAAGAAAAGAAAGTGCAGTCAAGTAGTTCTACTTTATAACCGTAATTTTTTAATACCTTCCCTATATAAAGAAGACCTAAATGAGGGAAAGGGCCTTGTCTTTTTTTCTGAGTTGGATCAAATTTCAGGAAATATGGAAAAATCAATAAACAATCTAACACCATATTCTAGAGGTATTTAGAAAAATATATATCCGTTGACCTTTTTAACGTGAACATTCACGTTTATATGATTAAAAATTTTATCAGCTAGATATCCAGTTAACTGTAAAGCCATGGATATAATTGCTTGAGTCGCATAAGAGATTTCAATATTTCCTCTTTAGGATAATCGTAAGGCTCAAGCTTACCTTCAATATAATCTTGATACGCTTTCATATCGAAGTAACCATGACCACATAATAAGAATAGAATCACTTTTTCTTCTCCTCTTTCCTTACACTTTATTGCTTCATCTATAACGGCCTTAATCGCATGTGCGGGCTCCGGTGCTGGCAATATGCCTTCCAATTTAAAGAACAATGATGCAGCATTAAAAACTTCAACTTGATTATAAGCCTTAACTTTCACAATTCCTTCATTGGCTAATAAACATAAGGTTGGAGCTTTACCATGATATCGTAATCCTCCTGCATGAATAGGCGGTGGAATAAAATCATGTCCTAATGTATACATCTTTAACAGAGGTGTTAACCTCGCTGTATCTCCATGATCATATGTATATACACCCTTAGTTATACTGGGTGCTGCTGTTGGTTCTACCGCAAGAAAATCAACTTTTTTTATAGCTTTTCCTGAAACTGAATCATAATAAAAAGGCCAGAATAAACCAGAAAAAGAACTGCCACCTCCTATGCATCCTACCACAATATCGGGATATTCATCGATTTTAGATATTTGCTCTTTGGCTTCGATCCCAATTACTGTTTGATGCATTAATACATGATTTAAGACACTGCCCAATGAATATTTAGTATTCTCATTGCTTACTGCATCTTCAATAGCTTCACTAATTGCTATTCCCAAGCTGCCAGGATTGTTAGGGTCTTGTTCCAAAAGTGATCTGCCGAATTTAGTCTTAGAGCTAGGACTTGGTATTACTTCTGCATTCCAAAGTTGCATTAGAGTTTTCCTATATGGCTTTTGATCATAGCTAGACCTTACCATGTATATTCTTGCGTTTAAACCGAATAGATTGCATGCAAAAGCTAGCGCACTACCCCATTGACCAGCCCCCGTTTCAGTTGTTAATGTTTTAACACCCTCTTTCATATTGTAATACGCTTGAGCTACAGCCGTATTTGGCTTATGACTCCCCGGAGGTGATACGCCTTCGTATTTGAAATATATCCTTGCGGGTGTATTTAAATATCGTTCTAGTCTATATGCCCTGTATAAAGGCGTTGGACGCCACAATCTATAGATCTCGCGTACCTCTTCGGGTATAGGAATCCATCTATCAACCGAAACTTCTTGCCTTATTAACTCTTTAGGAAATATTGCTTCTAATTCATGCGGTTTAACAGGTTCTTTCGTAGAGGGATTTAAAGGTGGAGGTAAAGGTTTTGGTAAATCTGGAAGTATATTATACCAATATTTCGGAATTTCCGCTTCAAATACTACTCTGTTTAAATTTGACATAAATGATGGAAACTTTGCATTATTTATAAACATTATTGTATTAAAATATGCATTATCGCTAAAAAATTTTTAAGATAAATGTACCAAATATGATGTATGAGCGTTGAGAATTTTAAGAAGATTATTGAGGAAAAAATAGGTAAACATAAAGCTAAGATGGTTATAATTAAATCCTTACTAGAATACGGCATAAGAATAAACGAAGACGGTTATTATTGTATAGGTCAGTTTAAGCTTCACGATTCTTCAATAGCTAAAGCTTTAAATATAGATAGGAGGGTTGTGAGAGAAACTGCTAATGTGATAGCTAAAGATCAATACTTAAGAAAATTCTTCATTAACTTAACTCCAGTTTGTTCAATGAAAAATGTATGTGGAATTTTAGGTTTTTCTGCATTGGTAATAACGGTAGAAAATCCAAAAAAATCAGGCATTGTATCCAATGTTGCAGGATTAATATCAAAATACGGATTAAATATAAGACAAATATTCGCAGATGATCCAGAATTGTTTGATGATCCTAAGTTAACTATAGTTATAGAAGGAAAAATTCCAGGCGATTTTCTAAGCGAATTAAATAAAAATGAAGAAATTAAAACAATAACCTTATTCAAGTAAATCAAGCCGCTTTAATTTTACAGTATTTTATTGATTTTTTTAATTATATCGAAAATTTCATCCAAATTATGTATTATATAATCGGCTTCTATTTTTTCTTTAAGTTTTTCCCTTTCTATAAGAACAGCTTTTGTTCCTATTTGTTTAGCTGGTAATATGTCGTTTTTGCTATCGCCGACGATAATGCATTCACTTGGATTAATTAGCAATCTTCTCATTGCTTCAATGAAAACATCTGGCTTAGGTTTACCTTCCTTAACCATATCGCTGCTTATCCAAACTTCAATTTGGTTAATGTTAAGAAGTCGTCTAAGAGACTGCATTAAGTCTAAGCTTAAACTCGATGCAATTGCCATCTTAATACCCATTAAAGATAATTTAGTTAAAACACTCGGCACCTCTGGAAATACTTTTATCTTATCTATGAAGTTAACGAAAATTTCTTTACGCATGGAAATTATACTTTTTATCTTATGTTCATCTTCGATTCTTGTAACTTTTTTAATAATATCTCTTGCAGATAACCCCCTTAATTCATCTAAATAAAATTCATATGTTATATTGTAACCTAATTTTTTAAATGTTAAAATCCATGATTCCGCTAAGTATTTATTAGAATCTATTAGAGTGCCATCTAGATCAAATACTACACCCTTTATCATCTAAAATTATGTGGATTGCTTATACTTATAAGATTTCCAAATGTCCCTATCCCCCCAAAGACCTAGTTTCCATGCTGTGAATTCTACAACTTGGCTATGATCGATAAAAACATTAACTTTTTTACTTACATTCTTAAGATACCACTTAAATACAGGAGGATCGGAAGCTTCGAACATTAATTTTTCATATCCGAAGCTATCAATCAATTTTCTTATAATATCAAGCCTCCATTTCTCTGGAGGCAAATCTTCCGTTATTCCTTCAGATTCAATCATTATCATATGAACACCTTCATTCAAGAATACTCTGCATTCATTCAAGAAATCCTCTACATTTCTGAGCTTCATTTCTTCCTCATAACCCACTATATGAGTGCCTCCTCCTGCACCTATCATAAATGATACCTCAGGCTTTGCTTTTAAACCCGCATTTTGAACCCTTTTTACTATGTCTAGTTTATATTCTAAAGTTATAGGAATAAACCCGCTGGATACTTCTATTACATCAAACCCTAACTCCTTGCATTCTTCTATATAATCATTAACAGCCTTATCTCCTTGTAAGAGAACTCGTTCTATAAAGCCACCTGTAGATACATAAACGTTATAATCGTGACAAAGCTGTATAATTTTTTTTACCTTTTCTTTGGGTAACAATCGCATTGAGCCTCCTGCAAATTTGTAACCGTCTATAAATTCTGACCAATCGTCTAACAAATCCTTTAAATATCCATATGTTACCGGAGTGTAGTAAGGACCCCGTATCTCAACAATACCCAATCGGCGTGGCTTTTCAGGTAGCTCATCTATCTTAACGAAATCAAATGCTTTTTTGACCATAGAAATTCATTATTCTGTCTTAGATAAAACCTTAAGTTTCTTTATAGCATATAGCTTCTATTTCGACGTTGGCATTCATAGGCAGATTCTCAACAAAAACTAAAGATCTTGCTGGTAAATTATCTTTAAAATATTCCGCATAGATCTCATTAAAAAGTTGAACATTCTTAGATTTAATAAATACTGTAACTTTAATTACATCCTTTAGACTTAAAGAAAATTCAGACAACACTTTTACAAGATTATCTAGAGCTTGCTTAAAAGATTGCTTATCATCGTTTTTCACGATTTCACCTGTTTCAAAGTTCATAGGTATAACTCCTGAGATAAAATAGAAATTGCCTGCCTTCCTTACAAGAGAATATGGTCCTAGAGGTTTAACCATAGCAAATTAAGTCATATAAATTATTTATGAATAACTTTCTATATAGCGTAATGCCTCATGTATAGTTGAAAATGTAAATTCTTTATCTTTTGCAATAAGAATGACCATTTCAATTTTTAAGTTATTAAAAACATCTTCAAGTGTTCTATTTCCAAATGCCTGAAACCACTTAATCTGTAAACCTGAAGACTTGTCTTCTACTTTTATGTTACCGTTTAAAGTGATTGCATAATTAACATTTGCAAATACGATTGTCAATTGTAGACCTTTACTTCTAAGAAGATCCTTTATCCTTTTTATTTCTCTAACCTGCATTCTTTAAAAACCAATCTTTTATATTTTCGATATTAACCTCAAACTGGGCCTTTCTTAATAGATTTCTTATAATTACCATATTGTTCGTCGCTTCCTTTTCTCCTATAATAATGAAAAATGATGCTCCTTTTTTTACTGCATTGCTTAAGGATTCCTTTAGAGATGAACTCTTAGTATCAATGTTAAAAACATAATTCATTCTTGAAAGTTCTCTTATTATTCTAAATATAAATTGAACAGAA
>AQVQ01000057.1 GCA_000375685.1 crenarchaeote SCGC AAA261-N23
TAATAAATTAAATATCATTAAAGAATGTGAATCAGTAACTTCTATTGATCCACCTTCGTAGAAAATTTTTTTAATCTTCCTAACTTTATGTCTAGATATGTTCTTTATTTCCTTAAATTTTATTTGATTGTTTGAATCTAAACTTAAGACTTTCAACCCTTTAGGAAAAGAATATTTCTCATTTTCCTTAAAGAATTCTTTATCAAGCTCGTAAAAGTTTGTTTCAAATTCATAATCATCGTAGAAAAGTCTTATCTTTGTTTCAGGATGCACTGAAGCATTTAATTCAAGAACATTATTTCTCCATTCTTCTTTGTATAGATCCATTACAAAAGCTAAAGCTGTAGCAGTCTTACCTACACCAGGAGGACCTGTAAATAGCATATGCGGTACTTTTTTCTCCTGTATTAATTTCTTAAGACTTTGTATTATCTCAGATTGATTAATTATATCATCTAAAGTTTTTGGTCTATACTTTTCTACCCAAATAAGCTCTTCACTCATTTCCGTTAGCTTATTATAAAATATCCATATAAGAATTAATCATTTTGCATTGTACTTTCCACCTTTAATTTTTCAACTTCCGATGCTTTATCCATTAGCTTCTCAAGCAAATTTAAAACATCAGAATACTCATTTGCTACGACTATTCTTATCTTTCCAAATCTTTTTTCTTTAACTATACCGTATTTCTTCAAAAAGCCTATATAATTTGAAGCTGGAGTAAAGAAGGTTGATGAAATTTTTGCCAATGCGCTTATATTGATTTGCTTTTCATTTATAATAGTTCTAAGAATCCTGATTTTCCACTTCGCACCCAAAAGCTCCTCGATAAAGCTATCTTGGTCCTTCATATTTCAACATTTTTTTCTATAATTTCAGAAGGTATATCCAAAGAAATGAAGCTTCTTCTTCCTCTACCTACGCTTTTTACTTCCACGTTTATTAATCCCTTATCTTTTAAGTTCTTAATGTAAGTCCAGAATTGAGTATATCTTCGAGGAACTTCTCCAAATTCTTCACAAACAATATTGTAATTTTCCTTTATTTTCATTATAGGAATACTTGAACTTGCGTAATTTTTAAAGGCCCTTGCAATAGCTTTTAAAATTATCTTTTCATGCTTATCCAAATTTTGGACAATCTCTTGATTAAAACCAGGATACATTTCACTAAAAGCCATTTTTACATGCTCGAGGCTTACTTTATCTAACATTTTCATTTCGGCTATTTTTACTGAACGCCAAAGTACTTCTAGAGCAAATCTTGCATCACCGTTTCCTCCTTTATCGTAACCAATCCTTCTTACTATCTCTTCAATTATTTTGTCGTTGATGACATCTGGCTGTAGAGCTTCCTCAGCTCTCTCCTTTAGAATTGTAAAAAGTTCGTTAGATTTGTAAGGATCGAATTTTATTGCGTTCTTTTGCAAAGTACTAAGAATACTCTCATCAAGCCTATAAATTAGCGAAATATCCCTTAAAATAAGTATAAAGCTTATTCTACTTTTACCCTTAGATATTTCAGGAAGTCTTGTTAAATCATAAAGTGTATCAGCTTCTGTTCTTATTAGATAATCAGCTTCATCTAAAGCCAAAAGAAGACGAATGTTTTCATCCTCCAAATATTCAATAAGCCAACCTAAAAGTTGCTGAGGAGAGAAGCCTCGTTTTGGTATGCTTGGAATCAAAGATTCTATAGTTTTCCTTACAACCATGAATTTTGTTCTTTCTATTTGGCAATTTACATGCACATATTGCAAATTGATGCCTCTCCTGTTTGCTTCATCTGCCAATATTTTTCCGAATAGTCTTACAACAGCTGTTTTACCTGTTCCAACAGGCCCATGACAAATGATACGGTAAAAAGGAAAATCGTTATAATTTACAAGTCCTTTTAAATAAGATGCAAGTAGGTTAAGCTGTTCTTCCCTATGTGGAAGATGGGAAGGAACATATTCAGGAAACAATTTAGACTCATCTTTGAATAATGTTGGCATTTTGAAAAGCCTTGAAATATCATTTTCGGTCATCTACTATTTTATATTTTTTTATTCCTTAAATTTTTTTTCTTGATAAAAAAATTAAATAATCTTTAAAACTTAAGAAAGAAATCAGAAACTTACTGTAAACTGGTTGAACTAAAATTATAAAGTCAGGGCTTTTTAGATTTATCTTTATTCCCTTTTCTTTCAAAATTTTTCCAATTTCTTTTTCCATCAAACTTCCGCTTTTACCGAACCTTGAATAACATCTAACAGCAAAGCTTTTGTCTTTAATTTTTATCCAATTCAACGATATCCATTCTTTAATGGATTCTTCATAATTTTCAGTTTCAATATCAACTGGTATAACCTTTATAAAATAAGTTCTGTTTGAATTCTTCAATATGTATGCTAATTCCTCCTTTGAGATGCTAGCTTCTATCAATGAAAGACCTGGTTTTATAGTTTTTTCAAGCGGTCTTGCATTGGGATCTTTTTGGAAAATTAGGCTAATTACTTCTTCTATAGCTTTTTCCTCTTTATTTTGTGCAGAAGTTACAAGAACTTTCAACTTAAATTCTAAATTAAAATGATTGAATGATATAGATTTATTTATGGATCATGGCATTCGTTGCAGATGCGGAAAGATTCTTAAGTTGGAAGATAAAAAAGGTGAACAGATAGTTTTCTGTAAAGACTGTTACATGAACTACCATGTTGAAATAACGGATGGAAAAATTTCAATAAAGAAATTCTATTACTTCCCGGATGATTGATTATTTAATCTTTGATTCTAGAGTAGCCAATTTAGATTTCAATTCCTCATTTTCTTTCTTTAGTTTTTCTATTTCATCTCTCAAATTTTTCAATTCAGTTTTGTTTTTTATTTGCTCGTTAATTCTATAAATTGCTTCCTTAGCTGCTCTAACTACTCTATTATCTAGGTCCTGCTCGATCACTTTTCTCAAATAAGGTATGCATTTTTCTTCGCCGAGTTGTTCTAAAGCTTTTATTGCAGTTATTCTTACTCTGTAAAAACTATCTTCAAGGAATTTGACGTAATCGTCAAACATAGCTGGATTATCCCTTAAATACTTGCCCAAGGATTCAACAGCTGCTGTTCTTGCTTGAACGCTATATTTATTTTTTGTAAACTCCTTCAAAGTTTCTATGGTTTTAATGTTTTTAATCTCCCCAAGAGCTTTTAAAGAAGCTGAGCGAATAATGTCTGCATGGGATTCAAAGTTTAGGAAATCCATTATAAAACTTAACAATTCTTCTCTTTTTTGCTTTCCTAAGCTTATTATAGCTTGCTCTCTTTCACCATAACTTTCGCCTTCTTTAGCAATTTTCTTCAAGGCTTCTATTATCTTTTCATCTTTGAATTCTCCCAAGGCTTTAGCTACTTCTTTTCTCACTTTTGGTTCTTTGTCGTTAATTGCTTTTAGCAAAGCTTCAACGCTCGAATTACTTTTGATTGTTGCCAAAGTTTTTGCAGCTTCGGCCCTTACAGCCCAGAATTTCTCATTGAATAAAGCGCTTGATAAACATTCAACAACACGCTCATCATTTTTTTCCTTCAAAGCTCTTATAGCCCTTATTTTGCTTATTGAAGTTTTACCATTGTATACAATTTCTATGAGGTTTTCTAAATTATCTTCTCTTATTATATTAGCTATAAGTAACCAGCCATAAGGATCCAAATCTATGTATTGAGGTTTTTCTTCAAAGTTATAAACAAAGCTTTCAATTTTATCTTTTAAACTAATTTTTTCCAATATTTCTTTATCTTTAAGCCTTATAAATAAATCCAGGTTTATTTCATAGGGTTTATCAGTTTCTTGTATAAAAGTTACCTTTAATCTTTTGTCTTCGTATTTCCAATTAAATTTCAAAATAGGATGGCCCGGTTGATAAACGAATTGATCAAAAAATTTCTCAAAAGTAAGTCCTGTTGTTTCTTCAATTACTTGTCTAAAATCTTCCGTTGTTGCTACGCTGAACTTATACTTATTTAAGTAGTTTCTCATAACTTTTCGAAACATTTCATCTCCTAGTTCATATCTAAGCAAATGAAGAACTAAAGAACCTTTTTCATAGGTATGCCTATCAAAAAGTTCAGTCGGAGCAGCAAAAACTTTTGTAACAATAGCTCGCTTATAATTTTTAGATTCCTCAAGATATGAGTCGAACTTCTGGAGCATATTGTAAATAAATTCATCCCATCCTTTAGAAAATTCCTTGTAAAGTGCTTGAAAGTATGTTGCAAAACCCTCGTTTAACCAAATATGAGCCCATTCTTTACAAGTAATTATATCTCCAAACCATGTATGGGCAATTTCATGGGCTAGTAAGGATTCAGCACTCATATCCAATCTTGCTACTTTATCATATATACTCGTAGAAGTAAGAGTAGTGGCGGTTATGTTTTCCATTCCTCCAAATATGAAATCTTCTACAGGGACGTTTGCGTATTTTTCAAATGGATACTTAAAATCCAAATATTTTGAAAAGAAATCAAGAATATCTTTGGTTTCTTTATAACTTTCCTTTACATCTTCTATTCTTTCCTTTGGTGTATAATGAATTATAGTTACACCTTCCCATTCTTCCTTTATTTCTTCATATTCTCCTATGACGAGAGTAAGAAGGTAGGGTGCAAATGGCTTATCCATTTTCCAGTGAAAAACTGAACTGTTTTCTTCCTCAACAACCGAAATAAGATAGCCGTTAGAGATAGCTTTAAATCCCTTTGGAACTTTAACTATAACTTCAGAGGTTATCTTCTCTTCAGGCAGATCTATGCAAGGATACCAGTATCTTGAATCTTCATCCTCTCCTTGTGACCAAATTTGCAAAGGTTTTTTAGGATTTTCCTCTGTTGGCTTTATAAAATATAGACCTTTCCTTGGCTTTATTTCATAATCGATATTAACCTTTATTTTTTCAAATTGATTTAGTTTTTCTCTGAGGAAAATTCTTATTCTTTTTCCATCATAATCAAATTTAGGATTACTTTCTTTATCCAATGAAATTCTTTTTATTTTAAAGGAAACAGCATCAAGCTTTATCTCATCAACTTTATCAATCAATGCTTTTAAAGTAAGCTCTGAATTTACTTTTACGATTTCATTTTTAAAATCCGGTTCAATGTATAGTTTTACCTTTTCCAAATCTATCTTCCTTTCTTCTCTATAATGCTTAAAAGAACCTTCAAGTTCAAAGGGAATTTCCATTGATAGATTATAACAAAAGAATTTTATAAATAACCTTAGAAATTATGAAATGTTTTTTTAACAACTTTCCAACTATTGATAGCCTTTGCCTTTCATTATAAGGATGGATTTTTTCTCCATACTGAAGGAAGAAGCTTCCATTTCTTTGACCTCTTTTTAATGAATAATTTCAAATTTTATAAATATCAGAACTCAAGATCCTAATCATCCCTAAGTCATAGGGGCTTTCTCATCATTATAATTATGAACTTCTTAAGGACTTTTTAACTATTTTCTCAGCAAGTTGAATAGGAATATCTAAAATCCTTGCAATTTCTTCATATGTTAAAGTAGGATCAATTCTTAGCAAAGCTTCAACTTTCTTATCAAGCTGTTCTTCTTCATCTCCTTTATCAAAGAAGTTTATTTGCGCTACGGCTGATCCGCTTATATAAACACTAGGAATTTTTTTATTTTTCTCATGAGCATTTTCTAGCATTATACTTCCATCTTCTGGGTTGAAGGAGACCAATTTTCCAAAAATTACACGATCGTCAATTGTCCTTACTTCAACAAAGCTTCCAATCCTTTCCTTTATTTTTTTATAAAGTGAGGATCCTTCGATTTTCTTCACCTTTATTGAAATTCCTGTTAAGCAATATAAATCTTTATTATAGAATTATTTGCGACCGCCGGGATTCGAACCCGGGTCCTCGGCTCGGAAAGCCGACGTCCTTACCTGGCTAGACTACGGTCGCTTCATTAATTATACAAAAAATTTTTATTATAAAATTATCCCCCGAGTGGGATTTGAACCCACGATCTTCCGGTATCCGCTGGTACAAGATCATCACCGGTTTAACCGAATTCACTTGTACGGAAGACCTACAGCCGGATGCGTTACCAGGCTACGCTACCGGGGGATACCATGTAATAAATTATATGAACATAATTTAAAGTTTTAAGGAGTGCTCCGGGCCGGACTTGAACCAGCGACCTCCCGGTTTCTGAAAAAATTCTTCAGCCGGGCGCTCTCCCACTGAGCTACCGGAGCACAATATTATATATTTTTAGTTTAAAAATAAAATTTTTCTATAATTTCATTCCCCTTATCCAAAAAGCATATGCATCGTGTGCATGTATTGATTCAAAAGCCCTTGCTTCAATCTTTAGTGCATTTGGAAATAGCGCTAAACAGTTTCTTACAACATCCTCAACAAACTTTGTGTTTTCTTGAGAATCAAGGATTAACTTTGCTTCATCTATTCTTTTCAAGTATTCAGTTGGAACAGCTGAAAAGCAAGAATCAATTTTTTTAGCTACTTCATCAAAATCAAGAATTTCTCTTGAGCTTATTTTAATTTTAAGCTTTGCCCTCTGCATATGCCCAATTCCTGTAACTTCCTTGCTACACGGACAAGCA
>AQVQ01000058.1 GCA_000375685.1 crenarchaeote SCGC AAA261-N23
TTTTACCTACAACAGTTCAAGTGAGAGTTGGAAACACTAATATTTTCAATGGAGCTACTGAAACTGTTTCAATCGTGTATGTTTATTAGCTTTATAATCCTGAAAACCAAAAATTGGATTAAACTGACTAGTCAGGATCTAGACAGGGCTTAGACCAGTCTAAGACAGGGCTTAGACAGGATAAAAAGTGCCACAAATGCCACATAATGTTTTTATTTGTTGTTATCTAACTGCAAATTGATGCCTAAAAAGAAATACAATGATCAAGAACTTAAAAAGAAGGCTCTAGAGTTAAGAAATCAAGGTTTAAGCTACCGCAAAATAGCCAAAGAATTGAATTGCAGTGTTTTCAAAGTCCATCAGATATTATCTTCAAAAACGAATACTATAGCTGCTAGAAATGAGAAAGAGAAATACTATACTTACGAATCAATCGATACTACTGAGGAGAACAGTGAATTCATACTTCCTACTTTATCTGAAGTTCTTGATCAACTCCTTGAAGCTTATGACATAACAGGGAATTTGAAGGAGCGTATAATAAAGATTTTTGAAATCAATCCATACATAAAGACAAATTACGAGGATTTCTTTAACCTGCTAATCTCTAACAGAATAGATCCTAATTATGCAAGGATAATAGCGGATACAATATTTGCTAGAATTCATTATGAGCAACAGTATACTCCCCCTGGCCCGCTTTTAAAATACTCCTTTTACTGGCCGGCCAGTTTAAATTAGCTAAAGAAATTTGCTAAGCAAAACTGTTATATAACATTTTTGTTAACTATACTCTTTTTCTGTTATATAACGGATCCGTTTTTGAAGGAATAAAATTGAATTTCAAAAAATTCTGTTATTTTTTATTCCTTAGAAATACTGGGAAATGAGCCTATATACTGGGAAGAAGATTTTTTCTTATTTTTTCAAAAAATAAGAAAAATTATAATTATTTAAGGATAATACATGAGATTATTAAGGATAATACAATGAATAGGAAAGCAGAATACATAAAACAATGGATAAGATCTCATCCTCAAATAAGGGTCTATTTAAATAAAGAAGAATATGAAACAATAAAGCAAATTGCAGAGAAGAAGAAGCTTTCTTTTAAGCAAATACTGTTAAAAGGAATTGAATATTTGAAAGGTGAGGAATACAAAAAAGGTTATAATTTAGGATATGCAGCAGCAATTGCGGATATTGCATTCGGAAATAAAGATGCTGAGGAACATTTGAATAAATGGGGTTTAGAGTTTATTCCTTGTATTGTTTGCGGGAAACCATTACCTGGACTCGTCGCTATGAAAAAGATTAGTTATGAAATAAAAGAACTTGTTTATAAAAATGGATGGAGACATGCTAAATGTCCTATATTTTGACCTGGTTCTTTAGGAAATTCCCATTATTTCCATTAAATTGGAAACCTTCAAAAGCTCCATCTTCTAGCTAAGAAACTTTTTTGTTAAAATTAGGATTTTTAATAATATTGCTATTTTGCTACTATGGATCCAAAAACAAATTTCGTTGCTTTAGTAATTTCACTTATTATAACGATTTTGGTATTTGCAATACCATTTTACTCCCTGGTCTAGGAAGGATCCTGAGCAGGTCTGACCGGTTTTAAACTGGCCGGGGAACCAAGTGCATTCGCCTTTGAAATTTTACATTAAAATTTCATTAATTAGATTTAGAATATCTATATGAGGAATGTAAAATGGTAAAATATTGTACAAAGTGTGGAGCACCCAATGAGGACAACGCACTATTTTGTAGTAAATGTGGGTGGCAAATAACTCAGCCTGCTTCTCAAGCAAATGAAAATATAATCATTGGAAATAGAGAAATAGCTATAACAAAAAATAGAAGAGTTGAATATTTGGTAATAGGGCCTGTTGCAATACTAATAGGTATATTTTTTGCTTCACTTGGCTTTATACTTAGTAATGTATATAGTGGCACATATTTATTAGAATTAGAATTGATAACGGGAGTTCTTATAGGCTTTGGTTTTGTAATTCTTTTGGTTGGATATTATTTAGGTAAGACTGTTTGGGTAACAAAATAATAAACTGGCATATTATTTCCTTTCAATCCTCTTCTGAGTTTAAGGAGTAAATTGCAGCCTAAAAGCTTCTTATGATTCTTTCAATTTCTTCAAAGAACTTGAATAGCTTGTTTATTTCCTTTGATTTTTTATCAGCATAAATATGCAGAAGCCCTGATAAGGCTTCATTAGAAAAACCATATTTTAGAATGATTTCCTGAGGAGTATGTCTAAGAATTCTATGCTTTGGGCCTAGTGATTTGTAAGGCTCATCCATCCATTTATGAACATGAGGAAATTCTCTTCCTAAGAACAACTTGTCAATGTATCTATGAATCTTATGCTTAGGCATAGGATTTTTATGAAATATTCGAGTATTAAATATGATGAATCAAACTCAAAAAAAGTCTCATTTGATAAGAAATATAGCAATTGTAGCAATAGTAATTATTTTGCTTTTTATAGTTGTTAACTATACTTTTCGAAGTTCAAAACCTACTATTCTTTATTTCACTGGCGGCATGTACATACCACCTTCAAAATTTGGGGATCTTGGCATTACTGTTCCTTATGGTGCCAAAGACATTTCTTTAATGATTGATTTCGTTGTACTGGAGTCAACTAGTTTCGTAAATTGGCAAACAGGCGGCCTTATTTATTGCTATATTATGAATTCAGGTAATTTCACAAATTGGGAGAATAATCAGCAAGCTTCTGTTTTTTACAATAGCGGTCAGGTAACAACGGCAAAAGCTACAATAAGTTTGCCAGGACCAGACACATATTACGTTGTATTTGACAATACGTTTTCTGCATCTCATTTCAAGT
This sequence comes from crenarchaeote SCGC AAA261-N23, assembly GCA_000375685.1. GTDB lineage: Archaea > Thermoproteota > Thermoprotei > Gearchaeales > Gearchaeaceae > AAA261-N23. The sequence goes on from AQVQ01000058.1 coordinate 2,876, forward strand.
TTGTCAGTTATACAATAACTCTAATTTACTATACCTAAGTAAGATTTCAGCTTAGCAGGATCCTATTTTAATGGTATTTCTTGGCCGGCCTTAAGAAAACCAGGTTATTCAATCAGCTCATTAAGTCAGGGTAGTTTTTTTCTTTTTTTTCTTTTCTTTTTTTTATGCAGGACGAGCTATCAAGTTGCTTTATTTCATGAAGCAATTTGCTAACCTTTTTTTTAAAAAAAATAAAAAAATAAAGCAGGATTTTTTCCTTATTTTTTTTCTAAACAAAAAAAAAAAAAAAGAAAAAAAGAAAGAAAAAATAAAAAAATAAATAAGAAAAAATAAACTTCCCTGGCCGGCCTTAAGAAAAATAATTCGTTTAATCGACAATTAAACGAATTGATTAGAAAGTAGCTTTATCCTAGGGCGGCCAGGTCATGAAATAGCCTGAAGAATCAAGTCATGAGTGTCTGGCTTTTTTAAATACTAGGGCCGGCCAGTAAAGATGCTGCAAAAGTCAGTTAATCCTAAGGCAGTTATGTTAGTAAAGCAGCTCTTTTCAGTTGAGGCTGCTAGTCTAAAAGGCGGCCAGGTCAGCAAAGTTACTGGAAGCTTAGCTGACTAGCTTAGCAAATTGATAATTTTAGATAATAATCGATAATTTCAGAAAAAAATAGCTAATTTTATTAATTAATCAAAACCAAACAAAAGAGTTCTAAATAAAATCTTTTTGTTTTGTCCAAAACCAAATAAAAAATGCAGTTTATTTCAAGAAATTTAGGCATTGATGACAGTATACTTTAACGATTTTTTGATTAAAAAAAAGGAAAAGTTAAATCCAATTTTAGGATTTTAAAAATTAACAACAATTAGCAGCTTTTAGAAAAAATCAGCTGAGCTAAAAGCTTAGCTAAGCTTCCAGCTTAGCTTCTAGCTAATTCCAGCTAGCTAAAGGCCGGCCTTAGAGAACTTGGTTATCAGGGTAAAACTTGGCCAATCAGGGCCATTTTAAATAAGGCGAAATTCAAGGAACCGGATAGCTGCTGGTCTTAAAACAGGTCCTAATAAACTTGTTTATCATGTCAGGACATGATTTTTAACCTAATCCTGAAGGTCCTAATATCCTTTTTTAAAACTCCTTTGGGCGGCCTATGGAATAATTCTTTAAGGAAACTTTCTTTTGGAAAGGAATTCTTCTATTCTTGTGATAACGATGATATTTTGTGAATTTATGGGAATGCTGCAAGAAAACAGGTTTTGGAGAAAGAACCAAATAAGCATATTTGCAATTTCTTCCTCCTGCTCTTACTACTAATCCTGATTTGATTAACTTGTTGATATAATAGCGAAGAGTTCTTTCTTTTATTTGCAGCTTCTCTCGAAGCATTTTTGGAGTTTGAGGACGAATGCTAAGAATTTCTATTATTTGGTAAGATTTCTTCTTTAAAGCAGGTGCTTTTTTGGAGGAAGATCTGTTGAGAGAATTTGAGGAGGAAATATTGAAGAAAAATGGAGGATAAAATGGCAGTTTCTCACGACGGCAATTAGGAATATAAATAACATAAGGATTATGCTTTTTTGCATTAGGAGGATGACGCTGAATCAATCCTAGCTTAACTAGTTTATTTATATGATAATGAATATTTTGCCTTGCAATATTGAATACTTTGCAAAGATCCTTTATGCTGCAGCCATTTCTTTTAGCAATGTAATTAAGAATCTTAAGAGTTAAACCATACCAACCATCTTTTGGCCCTGGCTTACGGGACTTATGGCAAGTGTCATAATTTTTTTTACGAAGAGAATCAGGAATGAAGAAAGATTTATAGATAACTTTGTTAATATATACATTGTTTGGGTTGTGCACCTGGTTTTCTTATGTTTTTTTTAAGAAGTCAAGGTTATATTCTTGTGTCTGACAAATTTGAGAAGGCTTGCTACTAGGCTGCTATTTTGGAACTTTCCTTAAATTAAAGAAATTTTCTGAATGAATGCTTTATTCAAATAAATAATCTTTCCACCTACGTCTATTTTTATCATATATCGAGAAGTATCTTGAATGATTCCTTTAATCAATTCACCATTTGAGCTGAAAATGTTCACAGCTTTTCCTTTTAGCTCAAAGTAGAAATCATCTTTATACTCCTTTTTTTCTGGCCCGCTAGGAGCTCTCTGAGGGGCCTGCTGGCCAGTTAATTCCTTCTTTTTTGTTTTTTGGCTCATTTTATATGTTCCATGATTCTCTTATCCCTCTTTTTAAAATTTAAAAAATTTATTTTTTCCAAAAAATCCTCTTTTGGAAATAAAAAATAAATTTATCTTAAAAAGAAAAATGGATTCTGTTTAGCTAGATATTAAAGAGGAAAGCCTTAGCAGGGTTTTAAGTAATTTAAGAAATTCGGTTCAATAGAACTCTAAATAGAAGCTTCTTGTCTTTATATACGACAATTTTAAGCGCGAAATTTCTTGGGGAAAAATTTAAGCGTAAAATTTTCTTGGGCAAAAAATTATGCAATAAAATTTTAAGCGTAAAATTTATTGGGGAAAAATTAAAAGGGGAAAAATTCTTCAATAAAATTTTAAGGGTAAAAATTTAAGCGTGAAATTTTCTTGGGCAAAATTCATTGGGCAAAAATTAAAGGGCAAAAATTTATTGGGAAAAATATTACGCAATAAAATTTGTTGGAGAAAAAATTAAGGGCAAAATTTCTTGGATAAAAAACACATCAGATATTCATCAGACACTTATCAGATACTTATCCGATGTCTATCTGATACTTATCTGATACTTATCAGATACTTTGCTGCAACTTTACTGCAGCTTAAGTCAGGATTAGGGAGGGGGTAAATTATTAAATTTATAAATTTATAAAAATTGTATCGTTATATGAATAGCAGCAAAACAGTTAGTAGAAATTTAGCTATAGTCCTTGCAATAATAATTGCAATTTTATTAGCGTCTTTAATTGGAACCATAGTTTATTATTCAAATTTAAACGGAAACCTATCAAGCAATGCTGGTGCATCAAGTCAAGAAATTAGCACTTTACAATCGCAAAATGCAGAATTGCAACAGAAGATTAATTCATTACAGTCACAAATCGCAGAATTAAATCAGGAAATTAACTCATTACAATCAAATATAAATGCTCTAAATCAAAAGATTAATACTCTCACGAATATAGTCAATTTGCAAGAACAAACAACATTGGTAAACCAACAGACAATAAGCCAACCTGCAGGTTCCTACGATTATTGGAATTTTCAACTGCAATATGCTGGATACATTGTTGTTTACGTTTATTCTTCAACAACAACCAATACTTATGTTGAAGTGGTATGGAACTACAATGGAATAAACTATGATCAAAGCATTACTGTAGGTGCAAGCGGTAGCGCCGCATTCCCTGTTTTACCTACAACAGTTCAAGTGAGAGTTGGAAACACTAATATTTTCAATGGAGCTACTGAAACTGTTTCAATCGTGTATGTTTATTAGCTTTAT
>AQVQ01000059.1 GCA_000375685.1 crenarchaeote SCGC AAA261-N23
GGTATAGCTCACGCAGTTACTACTATAGAAAAAGAAATAAAGGAATGTGAGGCATTGGATGAACATTCAAAAAAATCTGCACAACTTGTTAATGAATTCTTTAAGCAATCAAGATTAATTTTAGAAAAAAGCGAAGTTAACAAAATTAGAAGTTCAAAAGGATTATTAGAAGCTAATATTGTGCTCACAAGAGATGCTGGTTCAAAGCTGCCTAAATTCTCTAATTTTTATCAGAGATTTGGATTAAAGGGTTTATGTATTGCAGATATGCCAGTTGAACTAGGAATAGCTAAAGTGTTGGGAATGAATGTAATAAGTTCAAAAGATCATTCAGATGTTAAAGAAATGTATGTAAAAAAAGTAAAAATTTTAAAAGAAAATCTAGACAAATTCGACTTCTTTTTTGTCCATATAAAAGGTGCAGACGAATACGCTCACGACGGAGATTTTGAAGGAAAAGTTTCAGCCCTTGAAGATATAGATTCTTATTTCTTCAAGAGATTTTATGATGACATTAATTTAGATGAAATTACTATAATTGTTTCAAGTGATCATTGCACTCCGCCAAAGCTGAAATCACACAGTGATGAAGCAGTTCCATTTATAATACGTTCAAAAAATGTAAAAGGAGATGGTCTTTCAAAGTTTTCTGAAAAAGAATGTTCAAAAGGTTCCTTAGGCTTAATAGAACATGGTTATGAGCTATTAGAAAGGATTTTTACACTGATCACTTAAAATATTTTTAAAATAATGTAAGCCTAGTCCTTTTTGCGGCTGTTAGAAATAAGTTATGAACTAAGAACTATTGTAAATCCGCTATCCAATCATAAAGTTTTTTATTTTCTCCATATTCAAAATAATTTCTCAAAGGTTCAATTATCTTATCTAAATACTTTGCAACATTTGCTTTTAAATCTAGCGGATGCAATTCGCCTTTTATGTAAGACTTTTCTAACTCCTCATAGCTTCCAAACTCTACGTTACCGCCGTATTTTCTTTCTCTTTCTATAAATATGGATTTATTTTTTCTGAAAATCAGATGCTTACATATTTCCAGAATCGGGTTATTTTCAGCGATTTTCTCAGGACACCATGCACTGATAATTTTCCTTTTTATCTCTTCAGCTGAATCATGAATAAATATAGCCGACTTGGGAACTGATTTGCTCATTTTAAAAGCTATTTTAATTTCTGATTTGCTCATTTTTTCGTTTATTGATGGTTGGATTAAACCCATTAAAAGATGATGATGCAATGCTATAGGCTTTTTCCAGCCAAGCTTAGGATATACTTCTCTAGCTAAAACATGAATCTTTCTTTGATCCATGCCACCATGAGCGAGTTCAGGTCCAAGATATTTTATATCTACGGCTTGCATTATAGGATAAAAATATTGTGCAAAGTTCAGCTTCTCTTTAGAAGTTCTACCTAAAATTGTAAGGCAACGAGAAATCCTTGTTAAATTCACCTGTGAAGAGAACCTTACTATATCTTTCCAATATTCGTTATTGTTAAAATATAAATCCGATCCTAGTATTATCTTAGCCTTAGGACAGTAGAATTTAAATGCTTTTTCCCAATACTTAGAAGCCTTGAGTATGTTTTCCCAATTTCCACCCAGCTTCTTATTTAAATAACTGTGCCAATCAGCTAAATAAATTGTACATTCAATTCCTGCCTCTATCAAATCATTAACTTTTTCTGCGCATAATAAGGTTCCCAAATGAATTAATCCAGAAATTTCAAAACCGATGTAGTGCCTTATTTTATCTCCCGCTTGTAACTTATCTCGAAGCTCTTTTTCAGTTATTATTTCTTCAGTGGGAGGTCTCTTGATTAAATTTAATCTTTCTTCAACATCCATATAGAAATAGAAACCTTATTTTAAGATAATAATTTAAATGTTACTGCTTTTCTAACCACTCATTAAGCTTAGGACAGTTCACAGGTGATAAAGTTCCACCTTCAGTGCAATCATCAAATATTTTATTGCAAGGAAAACATACAAGCCCTTCTATTTCTTCTATTGGTAAAATTGTTAATTTATTCCTTGGAAGATGAACCTTATATATCTTCTTGCCATCCACATACATTAAAGTTCTACTTATTTTTCCTTCATTGATAAGCTTTATTAGAACTTTTGTTCCTATTTTGCTATCAATTCTTGTCTTCTTCCATAGATCCTTTTGGTTAATGCCATCCTCATTTTTTTCCGCAGCTTCCAAAATTTTTTTCCTTATTATGTTTTCGTCTTTGATTTTTATCTTCTTCACAAATTTATTTCCACATTTAACCCTCTAATAAGCTCTTTGCTTCTATTTCTTATTGTTACCTCTGTAACATTAGCTATTTCAGCTATTTCTCTTTGGGTTTTCTTATTATTCGTTAACAGACATGCAATGTAAATTGCTGCAGCAGCCAAACTCCTTGGAGATTTACCTGCTATTGTCCCGTTTTTAAGGGCTTCAACTAGTATATTTTTTGCAAATATTTCCACTTCAGGACTGAGATTTAAAGCGTTCACCATTTGAGGTATGTAAATTAAAGAATTTGTTGTTTTTACTTTAAAAAGCGTATCCTTAGGAAGGGTCTCTAGCATATCTGAATAACATTTGGAAACATTTCTTTTGCTAACCTTAAGAAACTGCCTTACTTTATCCAAGGAAATAGGAATACCTGATAATTTACAAGAAAAATAAATAGAGACCGCAAGCATACCTTTTATAGACCTTCCTTTCATTGCATTACTCTTAACTGCTTTTCTATAGATTAGAGCTGCTGTTTCTTTTACATACTTTGGTAGGTTCAAATTTGATGAAACATGTTCAAGAATTTCAAATGCATTATATAAGTTTCTATCGATCGAATTAGTTATTCTTGTCCTTTTTTGATACTTTTGCAAGTTTTTTGCATTTTGAAACTGTAAGGAGCTAAAACCATCACTGTTAATCGAGACTCGAATGTCTGTCCCAATTCCTTTATCATGTATCGTTAAGGTTTCAGGCGCACCTGTTCTTGCTTTTGTATCATAGCTTTCGTTAAAGAAAACCCTCCATTCCCTGCCATAATCTATAGATTTCTCTCTTGCAACTGTTCCGCAATCTTTGCAAATAATTGAAGATGTTTTGTAATCAAAAACAAAAGAATTTCCATTGCAATTTTCACACTTATCAAATGAGAAATTAAAGTTTGCCATGGTTATTAACGCTTATAAACAATTCCTTTCCAACAAGTTCCTCAAGATTTTCATTTTTAATTGGTTTTACTGCAACATATGGTTCTCTTACAGGCCCTAGAACATCTATAACTTCACCAATTTCATTGCCTTTTTCATCATAAACTTTCGTGTTTAATTTTGGTATCTTTTGTACCTTGACTATTATTCTCTTTCTCCTAGTTAAATGAGAAGCAACGCCAAGTTTCATCATTGGAAATAGGTGTATTTCTATTAAATTATTGGTATTTAAGACTTGCTATCCAATGATTCAAGAAATTTTGAAAAATTCTTTCAATTTTAGGTTTAATTTGCTCTATATTTTAAAAATTATTTCAAATTTAAATAAAAGATTTTGTTAATTTTTTTTCAATAATTTTTCTTATCTCTAGCTTTTTTAATGGTTATGCAAATTTTTTTTAATAATTCTATCTTTTTTTCACTAACATTAAAAACTTTAATGCAACCTTTTTCCCACCAGCATCTAGGATATGATTTATCCAAAAAGGTTTCAAATTGAAAACCCATGTCTTTTAATGCAAGTTCTATTTCAGAAATTTTAGGTTTCTCTACAGCATATTTTAAACTTACCCTTCTACCTTCTTTTCTTGATTTATTTGCATCTACATAGGTTGGCCATATTATTCTATAGTTTCTTATTTCCATTAATCGGATTTAATTAAAACTGCATTGACCAAACCATCTTGACCTGGTCTTGAAGTTACTTTTGCAAGACCAAACTTTGTTCTTATTATTGCACCTTTTGTTATTATTTTTGCTCTATCATAATCAACATTTGCAGAATTTTTAACGACCTCTAAAATTTCTGTTTTTACAACACTTTTTTTCTCAGGAATGGCTAGGTTTACAAAATTCGCTTTTGAGATTTTAATTTTTACATTTCCACCTCTAACTCTCTCCTTAGACCTAACTTCTTTTTCTCCTAATGTTGTTAATACTGGATAGCCTCCTAGCTCATACCTTCTAGTTTTCCTGCTGCTTATCTTTTTACCTCCAGATGGCTTCTTTAAATCGTTTGAGTGTTTTAATACCACTTTATGAATTAATACCGATAACTTTATTAAATTTTGCCTCGGCCGGGATTTGAACCCGGGATCCCTGGCTTGAGAGGCCAGTATTCTTATCCGGGCTAAACTACCGAGGCTCTTTCTTATAATATTGTTAACAATAAATAAAAAATTGCCCCCACCGGGATTTGAACCCGGGATCCCTGGCTCGAAAGGCCAGTATTCTTATCCGGGCTAAACTATGGGGGCAATGATTGCATACATATTATTTTATCAGCTAGTTAAAAAATTTTAAAGAGATTATTTAGAAAGCGTAGTTTGTCCAAAATCTTTCTTTAATTTAACAATGAAATCCTTAGCTTTTACAAGAACTTTTTTAAGATTATCTCTCAACTTAGGAAGAGCTTCTTCAAATTTAGCCCACTCATATCCTATATGTTCAAATGATATTCTTACATTTTCTTCAAAACTTTCAGCTAAAAGATAAGTTACTTCTTTAAATATCAATTTATCTCCTCTTCTATAATAGTAGGTTATTTTTTCCTTAAATCCTTCTAAAAATCTTACATTTTTTAAACCGCATTCTTCCATTATTTCTCGTTTAGCAGCATCTTCCAATTTTTCATTTTTTTCGATTAATCCCTTTGGAAATTCCCAGTAAGCAGTTTTATACTTTGCATGAAGTAATAAAAAATATAATTCTGAATTTTTTTGCTTAAATACAACAGCACCTGCTGACCTTTCATTTATAATCTGCATTAATTCAAGATTAAGTAATAAATCTATTACAGAATATATGAAATTAATGCATTATAACTCCGCCATCAGCTATTATGGTTTGCCCATTCACAAATGAAAAATAATCTCTCGTAAGAGCATATATAAGTTTTGCTATCTCCAATGGTTCACCCCACCTTTTTAAGGAAGTCTCTTCAGCAAGTTTTATTCTTTCATCCTGAGTTAATCTATCATATGTTCCTGGTGTTTTAATGCTTCCTAAAGCAACAGTATATGACCTTATGTTATATTCTCCATACTGCCTGGCTAAAAATTTTGTTAGAATTATGCAACAAGCTTTTGAGAAGGCATATGCAACTCCTTCAAAGTCACCATCTATAGCTGGTATTGAAGATGTGTTTATTATAACGCCCTTTTTATTCCTTATCATAAAAGGCAAGCATTCTTTTACTATTCTAAATGATCCTAAAAAATCAACTTGAATAATATTTAGTATTTCATCTTCATTCAATTCATGGATTTTCTTTTTCCACAAACTTGTATCCAAAGGATATCCTGCAACATTTACTACTATATCAAACCGAGGTAATTTTAACGGAATTATAAAGAAAACTATTCAAGAGATGGGAGGAATTGATATAGTAGTAAATGTTGCAGG
>AQVQ01000060.1 GCA_000375685.1 crenarchaeote SCGC AAA261-N23
AGTTCTACAATAATAAAATTTTTCTATGAGGCAAAAAAGAATAACTTTATTTTACCGTTTAAAAATAAGGGAATATGAAAGGTTTTGGAGAACCAAAAAGGATAAAGTCCTATTATTCGGGCGGTATTTATATGCGACGAAGAAGATCGTTAACCGAAACAAAACACATTCTCATATCATGGTTTGTGCTCAGCTTCTTATTTTCTTATAGGTACCTTATTTTGGGAGGAGTTAGAAGTTTTTATCTATTCTTTTTAATAAGCCTGTTTACAGTTGGGCTAGGTTTTGTGCTTCACGAGCTTGCTCATAAGTATGTTGCTAGATTTTACGGTCATTGGGCTGAGTTTAGGATGTCAATACAGGGATTGCTTTTAGCAGTATTGTTTACAATTATTTCCTTCGGCTTATTCATATTTGCAGCTCCTGGAGCAACAGTAATAATACCTACTGGAGGAATATTTGGCTATGGTATATCAAAGAAAGAAAACGGAATAATTTCTGCTGCAGGACCGATAACAAACTTAATTTTAGCTTTTGTATTCTTTGTTGCTTTTTTAGCAGGCAATCTTTACGGTCTCTATTTCTTGGCTTTACTGGGCTATTATGGACTATTCATCAATGTATGGCTTGCTGCTTTTAATCTTATACCTTTAGGAATACTAGATGGAGCCAAAGTTTTTTCATGGAGCATTCCTGTTTGGTTCACATTAGCAATACCTTCTTGGGCAATTTCTATATTATTTTTGGCTGGAATATTTTAACCTAAAAATATATATTTAATACAGCTTCCTCAAATTTTTTCGTTTATTCCTATTGTTACCTATGTAGTTTTTAAACCTAACCCTTCACTTCTCTTAGAATAAGATTTATCTTTATTTCTATGCATCGCTGAATTTTCATAACAATCATTCTTTACAGAAATGAAAACCTCGCGCTTTAGGAGAATGAATTGATTTCAATATTTATTTTATAAATTTCTCTTAAGAAACTCAATGACGCTCTTCTTGAGCTCGAATGAATGCTTAATGGGACTTAAGGAGGAGCATTCAGCATGGCAATTATTAAATTAAGGTTTCTTATTAGAATCCAGATTTTGTGTTTGTCGGTCTTTTAATGAAGGTTTATTTAAACCAAATCAAATGTAGGAAGCTCTGATTCTTTCATTGCTCAGCAAATGAGAGATGTAGCCATGAATCAATGCTGGAAACTAATAAGCTTCTCTAGAAGTGAAACCCTAAACCTGCTAGAGAAGTGGGGAGGACAGTAATACATAAGAAACTCATGAAAATTGTTATTAGATAATTTAGTTTAACCTATCGAATAAAACTATCTTAATTTTACAAAAACTTTATTCTTTTTTGTTTTTTGAATGTCCTAAATTAACATCTTCACTATTACCATACCGTATTAATTCTTCATATTGAACCTCGCCATGAATTACAAGATCGCCTATTTTTTCCTCAATTTCCTTCATTCTTAATGGAGTTATTAATTTAACTAATTGAAGTATTCCTAAGGTGCTTAAAAAGCTATAAGCAATTACTATTCCAGCTGCAAGAATTTGAATTAAAAGCTGATAAATGTTGCCGTATATTGCACCAACAGCGTTAATGCCAAAAAGTGATGCATAAGCAGGCTCAGCAAAAATACCTGTTAGAATGCCACCTGTCAAACCAGGTATTGCATGCGTACTAAATACTCCTAAATTATCATCAACTTTTAACCTTCTTTGAATTTTATTCATTGATAGCCATGCAAAAAAAGAACCTAGGATCCCTATAACTATTGAACTATAGCCTGAAACTATTCCAGCTGCAGGGGTTATTGCTACCAATCCAGCTATCATTCCATTCACCGAACCTATCAATGATGTTCTTTCATAATAAATGGTATCGAGTATTATCCATGTAACCACCGCTATAGCTGTGGCCAAATTTGTGTTTAAGATAGCTATTGCTGCATCAGTATTTGCAGCAAAGGGGTCTCCTCCGTTAAATCCATTCCAACCTAACCATAGTATTCCAGCACCTGCTAAAACGAGCAATGGATTATTAGGTCTTTGAAAATACTTTGAATGGATTCTTGGACCAACTGCTAAGGCAGCAGCAATAGCTGCAATTCCTGCATTCAGGTGTATAACATATCCACCTGAAAAATCTAGAGCCCCAAGTTGGAATAGAAAGCCTCCACCCCATATCCAGAATGCAATAAAACTATAATCGAATGTTATCCAGAGTGGAACGAAGATAAGCCAAGCTTTAAAGTTCATTCTTTCCAAAACTGAGCCTGCTAATATTACGATTGTTATTGAAGCAAATACCAATTGAAAATAGACCATTACTGCCATGGGAAAGTTTGCGGTTATGCCAGCTGAAGGTATTATTGCTTGAGCTCCTTGTGATATATAATCGGTATAAGGTTTAGGAAATCCGATGAAATCTTTAATTAATGGATAACCGAAGGCCATTCCATATGCCCACAATATCCATACTACAGTAGTAGCTGAGAATGCATAAAATACCATAAGAGCGGTGTTTATTGCATGCCTTTTATTTACTAGACCTGCATACATCAGTGCTAAACCAGGTATTGACTGTAAACCTACTAGGGTTGCTGTAATTAATTGCCATGCAGTGTCACCGGAGCTATAGGAATTTTGTACATCAACAGCTAGCACTTTTCTTATTAGAAAAACAAAGAATAGGAATGTTGCGAAAAAGAGGAAGGCCTTAAAATACTTCGACTCGATCTCCGAATAGTATTTGATATTTCTACGAAGGCTTGCAAATATGCACAAGTCTCGTTTATATTTTTGTAATAAAGTACTGTAGCTTTCTTTACAATAGGATGATGAAAAAAATTTTAAAAAATAATCTTTTTTGTGCATGTTTTTCATCTATAGCATGTCTATTTGAATTTTCTATCTAAAACTTCGTAATTTATACGAATCACCACTCGGAAAAACAGTTGTTTTAGTAATTTTTACATACATGTCAAAAACTTAACAAAAAATCTTTAAGACAATGAAAATTTTTCATCAAATGTTTAATTAAAATTGATTAATGTAGTTAATAAGAAAAGTTAATCTAATAATTTTGCAAGGAAGGAATTAATCAGTATAGGAATTAGCCTACTTTTAAGAAACATGAAAGGTAATGCTTAAATTTTCCAATAAAACCTAAATTTTATTAATTTAAGATGAAAATCGCATTTCAAGGTGAAAGAGGAGCTTATAGCGAAATAGCCGCTATTAAGTACTTTGGCATAAATATCGAGATAATTCCATGTAAAACTTTAGCTGATACTTTTTATGTTGCTGAAAATGAAGCAGACTTTGCAATAGTTCCTATTGAAAATAGTATAGAAGGAAGTGTAAATGAAGCTTGTGACCTTTTATTGATAACGAATCTTAAGATCGTTGGAGAAATTTACGTTAAAATTGAGCATGCATTGATTAGCTACCATGAAAATACTCTTAAAGACATCAAAAGGGTCTTTTCTCATCCTCAAGCTTTAGCTCAATGCAGAAAATTTATTTCAAAGTTAAACCTTGAAGCTATACCATACTATGATACAGCTGGAAGTGTTAAGATGCTTTCTGAAAATTACATTAAAGATGCAGCAGCCATTGCTAGTAAAAGAGCTGCTGAGTTATACAATATGAAAATAATCGCTGAAAATATATCGGATGAAGAGAATAATTTTACTAGGTTTATAGTATTGGGAAAGAAAGAAGCAAAATCTAGCGGAAAAGATAAGACCTCAATAATTTTCGCAACTAAACATGAGCCAGGAGCACTCTATAAAGCCTTGGAGGAATTTGCGATAAGAAATATAAATCTTACAATGATAATTTCTAGGCCGATTAAGGGTAAACCTTGGGAATATAATTTTTATGTTGATTTTGAAGGGCATATAAATGAAGAAAAAATAATAGATTGTTTGAACGGACTAAAGAAAAAAACTACTTTTCTAAAAATACTTGGATCCTATCCAAGAACCGATTTTAATTACTAAGAAATGAAAGCCTAGCAATTCAGAACTTGATAGATTAATTTAAACAATATTTTTTAAAAGAATTTTTAAGACATTCAGTGAAACTTCTCTTAAGCTCGATCAAAGCTTAATGGGACTATGAAGGAATATCATTATTACTCTTTATTGAAGGATTATTTATAGAAACAGATTTAGGTTTGCCACCCTTTATATGAAGGCTCCTTTTATTCATGACCAGATAATATAAAAAGTTCTGATTCTTTCATTGCTCAGCAAATGAGAGATTTAGCTCCGAATAAATGCTGGAAACTAATAAGCTTCTCTAGAAGTGAAACCCTCAACCTTCTATAACGGGCAAAAGAGTAGTAATTTTCTTATGCGGAGCTATGATAGTGAATTTTTCGTTTAAAAATTGCAAACATTTATTTCCTGTTTCTCTTTCATACTCTTCCAGTATTGGCAATAGTTCTTTTATTTCATCTTCATTTAAGTCTCTGTATTCAACTTTAGGAATCCCAAATTTTTCTTCATATAACTTTTTTGCAAAAATTTTTGCCTTTTCATTTAAAGATACCATGATTTCAATATATGATTTATTTTTAAGTTTTTCAAATTCATCATTACCAATAAGTTCTTCTATGTATAGAGCTTTTAGGAAATTTAGCATTTCAAATTTATCAGGCTGAAGACCTATTTTGTTTAGTGAAATTTTTCCTCTTATGTATATCCTACCTCCAACCATTCCGCTTCCTATATAATTTCCTACAGGTTCACCTTTGATGTTTATTCCAAGAACCATTATAACCCCACCAGCCATGTATTCTCCTAGGTAATCGTCTACAAGCCCTCCTATAATTAAGTAAGGCCTTTTGTCTTTGTATTCCCTCATTTGTATTCCTACACGGTTACCCGCATTACCCTTTACAAATATTTTTCCACCTTGGAATGTTTGAGCAAGCACATCTCCTGCGTCTCCTAAAATAACAACTTTACCACCATGCATGGTATCACATGCGTCATCTGCTACGTTTCCGTAAACATAGAAATCATTGGATTCGTTAAGATTCGCCATGGCATTTCCAACAACACCATATAGAATTAACTTCTTGTGATTTATCTTCAATCTAGGCAAATTAACTCCAATGAATCTATGTCCCATAACACCAGCTATTATAGCTTCATCTTTATTCATCAATATTTCTGATATTTTCTGATTTAATTCTCTATAATTCATGTTTATAGCTAATATGTCATATTTCTCAGGAATTAAAGTCGGTGGTTTTGAAAATGATTGAATTTCCTCATAATCTCTTCCATAATTAATTATACTTTTCTTCATCGAAGCTATAAAGTAAGAATAAGGTTTAAGACGCCATACTTTTGCATTGGGACTTATTTCTCTTATCTCATTCTCTTCGCTTGCTATAAAATAGTAGTGTTCATCCTCTCCAATAATTATTGGCCTGAATTTGGATCTGTCCGCTATTCCAATTAAGTAAAGATCTTGGTCGCCTTCATAACCTATTACTGCAGTAAAAGGTCCATCAAGTCTTGCTCCTCTATAATGATAATCTGTCAAGTCATCCAAAACTTTTTGTCTCCTTGAAGGAT
>AQVQ01000061.1 GCA_000375685.1 crenarchaeote SCGC AAA261-N23
ATGTATATCTTCCCTTGAGGAATCATACCATAGTTTCTCCCGTAAATCCTAATGAGCCGTTCCACTCCTCGCTCAGGAATAGGCTTGTGAGGTTCAAGGGGGCTACTAAAGCTGTGAACAGGAATGTTAAGATGATGCTCTACTCAATAGCCCTGGTTCTCTTTGAGAAAGGGTTAATTCCAGAATTTGTAGCTTAATGACGACACTATGTTACTTCATTTAGCACAGTACCGTTTTCATTCATCACAGCTGCATTTATCGTTGCCCTATGAAGATCCAATCCGACGTACATATGAGTTATGTCAACTGATTTCCTACATCCTTAATTTTGGTCACATATAACTAAAACAGGATAAATTAGCTCAGAAAGCTTTATATAGAAAGTATTTTTTATCTACTTATGCCATTATTTAAGAAACAGATAACTTTAGAAAATGTAAAAGACCTTCAAATTCTTGTCGACAAATTTTCAAGTTATCTTAAAGACGAAGGATATAAGGTTCAAACAAAAATAGAAGGGGATAAAGCTATCATACAAGCACAAAAGGGGGGGAATACTTAGGGACATAGTTGTTGCTGAAAGGGCATTAACATTTACTTTTGAAAAAAGCGGAGATGATGTCAATGTTACAGTCGGCGTGGGCAAATGGCTTCAAAACATTGGTGTTACAGCGCTAGAGGTTCTTTTTCTTTCAGAGCTGTTCATCTTTGTAGATGTGCCAGAAATGCTGTGGAACTTACATGTTGAAAACGAACTCTTAAAAAGGCTTAAAGAAATAGCAAAAGGAGAATAAGCATACTATTTTTCATAGTGTCATCATTTGTAATAAAATAGTACATTTCTATCTTCGATCCAAATTATGTCAAGTAATAATATTCTAAGCTTATACTATAAAATTTATAGCTAAATAACGACACTATGAAAAATAAATTTATGAAATATCAAATATATACTTAACCCAGATAAAGGAGTATTATGTCTTTAAATGAAATAATTAAAAGCGAAGATTAGAAAAAAGAGAAGCATGTTCCAGTTATAGAAGTAATAGAGAAGAAAGAATGAATAGTCCTTGTTAAAGTAACAGTAGGTAAGGAAATTACCCATCCAAATACAACAGAACATCACATAAGGTTCATTGACCTTTACTTTTTACCAGAAGGAGAACAATTCACATATCACATAGGAAAACAAGAATTCAACTCACATGGAGAATCAACAAAAGGACCAACACTAGTAGCATAAAAACCCTTATCCCTCTTGAACAAGTATGTTCACATTTCATCAACAACCCTAGTAACACTCTCATTATGCTCTCTAGCCTTTAACCATAGCTGTTCTAGTCTCATGAACATTGCTCTTCAGTACCTTTTGATCCATGAGAAGATAGTTCCTAGGGGGATGTTGAGTGTGCTGGATAATGCTCTCATGCTCATGCCGTTGGAGCACATTTTCAATGGAAAACTTGCTAAAATATCAGTATTAAATAACATGGCTAATATTGATCCAACTTTATGCGTTATATTGAATTCAATCTTCCTTTTTCTAGCAAACTAACTTTGCTCAGCACTGCGGAACTTAGAAAGCAAAAAACCAGCATATGCCTAACGAGTATGATGATAGATAAAGAAATTAACTCTAAGCTAATGGATCATTATAGAGTAAGCTACATTCTGGTCATAGAGAATTAATTTCTTTTAAATTGTTGAAAATGTTATTTTTAAAATTTTATAAAATTTAATATGAGTAAAAGCATGAAAGATAATCAAGCAATAGAAAAGGCTTTATCTTTTGTTAAAAGGAAATATAATATAATTATCAAGGATGAAATTTTTTCTTGGATTGTTGATATTTATAAAAACTCTTCAAAACCTCTCATAAACCCTTACCATATAGAAAATCCTGTAAAATATCTTTATCAATACATATTTGAGCATAAAATTCAGATTTTTGCTGAATATAAATATGATGGAACGCATATCCAGTTATCTAAAGCAGGTATTTTTAAACATTCTGGAGATATTGCTAGTCCAGATCAACTAGGATATTTGATATATATTGCACATGATCAGCCTGAGCTAATGAATAAGGTAAAAGAAGCTATTCATAATGGGTATATTTTGGAATGCGAAGTTTTTGGAAAAGACTATACTCCGAGGGGTTTCCATAAAGCCTATCATAGAAATTTAGATTTAGTTGTATTTGAATTGGGTAAGGATAAGTCATGGATCATTCCTCCTGAGAAATATGAAATTTTGTATCAACTTGAACTTCCTAGTCCGCAACATTACAGCGTAGAATATTCAAGTGCTGAAGATTTGGAAAAGAAATTAGCAAGTTTAGCTTCAATGCCAGAGAGCTTTGAAGGAATAGTTGCTAAAGGAAAATTCATTCCAAACGACCATGAATTGATTTTAGATTATATCAAATCCAATCTTCTGATATTTAAAGTAAAGAAAGAATTATTGTTTTCAAAGGAAGAAAGGAAAGAGATCAAAGCTTTTAAGAAAAAGAGGGAAGAAATAAAGATACCATCTAGTTCTGAGAACTATTCAATTCTAAAATCAGAAATTGAGAACGAGATAGCAAAAATCTATGCAGAAAAAGGACAAGAATTTGTAAGCAATAAATCCAACATTCCAGTAATGCTAAATGAAATAATATTTAATCTTAGGAAATCGCATCCTTCACTTATTTCAAATATTGATCAAAGAGAACTGAAGAAGTTAATAGCAAATTTGATTCTGCATTATAGAGTATAACTTTTACTCAATATAGAAATTGGATATTTCTTAATATTTCATAATTTATTGATTTAAGGCTATCTAATTTGAAGCCTTTGAAATCTAGTTTATTCTTAATTCTTTTCGAAATTTAATTGATTTAAATAAACATTTAAATTAATGTTAAAAAATGGCAAATCATATGGATGAAACTATTATAGAAATAGTTGAGTTTACTGATCCTTATTGCACATGGTGCTGGGGCTCAGAACCTGTGTTGAGAAAGTTGAAATGGGTTTATGGCGATCAAATAAGGATAAGCTATAAGATGGGAGGACTAGTTAAAGACATTCGTGAATTTTATGATCCGCTTAATAACATAGGAGGAGATTTGTGGTATTTGCAGGTTGCTGAGCATTGGTTAGAAGCATCAAGCAGACATGGAATGCCTGTGGATATTAGGCAATTTACAGAATATCATAATGAATTCACTTCTACGTGGCCCGCAAATATAGCTGTTAAAGCTGCTGAATTACAAAATAAAAATCTTGCATGGAAATACTTGAGGAGATTGAGGGAAGCTGCTGCAGCTGAAGCTATACCTATTCACAGACTAGAAGAACAACTAAGATTGGCTGAAGAATGTGGGTTGGATGCCTATAAGATGAAAGAAGATATTGAAAGCGGAGTAGCTTACAACGAATTCATGAAAGATATTAAAGAATGTCAAGAAAGAGGAATAACAGGTTTTCCAACTTTCCTAATTAAAAGATTAAAAGATAATTATGAAATTATAACAGCTGGCTATATGAGATATTCTGTATTTAAAGAAATTTTAGAAAAACTAACTAATAACGAATTAAAGGAAAAGAGAATCGAATTTAACGAAAAGGAAGTTTTAAGTTTTATAAATTTCTGGGGCAGAGTTGCAACTCAAGAAATTGCAGTTCTTTGCAATATAACAAAGTATGATGCACGTTCATTTCTAAAAAATTTAGAAAGCAAAGGATTAATTGAATCACAAAAAGCAGGTAATGATTATTTTTGGAAAGTTAAAAGTTTTTGCGATCCAGAAACAGGCATATGTAGCGTGAGCTCCTCTACGCTTTAATAGAGTTTCTAATCTTTAAGAAGAGCAAGAAGGTAAGTTGCAATATCATGGAAATTAAGAATACTATAATTTAATATTGGCATCAGAATTCTTTTTGGTTAATTGCAATACTGATATTATTCGTCAAAGCTTTATAGTCTAAAATAACTAATTTACCTCATTTTTTAGGGAACCTCTATATACAACTAATGTTATAGTTGAATTACGTGTCGCAGAAGACAATTGATGTAAGAAGCTATCCGCCTTATGAAAGGCATAGAATAATACTTGAAGAGTTTGAACGACTCAAGCCTGGCGAAAGTTTTCTGATAATCAATGACCACGAACCTGTACACTTATTCCATGCAATGGTTCATAGGGATGACTTCGATATTGATGCTTATTATACACAAGAAGTTGAGGAGGGTAAATGGATTGCATTGTTAAAAAAGAAAGAGATTAAGGCATCTGAAGCTATATTTATTACTATAGATAAAATCAAAAAAGTATCAGAAACTTCTTTTACACCTGTTCAAATTCGTAAAACATTGCACTACTCGGTTGTTTTTACCTTCTTTAAACCAGGCCAATTCATACCTATTCACACCCCAAATATAGATTTGATTCTATTTGTACATAAGGGTCAAGGATTGGTCGTAGCAGGAGAAAACAAGTATAATGTCCGTGAAGGAGATTTGATCATAGTTCCTAAAGGTGTTAGGCGGGGTATTTTAGCTAAGACTGATATGGAAGTACTTCATTTAGTATCTCCTCCTCCATCAGAAAGAGATCATGAAGAAGTTGAGGAGGGATTAAAGAAGGGTAAATTTGAGCCAGGTAATTAATGTTGAGGAGTGGAGGAAAAAGATAATTGAGAACTTAAAAACAGTATATGATCCAGAAATACCTATCGATATTGTAAATCTTGGTTTAGTTTATGAATTAAAGATAAGCAATGAAGGAGACGTATATGTCAAAGTAGGCGTTACTTCACCTTTTTGTCCAGTTGTTGACTATTTAGTTATTGCAGTTGAAGAAGCAATAAAGGAAGTTGTAAAGCCTAGGAATCTTAAGGTTGAAGCAGATCTGCAAACATCTTGGAATCCCCGTATGATGACTGAAGAAGGAAGAAAAATGTTCAAAGAAAGGTTTGGTTATGATATAATGGATCCCTGGAAGTAGTATGA
>AQVQ01000062.1 GCA_000375685.1 crenarchaeote SCGC AAA261-N23
ATTAACAAGGGATCCTCATTGAAAATAAAATAAAAGCATGTTGTATACTGATAGCTTCTCCCTTAGTCCCATTAGGCTCTCATTCAAGCTAGGTAGAAGCGTTGCTGCCATTCTTAATAAAATTTTCTTTAAAAAATTTCAAGTCTTTTAATTCCAGCTTTAAAGGGCGAGGTTTTCAATTAAGTAAATAATTATAAACACTTCTTTAAATTATCAAGTTAATGGTTGAAAAAAGAGGTGCAATATGCTTAGTTAGTGGAGGAGTTGATAGTGTTACTATGCTTTATTATGTTCTTCATTCTTTCAAGCCTCTAGATACCTTGGTAATTTTTTGCAATTACGGCCAAAGAACTTTCAACGAAGAACATTATTGCATAAGTAAAATATGCGAATCATTAAATCTCAAGATGAAAACGATAGACATAACTTGGCTTGGCGAAATAAGCACTTCACTTCTTGTTAAAAAGGATATTGAAATTCCTGAAACAAAGATCGAAGAGCTTTGGATTCCTGAAAAGGCAAAAGAAAGAATCTTAAGATGGTGGGATCCATGTAGGAATGCAATTTTAATATTAATAGGGTTAGCACATGCTGAATCGTTCGATATTTCTCGTAAGACCAAATACGATATTTACATTGGAATAAGAAGGGAAACACCTGTTGCAATGAAAGACAACACTCCAGAGTTCTTAAATAAGATGAATGAACTAGTAGATTATGCTACACATTATGGGGAGTATAAAATAAATGCTCCATTGATATTTTACGACAAAGATCAAATAGTTAAGTTAGGTCAGCAACTAGGAGTTCCATGGAAATATACCTATAGTTGTTACAGAGGAAATTTAGGCTTTGTTGAAATTGAAGGAGATAAAATACCTATACATTGCGGTTGGTGTAGTAACTGTAGAAGAAGAGCTCTAGCCTTTAAGGATTCAGGAGTAAGAGATCCTTCATACTATAAACAAAAACCTTTCTGAAAATGGATTACAGAGAATTTATGTCAATGTATCCAACAGGAGTAACCATAGTTACAGCCTTTGAAGGAAACAGACCCTACGGCTTAACTGTAAATTCCTTTACCTCTTTGTCGCTCGATCCTTTACTTATACTGATATGCATAAAGAAAGGGAAAAGGTCTCATTATGTTATAAATAATGCTAGCCATTTCTGTGTAAACATTTTGGGACAAAATCAAGAAAATCTATCTGTAAGATTTGCAGATCCTGCTTTAGAAGATAAAAGGTTTGAAAACTTGGAATATGAAATTAGAAGCAACTGCCCGATAATAAAAGGGTGCATAGGTTACATAATATGTGAAAAATATGCCTCATTTGATGGTGGTGATCATACAATATTTCTAGGAAAAGTAATTGATTATTTCAAAGGAAAAGATAACTTGCCTTTGATTTTCTATAAAAGAGGATACTATACAGTTAAATTATAAAGGATATGAAGTAAAAGTTTCGCAAAGGAATAGTTGTTTAAATCTAGTAATATCATAAGAAATATTATTGCAAGCCAAGGTGTAGAAAATTTGAATAAAATCCAACTATTATTCTCGGTTGGCTTTAAATAAACAATAGTAGCAAAAATCAAAAACAAGATGTTCAAAGCTATGCTAAAATAAACGAATATTAAACTCAATTTTCCTATGAATGATATTAGTAAAGTTACAATCGGTAGAGGAAGTGAAGAGATAGCAATTGCTCTTGCAGCATTTTTTTCATTCAACATAGATGTTAGCATTTTATAGCCTGCTTTATTGTAATCTTCCTTCAATTTCAAAGCTAAAGACCAGAAATGAGGATTCGTCCAGAAGTAAACTAGCAGTCCTAGCATTAAGCCCATGAGGTTTAAGCTATTTGTAGCTGCAGACCATCCACACCAAGCAGTGCAACTTCCTGCAAATCCTCCAATTAGTACATTAATCCAAGTAGTTCTCTTTAGATACTTAGTATAAACAAAGTAGATAATAGTTGCTAGCAATATGAATGAAGTTGTTAACGGGTTAATCAAAATGTAAGAAATTATAACTGAAATTATAATCAAGATTATGCCACTTGAAATAGCAAATCTTGGGGGTATCGTTCCCTTAACCAAAGGTCTATTTTTCGTTCTTTTCATAATTTTATCATACTCTATTTCAAGGTATTCATTAATTGCACCATTTCCCATTATGCTTAATGTGCCTGCAACGAAAAGTGAAATTATTTTAGTTGTATCAAAAATATACCCATATTGTACAGCTATTAAGTAAGATAATATACCAGTGTAAATTAGAAGGGTCCAAACTCTGAATTTATACAATAAAAGTATATCAACAACTTTTTCTTTGAATGAAGACATTTGCCAAAATGCTTATTTGATATTTCCAAAAACTTTCATCATATCTTGGATCATTTTTCATTGTCTCCAACCTGCGAATATCAATTTCATTAAGCGGTATTGAAGGCAAACCGTATTTTTTAATGTCTGAAGCATATATTCCTAACCATTTTGCTTCAGGTGTTGCTAACTCAGGAATATGTGCTGCAATAGCTGAGCCTGAAATTATAACTCTAGCTATGTGCATTCCCCAAGGATCTGCGTCGGTTAAAACAAAAACAGGTAAACCAAGTTCCTTGTTTAACCTTTTTATTAGTAATCTTGTAAATCTAGGTGCCTGTCCTCCTGTATCTATTAAAATTGCATTAAGCTTACTGTATACTTGCTCTTCAATAAATCTTCTAAATATAGCACCTTTTTCTATAGCTATTACCAACTTTGCATTACATTCTACGAATTTGGCAGTTGCTAAAGATAAACCAATGTTTTTTCCATCAGGATCTGTTGTAAGATTAACTCTTTGCCCTCTGTGCGTTGGAGGGTTAACATATTCTACAGTTAAATCACCAAAAATTGAGCTTTTTTCTTCAGGAATTATATTGAAATTTTCTCTTGGACAACCCAATATCGTTTCAAGTTCAACTACCAACTTATCGGATTCATCCTGCTCATCAAACTTTATTTTTAAGTCATTGAAAGAATTATAGAATAAATCTCTGAGACTGCAGGATCTGTCTTTGGTTATCAAATTTTCCTTTGCAAAAAACGCTATCCAAAGCAGTTGTGAAAATATTTTTGCTTGTCTTATATTTGAAGCTTTTCTTATTACCTGTTTTTTTCCTAATCTTACTATTTTTGCCTGCTTATCATATACAACGTTTGAAACTGACCTCAGAGGAAGCTTTATTGTAGGAAACTCTTGTTTTTGAATATAATTAATGACTTCCTTGCCTATAAGCGTTAACCTTTCAATTACTTCGTTTCTTTCCATTTTCAGTTTGCAACCTTTATTTCTAAGTCTTCATAATTTTCTTTTAAAAGTTTTTCCCTGAAACTCTCTAAATAATTCTTTAACTTATTATAATCGATCTCGGCAAGCTTACCAGCAAAGTATACTATCTTCTCTATGTATTCACTAAGATATTTTTTCCTTTCTCTTTGATATTCAGAAAATCTCTTCTTATTTAGGTATGAACTTAGATTTCTTGCGTTTTTCCTTAATGATAATTCTATTTCCCTGTATATTTCAGGTTGGTTTGCAATATACTCTTTGCCTAAAGTCTTGTAAGGTATTTTTGTTGAACAAATATGAACAAAAAAGGCCACAGGTTCTTGGTATATGTTTATTTTGTAAACATTCCAATTTATTTCCTTTATGACCTTCATCGATACATCGTTATAACTGTCATATATTAATGGAATTTTGTTTGCAAATCTGAACAAGTTTATTTCCCCTTCTTGAGGTAAAGGTATTCCTCCACCATAAGCTATAGCTGTTTCTACAATAAATGGATGACCTTCGTAGCTTGAAGGTTCTCTTTGATCAAACGAGATAAATTCAGGCTTAAACATCTCGTTTATGCCAACCTTAAGATATTCGCCTATTGGTGAAAGAGCTCTTGAATCAGGACGCTTAAAAGGATAGCTCTTCATCAATTCATGCAATCTCTGTAATTCTTCTTCCTTTAGTCTACTTACTTTAATATTTGGGTCAATATGAGCTCGGCTTAATATATCGATAGCTGTTTTAAATCCTATTTTTTGGAATCTTTTTACTAGGAATTTCAAAACTGTATTTTGCGGATCTGATTTAATCATCCTTCTAAGAATTTCAAGATCAACTCCTTTAGGATGATACAGCACCTCCTTTGATTGAGGAGGCATGCTCGAAACTTTCCTTTCGAAAAATAGGTTCGTGCCTTCAAAATCTACATACAACAACTGGAGATAAGGGACAATTATTGCTGTTTGAAAAAGGTAATCAATTATCTTCTTTTTTGCTGATTTATAGTTTCCTAAAAAATTGAAATCTATTATCAGGCCATGCCATCCATTATTATTAGGAAGCTTTTCATATTTGAGAATTTTAGGTTGATTTTTAACTATATCTATCAACATTTCATAAAAGTGAATAAATCTGTTATCATCAACTGTTGAGGTTATTATCCTAAATGGTGTATTTGTTGTGATCTGACCATATAAAACGGCCATCTTGCCCCCCAACCCAAATATTCCCCTATGTTGCTTAAGAACAAATTTTGAACCGTAAAGTATTTTCCCGAAAGCATAAGGAACCTTGCTTGAAGGTACTCCTATCCCATTATCTTCCACTCTAATGTTTATTTTTTGCTCTTCTTTATCAGAATTTTCATCTAAATTTTTAATGTAAACATAAATGTTTGGAAGTATTCCGCCCGCTTCACAAGAGTCAAGAGAGTTTTCAATTAACTCTCTTACTATAGTATAGCAAGTTTTTGTTGAATTCTCAAATCCAGCTATTTCTTTATTTCTGTA
>AQVQ01000063.1 GCA_000375685.1 crenarchaeote SCGC AAA261-N23
TAAGCTGTATATTCCAGCGAAGATGAAAGAAATTAAAAAATATCCTGTTCCAAATCCGCTTTGAACAAATGCTCCAATAAATCCCCTACTTTTAGATGGAATACTTTCTATAGCAAGAACTGTGCCACCGCCATATTCTGCCCCAGCGAACATACCTTCGACGAAAAGAATTATATACAAGAGAATTGGAGCAATGTAACCAACTTGATCAAAGGTAGGCAAAAATCCTTTAATTCCAGCAAATAATGTAAAGCCTAGAATAGTAAACATTAACATATTCTTTCTTCCTAACCTATCACCTAAATAATTTCCAAATATTAAAGAACCAAAAGGTCTTGCAATAGCACCTACTGCAAAACCAGCGAATATAATCGCTAATCCTAAATTCCCAAGTGAAGAAGGTAAGAATATTTTACTAATTGTTGTAGCAACTAAAGCATAAGCTATACTAGTAAAACCATCCATTAACCATCCAATCCATGCTGCAAATATTTGCATCCACTGTTTTTTGGTAAGTGTATACAGGGACATATAATAAAATAAAAATATAATTCATAGAGGATTATAGTTTTGGCTATAGATAAAACAATATCAGTTATAGGATACGGTAGCCAAGGAAGAGCTCAGGCATTGAATCTAAGAGATAGTGGATTACATGTGATTTTAGGATTGAGACAAGGCAAATCTTGGAACGAAGCAAAAAAGGAAGGTTTCGAAGTTTATGAAGTAGATGAAGCTGTTAAAAGATCGGATTTAGTAATGGTTCTTATACCTGATATGGTTCAACCAAGCATATGGGAAAAATACATTGCTCCAAACTTAAAGGAAGGAAAAGTTGTTGATTTTGCACATGGTTTCAATATAAGATTCAATTTAATCAAGCCTCCAAAATTTGTCGATGTTATAATGGTAGCTCCAAAATCTCCTGGAAGGCTTGTTAGGGAAGAATATTTGAGAGGAAGTGGCGTCCCTTCATTGGTAGCTGTTCATCAAAATTATAGTGGAAAAGCTTTAAATTATGCTTTAGCAATTGCAAAGGGGATAGGCTCAACAAGAGTAGGTGTAATAGAAACAAACTTTGCAGAAGAAACATAGTACGTTATGATGAGTATTTTGTAACCTCTTTAATAATAGAGGATAATAGATTTTGCGGCGTTACGGCACTTTCTTTAAGAGATGGAAAATTCCATGTTATCAAGGGAAAGGCAGGAGTAATCGCTACGGGAGGAGCTGGACAAATTTATAAAATAACAACGAATGGTGCAATAAACACAGGTGATGGCATGGCTTTGGCTTACAAGGCAGGATTACCATTAAAAGATATGGAATTTGTTCAGTTCCATCCAACATGCTTGCCGGGAAGTGGAATCTTGATAAGTGAAGCTGCAAGAGGTGAGGGAGGGTATTTATTGAACAATAAATATGAGAGATTTCTTAAAAACTACGTTCCTAATAAAATGGAGCTTGGGCCAAGAGATATTATTTCAAGGTCAATGATAAATGAAATAAAATTGGGAAATGGTTTTAAAGGAAAATACGGTGATTATTTAGCTTTGGATTTGAGACATTTAGGTGAGGAAAAGATAGAGAATAAATTGCCGCAGATAAGAGAATTAGCCAAAACATTTGCAGGCGTTGATCCTGTGCATGAACTAGTTCCTGTTAGGCCTGGCCAGCATTACTTTATGGGAGGAATACATGTAGACATAAATACGAGCACGCCTGTTGCAGGTCTATATTCTGCAGGAGAAGCTTCATGTGTGAGCATAAACGGAGCTAACAGACTTGGTTCAAATTCTCTTCCAGAATGTTTAGTTTTTGGAGCAATTAGCGGAGAACAGGCCGCAAGATTTGCAATGGAACATGATTTTGTTAATTTTCCCCCAGAAGTAGCTGAACAGGAAGAAAAAAGAATTTTTGAAGAACTTCTTAAGAAGGAATCCGGGGTTTATCCTGCTGAAATAAAGTACAAACTTAAGGATACAATGGAAGAATATGTAGGAATAATAAGGAATGAAAAGAGTTTAAACGAGGCTTGCAGAATTATTAGAAAATTGAGAGAAGAATTTAAAAATGTAACTGCAGGAGATAAAAGCCCCATATACAATACAGACATTGTTGAGGTACTTGAACTCGATTTTATGATAGAAGTTGCTGAAGCTGTTGCATATTCTGCTTTGAATAGAAGAGAATCGAGAGGAGCGCATTACAGAGAAGACTATCCTGAGAGAAATGACAAGGATTACTTAGCCCATACACTAATATTCAAGACGATACAAGGGCCGAAAATCGAGTATCTTCCTGTCAAGATCACAAAATGGAAACCTACTGAAAGGAAATATTAAATGCCGGAGACAACTTTCATACTCAGGAGGTATAATCCAGAAAAAGGAGAATTCTTTATCAGTAAATACAATGTACCATATGAAAGTGATACAACAATATTAGCAGGATTGATATATATCAAAGATTACTTGGACAGAACACTGAGTTTCAGATATTCTTGCAGAATGGCTTCATGTGGAAGTTGCGGAATGGTTGTAAATAAGAAACCAACTTTAGTTTGTAGGACTTTAATAAATAACGTTAAAAAACCGATTTTTATAGAACCACTTTACAATTTCCCAGTAATTAAAGACCTTGTTGTAGATATTGATATTTTCATAGATAAACTAAAGGAAGTCAAATCTTACGTAATCAGAGAAAAAGAAGAAAGTATTGATAAAGAGTTTATTGTCAAGCCAGAAGAAATGGAACTTATTAAACAATCAAGCTCATGTATAAATTGTATGCTTTGCTATGCAGCTTGCCCTGTATTTGGTGCAGATGAAAAATTCATTGGACCAGCAGCGTTAGCAATATTGTATAGATACTTAAACGATCCGAGAGACCAGGGTAAAAAAGAAAGGATAAAAATTGCGTCTTTAAGTCATGCAGCATATATGTGTTCATTAGTTGGTCAATGCACAGTTGTTTGTCCAAAAAACGTAGATCCATCTTTTCATATACAAAGATTAAAGGTTATATCGACATTGAATAATTTAGGTATTTAAAATGGCAAATACAAAAAAAGTGGTTAAAGAAAGGGTAGGATACTTCAAAAGGCCTATCTACACGTTTATTTTGATTAGAGAATTCTCAAGCTTTATTATTGCACTATACGGAATTTACTTCTTAATAAAGATTTTTATTTATGATTACAACTTACAGAATATCTATAGTTTTCTTTTTGCTGGAACATTTCAAACAGTGTTAACTGTGATTTTCCTTATATTTGCCCTAATCCATGGCATAACATGGTTTTCTCTATTACCTAAAGCTCAGCCTATAAAAATTGGATCACTTAATATTAGCAGCATAGGCATGGTAATTGTTTGGCTAATAGCATCGATAATCCTGTTCTTCTTAATTTACTACATTTGGATCCTTTAATATGAGCAAGTTCGAATCAATTGCTTGGGGATTATTTGCTGTAACTTCAACAATAGCAGCTTTATTCATCCCTATCCATATAATAGCAACAGAATTTTTAGGAGTAAACATGTTGGGCTTAGGTATTTTTGGAAAAATGCTAGGCAATATTGCTTTTAAGGTATATCTTTTCATAATTGTTAGCTCAGCAATTTACCATGGAATGTACAGGTTCAAGTCATTTTTACATGATATAGGACTTGCAAAATACGAAAAAATTTTTAAGAATACGTTATACTTTTTAGGATTTCTTTTCCCAGTATTAGTAGCGGTGGCTTTAGCTATTTAGTTTGAATAAATCAAAGGACCCCCTTCATGAATTTTTGAAACATATACTTTTTCTGTATACTGTCTGATTATTTTAATTATTTGATCCACTTTCTTTTTAAAAACTGCACAATGCACAGCTTTACCTATCATGTTTTGTGTAGCACCTATAGCACCGCATTTGGTTAGTTCATCTGCTATTTTTAGTATTTCGTTGCTGCCTATTCCAGATTTTTCCGCAAATTCCCTTGAAGCCTTCAATAAAGTTTCAACTGTAGGATTTTTCAATATTTTATCCATTGTGAGCCTTGCAACTCTGTTGACTTCCATTAAAAAATCTACTGATTTGAGAACATTTTCCTTTGATATAGGTTCGAAGAAGCCTGCAACTATTCTTATATCTTTATCATAGAGGATCTTCTCAACCTTTCCTTCCCATAACGCGCCTGGCTTTGTTATTAAAACCACTCCTCCTGTTGCAAATCCTTCTGAAGTTCCCAGTCCTGTATAAGATAAAACCTCTGCTACATGTGTCAACTTAAGTGCTTCAATTAAAGATATTGGCTTACCTATTTCGAAAGAAAGAGCCAATATTGCACCTAAAGCTCCTGATGCACTCGTTCCAAATCCTGCCCCTACTGGTAATTTAATTCTATGATTAACAGTTACTCCTATTTCCTTTAAGCCAAATTTTTCCAAAAACAATTCAACGGCCTTTTTAGAAGTTTTTGCATCTTCTCTTTTACCGTTAATATATACTTTTATTTCTTTACTTTCATCGCTTACCTTAACTTCCGTTAAAGATCCTTCCTCTAAAGCAAATCCTCCACCTCTAGCTCCTTTTATTTCAGGATTTTCTATCAAATTTCCTCTTTCATCAAATATACAGGCCTCGAAAAATGAAGATAAACCAGCAGGTGTAAATACTTTTAATCTACTCATTTTAGTAACCTATCGAATCAAGATTATCTTTCCAAGTTTCTCTTGAAAGTAAGATCCCTATTATCATAACAAAAGCTGCTAAGTAAAGCATCATTATCC
>AQVQ01000064.1 GCA_000375685.1 crenarchaeote SCGC AAA261-N23
ATCTAACGATTATGTTTCAATTCTCCCGCATCCATTTAGATATTTTTCCCATAAAGTCCAATTTAAAAAAGAAATAATTCAAAAAGTTGATTTGATTGAAGTGTATAATGCTAGAAATACCAAAAGAGCAAATCTTAGCGCCTTAGAATTGACAAAAATTTTTTATAAGTCTTATACAGGAGGTAGCGATGCTCATTTGATAAACGAAATAGGTAACGCATTGACTTACGTCGAAGTTGAGGATTTAAATGAAAACAATATAATTAAAGCTCTTAAAAAAGGCAAGTGCTATGGCAGAATTATTAAATATTCTAGTATTTTTAATAGGTTAGCTTCGATAGCCATACAATCCATCAAGAGAATATAGCAAAGATTAAAAAGATCAATTTATATTATAAATTGAAGCTCATCTTAGAAAATGAGAACAACTATAATCGAGAAAACGAGCTTATTTAGAAAATCAATTTCAAGTTCATTATTAGTAATATTTCAATCTTTAATTGTAAACATTGCAGGGATTCTTTACTTCATGCTAGCCACACATATTCTAGATATGGATACAGTCGGTGTTCTTCTATTTTCTAGCGTTATAATAAATTTAATGGTTACATTATTTACATTTTCTTTCAATTTTACTTCCTCAAGATTTTATTCGTTATTTTCATCCAACAATTTACATGGTAAATCAAGATTAATTTCGAACATTGTTGCTATTATCAATTTAATTTCTTTAATAGTAGGAATTCCCATAGGATTTCTTATTTCATATTTCCTTATGTATCATACAATATATGAAGGAAACGTTTATCTGATTTCTCTTCTGATAGCAATAGATGGAGCCATCAATTCGGTAATTTACAATTGTTATGGTCTATTAATAGGGAAAATGAATTTTACCAAGGCAACTTTAGGATTTTCAATAGGAAATATAATGAGATATGCATTATCAGGTATAGTAATAATTGAAGGAGGAGGGTTAAAGGAAATATTGCTTAGCTGGATACTAGGAGATGCGCTTGGAGCATCTTATTTATACGCATACTCGAAACCCACATTGGAACCTAAGGAAAACATTTCCGCTAAGGAATTGCATTCTATCATAAAATACACATTACCAATTTATTTATCATCAATTTTAACTTATTTTTACCTTTACATNNATGTAAAGGTAAAAATAAGTTAAAATTGATGATAAATAAATTGGTAATGTGTATTTTATGATAGAATGCAATTCCTTAGCGGATACTAGGAGATGCGCTTGGAGCATCTTATTTATACGCATACTCGAAACCCACATTGGAACCTAAGGAAAACATTTCCGCTAAGGAATTGCATTCTATCATAAAATACACATTACCAATTTATTTATCATCAATTTTAACTTATTTTTACCTTTACATAGATAGGTATCAAGTATTTCTTCTATCAAATATTCAGAATTTTGCAATATACGGAACCGCTCTTACGGCGAGCATGGTATTCATTAATATTCCACAAACTTTATCTAATTCTTTAGTAGCTGTCTTTATAAGAGCATATTCAAGAAGTTATGAAGATATGAAGGAATTAATTAAATCTGTTTCAAAGTTTTTAGATATCACAATATTGCCTATAGTATTGGTTGCATCATTTTTCTCTCAACCTATTATAGTTATGTTTGCGGGTCAAAGTTATGCTTCGGGTTGGTTGTATTTCCTTATTGCCACACTTAGTTTCGGATTTGCATTACCAACAGCTGTTTTATATACCTATTATCTTACAGTCGGTGAAACAAATACTATATTAGTAAGCAATATTTTATCGATATTCATTAGCACTTTTTTAGCTTTAATTTTGTTCTATAATTTTAGCGTCATGGGCATATCTATAGGTAAAGGCATACTATTTCTACTCAATTTTTTAATTTTGTCCTTTTTCATTTTAATTAAGAATAAAGTAGATTACGGTCTAGGATTTCACCTTAAATATTTCCTATCAAGTTTACTATTTTTCTCTCCATTAGCAATCTTTACCTTTAACCTTATTCATTTAAGCCGAATTATTTCCTCTTTAATTGCAGTAGCTTATTTGTTCCTTTATTTCTTCATAGTAATAAATTCAAACGCCATCAAGGAAGAAGAATTGAATGCTTTTTCAAATATTCTACCAAGTTTCTTCGCAAAACTCATCAAAACCCTATATTTGCCTACTAAAAACAATCTAAAACTGAATATCTACATAAATTCAACAAATATAAACACAAATATATGCTCTGCGTTCTACAATCCAGATCTTATTAGATTAAGATTTCAATGAGTGATGATTTTACAGTAGTAATACCTACTTACAACGAAAAAGAGAACATTGAAACTTTGATTAACGAACTTGTAAAAAAAAGTTATATCAAAAGAATAGTAGTGGTTGACGATAATAGTAAGGATGGAACAAGAGAAATTGTGCAAAAGCTGCAAAATAAAAATAACAAGATAATACTAGTTGAAAGGATAACTAAGCTAGGACTTGGGAGTGCTTATATTGAAGGTTTCAAGTATGCAAATACAAAGTATGTAGCAACAATGGATGCAGACTTAAGTCATCATCCTTATTTTTTAGATAGGATGAAGGAGCATATAAAGGAATATCATATAATAATCGGTAGTAGACATATAAAGGGTTCCAAAATTATAGGTTGGAACTTTTATAGATACCTTGTTCACACAATAGCTAATTTTATACCTAGAACATTTTTCCTTTTAAACATAAAGGATGTAACTTCAGGATATAGAATATACGAAAAAAAAGCTTTCAGCCTCATTGCAAATCTTATTAAAAGTAAAGGATTCTCGTTCCAAGTTGAATCTCTACTGATAGCAAAAAAATATGGATTGAAAGTAAAGGAAGTCCCTATTGTTTTCATTAATAGAAGTAAGGGTTCTTCAAAATTTAATTTTAGAGAAGCTTTTGAATATTTGATGACTTTATTAAAATTTTTAAGAACTAAATAACTTCAGCCTTTTTCAGCAACTTCTCTGCACTAGATTCTGTAATTTCCAGATCACCTAGAATTGTATATCTATCTTTCCTTATTTTATTCGATATTGTTAAGGCTTTTATCAGATACTTAGGCTCTATTCCTAGTTCTTTTGCATTTACTGGAGCCTTTACTTTTTGTAGAATTTCTCTTATTTTTCTCCATCTAGTTCCGTGCAAAATAGCCATGATAATTGTCCCTATTCCACACTGTACTCCATGTTGAGCAGGACTAAATCCTTCCTTTTCAGCAATTAGATCCAATGAATGACTAAAAAGATGTTCGGAACCGCTAGCTGGCCTTGAACTTCCAGCAACAGCAATTGCTATTCCACTTCCTATTAAAGCTTTAAGAAGAATTGAGACAGATTCTTCATTATATTTTGATATAACTTCCATGTTCCTTTCCACTATTTTTGCGCTCATTAAAGCCATTGATGCAGCATATTCGCTGTATTCTTCACCTTTCAAAAGATGGGTTAGCCTCCAATCCTTTACGGCTGTGAATTTTGCAACGAGATCTCCCACTCCTGCAGGCAAGCTATTTTTCAAGTTTTTCAAGATTATATCAGTATCAGCAATTATTGCTAAAGGAGATTTCAATTCAAAATTTATACCGTATTTTTCTTTGAGTTTAATTGATATTAAATAAGAAATGGAAGGGGAAGATATTCCATCATGGGAAATATTCGTTGGAAAACTAATGTATGATTTATTTGTATACCAAGCAATCAGCTTTGCTGAATCTATTGCTTTACCTCCTCCTACACCAATAAGAAGGTTTATTTTTTCATCTTTTACTTTGTGTGCAATCTCATTCAAGTTCTTTATTACATGATCGAAGGCTTCTATGGAAATATGTTCAACGTAATTATTGCATTTTTCTACTTCGCTTTTAACGATATCTAGAGCGATATCTTTCGTGTATGTATCTCCAGATATTAATAAAATTTTTACATTCTTTATCTTTAGGTAATTGAAAACTTTTTCAATTCCTTTTACAATGCCTGGCCCTGTTAGCACATAGCTTGGTAATATTATCTCATTAATCCCCTGAACTTGATTAAAGTAGCTAATAAGATTTACTTTGCATTAAAGTTTATAAAAATTTAAGAGTTTTTCAATTATGAATAAAAAAATAGTCTATATCTTGCTGGATGGCGCCTCGGATGGAATTTCTTATGAAATAACTTCGCTTGAAAAAGCTAACATGCCTTATTTAACAAAAATAGCTATGGAATCAAAAGGAGGAATGGTGTATCCCATTGAGAAGGGAGTGGCACCTGAAAGTGACACTGCCGCTATTTCTCTTCTTGGTTATAATCCTAGAAAATATAGAATCGCTAGAGGAATACTAGAAGCATTAGGGAGCAGCGTTGTATGGGAAGAAGGGGATTTAGCTCTTAGATGCAATTTTGCTACAGCAAAGGGAAACATGATATTGGATAGAAGAGTTGGACGCTCGTTGAGCGATTATGAAGCAAAAATCTTAGAGAAGGAAATAATGGAGAAGGTCAAACTCCCCGAAAATTATAACTTCACTTTTAAACATACAATAGGTCATAGAGCAGTCTTGGTAATTTATAGAAAAGATGAACCTTTGGGGGATAATATAACAAATTTAGACCCTGGTTACGTTTTAAAAGAAGGTATAGCTCACGCAGTTACTACTATAGAAAAAGAAATAAAGGAATGTGAGGCATTGGATGAACATTCAAAAAAATCTGCACAACTTGTTAATGA
>AQVQ01000065.1 GCA_000375685.1 crenarchaeote SCGC AAA261-N23
GGAAAGAAGACAAGAAAGAATAGATAGTTTGCTAAACTCATGATTAAAACTCTTGAGATTATCGCAGAGGATAGAGCAAATTTAATGCTCTTAAACTTAGTAATTGCCATAAATCCAAGTATTGTGGATAGAATTGAAGCTGCTTTCATAGCTTGGCTGGCAATAGGTACTTGTGCTCCTGGTAATAAACTAATTACAATGAAATGAACAAGTACAGTGAAGAGCGCTGCTATAGGACCTAGAATAAGAAAAGCAAGGAAGTCTACTATCTCAGCTAAGTCGAATCTTAAAAAAGGCAGAATTGGGAATCTGAATATTGGTAAATCCGTTGCTAAAGTAACAATTGCAGCAAGGGCGCCAAACATTGCTATTGCAGATATTTCTTTACTGTTTAATTTGGCCATAAGTTTGTAAATAACATTAAAAATAAATTTTTAGCTTCAATAAAATTTGTTATGGAAAGAAAGTACGTCTACGAACTAATTAAACTGGCTCAACTCGGGGCTTTCTACAAACCTATTTTAATATCGACAAGTATGTTTGCAAAGGAATTAAAAACTACCCAACAAAATGCTTCAATTAAGCTGATAAAGTTGGAGGAGGAGGGATATATAACAAGGAAAACTTCTAGAAGAGGGCAGGAAATAGCTTTAACTAAAAAAGGAAGAGATTTAATTTTGGAAGTATATTCTGGATTAAAAGGCGTGTTAGAAGGAAAAAAAGAAATTGTAGTTAAGGGCATAGTTCAAAAAGGAATTGGTGAGGGGGGTTATTATATTTCTTTAGAAGGTTATGCGAAACAATTTGAAGAAAAGTTAGGTTACAGACCTTATCCTGGAACTTTAAATATAAAGTTAATCGAACCAAAGAGTAGAGGATTTTTAAACAATTTTACTGGAATTTTCATAAACGGTTTCAGTAATGGAAAAAGAACGTACGGATGGGTAAAATGTTTTCCTGCAATAATAAATAATAAGCTTGATTGCCATGTGATTTTGCTTGAAAGAACAATTCATCCAAGGAATATAATTGAAGTAATATCAAGACATCATTTGAAAAAAGAACTTGGGATAAAAGAGGGAGATGTTGTTGAAATAAGAATTCTACCACAATAATTGTTGGTCATGAACAGAATTGAATTTAATAACAAAAAAATTTGTTAAAATAAAATTTGTTGTAATTATTCTTAATTTGGCAAAATTTCAATTATTGAAATTTTATTTTCATATATGAAATAATTTTATTCAAATTTAACAACGCTTAAAAACTACGAATACATTTTTAAATTACCCACACGGGATCAAAATGAAGGTATATCAGGTTAATGTAAAGCTTAGATATCATTCCAGTAATACCCATATTATCAACGCATGGAGTGGATCTTTTTCTTTAAAAATCGTATACGATTACTTTAAAAGAGTTGGATTAGACTTTGAAAAAAAGAAGAGCAAACCCTTTTTTGTAGAACCTCTTTTATTCAACGGCAAGTATATACTAACAGGATTTTATCAAAGAAGAAACGAAGATTTCCAACCAATTTCATGTCCTTTTGTTATGAAAGATGCAAGCACTTTTGATCTTAACATGATATTTCTCGATTACTCTGTATTTCAATACTTTTTAGAAGCTTTTACAAAAGAAGAAAAACTTGAAGAACCGTCAGGGATATTTATTTCCACTTCGTTATCTTTTCGAGAAAAAGAATTACCAAAAATTGAGTTCGGAAGTTCGGATAACTGGGCAGAATTTAAGATTAAAATTCATTATCTTACCCCGACAAATTTTGCTTTTCATGGAAAGAATCTAACGTTCCCATCTCCAATTAGACTTATCTATGGTATCTCTAAGGATTTATTAAGATTTGAGAAGCAGGAGTTCAAAGAACAAATTGAAAAATTAATTCTCAGTGCAATAGATGTAGATGAAGTGAACATCAGGAAAATATATGTCGATATAGGGGAAGGTAGAAAGGTTCCTTGTTTTATAGGAACTGCAAGCTATTATTTAAGCACAAAAGAGGGTTATATTAAAGCGTTAACAAACTTATTAACATGGGCCGAAACATTGGGCGTGGGTAAATCAAGATCTTTAGGGTTTGGTAGGATAAAAGTAGCAATTGAAAATATTTAATGTTTTAAATTTAGATATTGTAAAATTAAATTATAAATAATAATTAATCTTAATTAACTCTTATATTTTTTCAATGCCTAATCTTATTGCAAGATCATATATAAATCTAGGCTTCCAAAATATTCCTGAAATTGATCTAATTATACCTACAACCCAAATTATAAAAACAATCAAAAGATATAGAATGTATATAATTGAACTTAGAATAGGTCCAATTATAGGTAAAAGTCTTATTATTAGGCTAATGATATATATTGCAGCATATCCTATAATGAAAATAACAAAAAAAGATATCGAAAGATAGGACCAATGTTTCACATATTTTGAATTTGGTTTAAGTATTAAAGCTGAAATTGCTCCAACTATCGTCGCAGCCCAAGCTATTAAAGCCCATAAATTCTCGTCAGAACTTTGGGACATAACAATATTAATCCAAAAAGACTTTTAAAGCTTGTACTGAGGATAATTTTTTCTTATGTATGATTTTGTTACTATACCATTTAAAAGATCTTCATGTATTTTTTCCACATCTCTTTCATTAGGATTTCCATATCCCCCGCCTCCAGCAGTTCTTATTTCTATCCATTCATCTTTGTTTAAAATTAAAGTGCATTTTGTATTTACTCTTCTAATTCTTTTGTTTTTGCACATCAAAACTACTGTGTTTTCTCCTTCTTTACCTCCAAAAAGACCCCATGGCTTATTCTTACCTCTATCTGCTAATATTGTAAAGTACATGCCGTTTTCTAAAGCAACATAAGACCTAATGATTCCTGAACCACCCCTGTATTTACCTGCTCCTGAGCTATCTACTCTGAATTCATATTTTCTTATAATAATAGGAAAGTTTCTTTCAATATCCTCAATTGGGGTATTCATTGTATTTGTCATATTTGCTTGAATTCCATCTGTGCCATCCATACCGTATCTTCCTCCTAATCCTACTCCTATTGTTTCATAAAAGGCCCATGTCTTCCCTTTGTATATTCCTCCTATCATAACATTATTCATAGATCCACCTGAAGCTGCAGGCACAATTTCAGGCATTGCTTTACTCATTGCCAAATAAAGAACATCAGCATTTCTTTGGCTTGTTTCAACATTGCCTCCAGCTACAGGATATGGAAATTCAGGATTTAGAATTGTTCCTGAAGGAACAATTATTTCAATATTTTTAAAAGCACCATAATTCAAAGGTAAATCTTCTCCGAGCAATGTCTTGAATACAAAATGCACGCCTGAAATTGTAACACCTAATACCGCATTTAGAGGAATATCAACTTGCTTATCTGTTCCTTCATAATCTACTTTTATCCTATTTTTCAGTATTTCTATTTTAACCTGCAACTTTAAATTTGTATAGTCAGGTTTCTCTATGTAATCTATAGCTTCGTATGTTCCTTTCTCAATCTTTTCAATTTTGCTTAAAAATACTTTCTCTCCATATTCAAACGCTAGTAGATTAGATTCTTTGAACTTTTCTAAACCATACTTATCGATAACTTCTAGAATTCTTTTTTCACCAGTATAGTTAGCAGCTACTTGCGCCTTTATGTCTCCCAGCCTTTCATAAGGATTCCTTGAATTTGATGAAATGATTGATAATATATCATGTTGAAATTCATCATTTTTTATAAGGAATACTGGATCTAACACTAAGCCTTCTTCAAATATTGATTTTGCATCGAAGGATATGCTTCCTGGAACCTTACCTCCGATATCTGAATGATGTGCTTTATTAGCTACAAACGCTACCAATTTCTTACCATAAAAAACAGGTCTAATTACTGTAATATCGTTCAAATGTGTGCCTGCTATGTATGGATTATTGAGAACAATCATGCTTTTTTCCTCCCACTCTATTCCTTCCTTTTCTAGATATTCCATTGTCTTCTTAATGCCCCAAGGTAGAGATCCCAAATGAACAGGTATATGCTCAGCTTGTGCAATCAATCTTCCTTCGTCATCGAAAATTGCAGCAGAATGATCCATTCTTTCCTTAATATTTGGTGAATATGCTGCATTTCTTAAAGCAATTCCCATTTCCTCACTTGCAAAAAATAAGGAATTGCTAATTATTTGAGATGTAATTTTATCTATGTTCATTTTAAGATTACAAGGTTAGAAAACTTATCAATGTACCATCTCCAGCCGGGCTTTATTAGCGTGGTTGAATCGTATTCTTCAATTATAGCAGGACCTTTATCTTCATATCCTACAGCAATTGTATCCCTTGCGTAAACAGGAACTTCAATGAAGGTTTCATTCATAAACACTTTTCTATATCCTATTTTCTGAACCTCTTTATTTTCTTGTTTATTTTCTAGGAGTTCGATCTTTTTAACCTTTGCTATTGCAACAACTTTAGCGCTTACCACTTCTATTGGGTCTTTTGAACTATAACCGTAGATTCTTTTATGTTCTTTATCGAATTCTTCTTTTATGTTCATTCCGTCGTTGTATTTTAAAGTCAATTCAAAGGATTGACCTTTGTATCTAACATCTACAAAATCTTCAAATTCTATCTTATTGAAACCCTCTTTAATATAAGATTCCATAGCTTTTTTCTTTAGCTTAATAAATACTTCCTCCAAATTTCTTTCG
>AQVQ01000066.1 GCA_000375685.1 crenarchaeote SCGC AAA261-N23
ATGCATTATTACAGATTTACAGGAGAACCTGCTTACTTTTCCCATATAAAAGAGGCAGCATCAAGACTTATGAATGAGCTTGGTTTAAAGCCAAGTGATTTTAAATACGCAGTTTTTCATCAACCAAATTCAAAGTTTCCTCAAGAAGTGGCCAGATCTTTAGGCTTTAGTATAGAGCAAATCAAGCCAGGTTTGCTTGTTCCTCTCATAGGAAATTCTTATGCAGCTTCTTCTCTTATTGGTTTAACAGCTGTATTAGATATTGCTAAGCCAGGAGACAGGATTCTTTTAGCTTCATTTGGTTCAGGAGCAGGAAGTGATGCAATGTCAATAATAGTAAAAGATGGAATCGAAAGTAAGCGAGATCTTACTCCAAAAACAATGGATTATATAATGAGAAGAAGATACGTTGATTATGCTTTGTATGCAAAACATCGAAGTAAATACAATAAATAAACATGGAAAGAGAAGTTTATATTACAGGTATAGGTCTAACAAAGATTCATGAGCACTGGAATAAATCTTTAAAGAGTTTAGCTTTTGAAGCGATAGATCAATGTTTAAAGGAAGTTAATTATCAAAAACCGGATGCAGTAATAGTAGCTAATGCATTAGGAAGCATGTTACAAAATCAAAATTCAATAAGTAACCTAATAGCTGAAAATTCTTCATTGATAGATATTCCTAATCTTAGAATTGAGGTAGGAGAACTATCTGGCGCTGCAGCGATTAACGTTGCATACAACTTTATTAAATCTGGGATGTACAAGAATGTGCTCGTTGTAGGGGTTGAAAAGACCTCGGACAGATTACCTGCAGAATATACAACTGCGATTTCTTCATTTCTTGATAATGATTATTTCGTTTATAACGGAATTACCCCTTCTGCATTGTTTGCCATTATCTATAAATTATACATGAAAAGGTTTAACGTAAAACAAGAACACATTGCACAATTTGCTTCACACGACCATAAGATGGCAATAAATTCTGATCACTCCCAATATCGTTTCCATTTACCTCTCGAGAAAATTTTATCTTCGCCAATATTAGCTGATCCTATTAGGTTGTTTGAAAGCCATCCAGTTTCAGATGGAGCTTCCGCTGTAATGATATCTTCCAAAGAAGAGGTTCAGAATAGAGATTACGCAGTAAAAATTGAATCTATATCTTTTTCATCGGATGTTACATTTTTATACAGAGAAGATCCAACATTTTTTACTTCTTTGAGGAAATCTTTTGAGAGGCTAAAAAGAATAAGCAAAATAGAAAACAAAGATATTGATTTCATAGAAATCCATGATTCATATACGATTGCTTCTCCTTTGATATTGGAAAGCATTGGTTATACTCAAAGAGGCCAAGGATATATACTGCTAGTTGAAGGTCAACATGAAAAAGATGGTATATTACCTTTAAATACGCATGGAGGTTTGAAGGCAAGGGGTCATCCTATTGGTGCAACGGCTATTTATCAAATTATAGAAGCCGTATTGCAATTAAGAGAAAAGGCAAGAAATCAGGTTCCGAATGCAGAAATAGGCATCGTTCATTCTATGAATGGTATCGCAGATCAAAATGCATTAATATTGTTAAAAAGATAATATGGGTTCGCCAACTTATTGGAGGGAAAAATTTTATAGATATANGCTTGTTGCAAAGTATTGCGAAAATTGCAATAAAAAATATTATCCTCCAAAATTAGCTTGTCCTTTATGCGGTAATAAAGATTTGAAGGAAATACAGTTACCAAGACATGGAACTTTAGTCACTTATACATGGGTAACACAGCCTACTAAGGAATTTCTAGACCAAGTTCCTTATGCTATAGGATTAATTAAACTAGATGATGGAACATTAATAGTTTCACAACTTACAGATATAGATATCGAAGAGCTAAAGGAAGGAATGAGGGTTGAGGCAGTATTCAGGAAAATGTATGAAGAGGGCGAATCTGGTTTAATTTATTATGGTATTAAATTCAGACCTTCCTTAAAGTAGAGTTTCACTATTAGTCAAAGTGTTAAACTGTGATTTACCAATTGTTCAATCTTTACTAATCAATTGTCAATGAAATCAGGAATAGAAATTGAGAATTAGATTATTGAGAGAATAGGCCTAATGTAAGAGTTTTTCTCTATTAAAATCAATCTTTTAGAATTTTCATTCAATTCAAGCAATCCTTTTATTTTAGCTTTCTCTCCTTCTTTCAATAACTCCATGTATCTTATTCTGAAATTTATTACGTCATACTCTGAACCATCTTTCAAAGATTTTACTTTGTAAATTGAGGGAAAAAGATAGCTATTTTTTGCGTTTATAACTTCAATGGTGTCTGAGAAGTATTTGTTGGCTTTTACTTCNTCATAAAGCAATCTATTTATCATTTTTATTGAATATTGAGTATTAAGAAATTTTCCTTCGCATACTTTTCTTTGTTCAAGTTGTTTAAAAAGATTATAACTCATGTATTTTTGAAACTCTCTTTCATAGTACAATCTTTTCAACATTGAGTCTCCCAAAGGATTTGTTTTTCCTTTCTCTCTCAGACTGATAAGTACATTATAAAGTTCTTCTTTAAAATCACCATAATATACCAAATCAATATCTGAGTTTTTATTATGAAGCGAAACCAATACTGAGCCCTCAATTCCGAAGTTTTCCACATCTTTAAAACCTTCAATCTTTATTTCTTCAATAATTCTGATTACTTTCCTTTCATGTTCATCTTTTGCATTCCAAAGTATTTCCTTAAGTCTTGCAATAGGGTCATAATAAATTTCAATTAATTCTAAAGGCAAAATGAATGTTTTTCTTCTAAGATATTTGGAATAACATAACAGTTTATAATTAAGCTTTTTCAAGAATTCGTTTAATTCTTCTTTGCTGTTTATTTTTACGTACGTGTTGCCCTTTTTATAATATTTAGGTATAACGTATAGTTCTTCAAATTTATCGTTGTAATAGGATACGTAAAAAATATTTCCAAACTTATCTTTTACTGCAGATCCTTCAACAAATATCATTTATGGAAAAATGGAGGTTCAACAATTTTTGCTTCATAAAGTTTATTTCTTATCTCAACATAAACAGTTCTTCCTAACAAGGCATGAGTACTTTTAACATAACCCATCGCTATTCCCTTATTCAATGTTGGTGAATAACCACCACTTGTTATGTAGCCTATCTTTTTGTTTATCGAATATATTTCATTCCCATGCCTCGGTATTGGACCCTTTTCCTTCATAACTAATCCTATTCTTTGTTCTTCAACTCCTTCATTAAGAATTCTTTCAATTTCTTTTTTCCCTATGAAATTTTCCTTTTTTAAGCTAAAAATCCAATATCTAGCCATAACAGGATTGGTATTTTCATTTATTTCGTTCCCATACAACAAAAATCCAGCTTCAAGTCTTAGAATATCTCTAGCTATTATTCCACAGGGTTTAATCTTAATTTCAACCAATTTCTTCCAAAGTTTTCTTCCATTCTCCACATCTGTTATTATTTCATAACCTTCTTCTCCAGTCCAACCGCT
The DNA here is from genome assembly GCA_000375685.1 of crenarchaeote SCGC AAA261-N23. GTDB lineage: Archaea > Thermoproteota > Thermoprotei > Gearchaeales > Gearchaeaceae > AAA261-N23. Next base: position 3,539 of record AQVQ01000066.1, read on the forward strand.
TCTGCTTATTATCTTAACTTCGGCATCAAATAATTTTATATTCTGCAAAAAGCTTTCTTTGTCAATATCTAAGTTCAATTCTTCAATTCTTCCTATGCTTCTTCCTTGAACAGCGATCATGGTGGTCTCCAAGGTTATATCTTTCACCATAACGTTCAACTTAAATTCTTTAGATTTTTCTTCAATCCATTTCTTAACTTTCTCTCTATTTATTGCATTGCAAACTAACAAATAGCTTTCTTCTGTAATTCTGAATAAAGATACATCATCTATAAAGCCTGCTTTATCATTAAGTATAGCTGCTGGTATTATTATTCTTCCTATATCAAGTTTCTTTACATTTTTAGTAATAATTAAGTCAAGCAAGTTTTGTGCATCCTTACCTTCAATCATAATTCTTCCCATATGTGAGACATCGAAAGCTCCAACATCCTTTCTTACAGCTTCACTTTCTTCTATGCTATTTGAATAAACAGAGGCCACTTCCCATCCTGCAAATTCTCCCATTTGTGCTCCAAGATAGAGATGAACTTCCTTTAAAGGTGTAGGTATTAGAGAAGTCATAACAATAAATTACAATAAATTTTGAACGTTATAAAAAAATTTATTTTAAATTAAAGCTTTTATTTTTAGTTTTTAATTATTGAAATAGCGCCGTAAAAAAGCGCCGTGGTGTAGCTGGCCAAGCATGTAGGGCTTTGGACCCTGCGACCCAGGTTCGAATCCTGGCGGCGCTACTCTATTTTTGTCCTTAATTCTGACAATATAGAATCTATTTTTGATTTAGCTGTTTGAATACCCCTCATGTATAAATTATACATCCTCCTATATTGGTCAATTTTTATTCTTTTTTGTTCATAAGAATCGATTAGATCCTTTAAGGAATTACTATCCTTAATAAGCTTTTGATACGTGCTTTCCAGCTCTGAAAGCAATTTAGTTAAACTTGGGTTTTCTTTAGTTATTTGTGCTGATAATTTTTTCAATTCTCTTTCGCTACTTACTCTTTCCNTGTTTAAATTCTCAAATCTTATATTGTAATCTCTTTTCTTTATTGTGCCTTTTCTTAGTTGTTCATCTAATCTCATCATTTCTTCGTTGTTTATAACAAGACT
>AQVQ01000067.1 GCA_000375685.1 crenarchaeote SCGC AAA261-N23
CTTTAATTTATATGTTCTTTCATTATCGTCTAATTAAATTTGAATACATTTATTATTGGATTGCTTTCAGCAACATTTTACTTTATATTATCAATAGCGTCACCTTTTATGAGTAGAATCGGCGATAAAAATGGAAAACCGTTGCAAATGATAGCGTTGGATTGCTTTCATGGTTTATTTCTCTTCTAATATTAGCCATTGGTATACTTGAAAGGAACATCATTTTAATATCGATTGGGATTGGTTTAGGAGGATTTGCGTCGTCCTTTTACCATCCCATGGGTGGTGTTGCCATTATATTAAATGTATTTCCATGATTTATAAAGTGAGATATTGAGGTTAAAATAAGGACTCTTTTTTTCATTTATTTGCAATAGCCTTAACTTCAATATAATTTTTCAATTTATTTCTTATTCTTGCAAAAGTGCCAAGAAGAGTTTTGGCTTCTCTTTTAGAAAGATATGCTCTATCCAACAGTCTCTTATAAACTATCAAACTATGCTCAAGCTTAATACCTGTTAAATCACACAGTACAAGCAAATCTCTTAAGAATTTGAGAATTTCCTCCTTATCTTTTTTATCAGCAATTTCGTAATTGATGGTTCTTATGTTTTCATTTCTTCTCATTTCATAAAGGAAAACAGCAACAGACATCGCGAGATTCATAGAAGGATACTCATCTGAAGTAGGTATGAATGTTAGGATATCGCATTTATCTATTTGTTCATTTGTTAAACCTGTTCTTTCGTTTCCAAAAAGAACTGCTATTTTTCCTTTTGTAACATTTTTTATTTCATAAACAGGGATTCCCATTCTTCTTAAATTTCTCTCATTACCTATGTTGGAAGTTGTTCCTATTACGATATCTATATCTTGAATTGCTTCATCAATATTCTTGCAAATTCTGGCTGATTTGATAATGTCTGAAGCATGAGAAGAGTATTTTATTGCTTCATCTCCAAAGGATGCTGGATTTACGATATAGAGTTCTTTAAATCCGAAGTTTTTCATAGCTCTTGCAACTAATCCTATATTAAATTCATAGGTTGGTTCTACAAGTACTATTCGCACTTCAAAAAAATTTAATTCTATAAACTATATATAACAATTAGTTAAAATTATAGTATCATATGCCTTTAAGACCTGGAAGATGCTATAGTAAGCTTGACACAATGCCTTATACTAGAAAAGAGTATATACCTGGTTTTCCTCCGCCTAAAATAACCAAATTTGATTATGGAAATTCTAAAGGCGATTTTCCTGTTAAAATTTCTCTTTATTCATTAGAAGATGGACTAATAAGGCATAATGCATTGGATGCTGCAAGAATTATTGCAACTAAGACTATGGAGTCAAAGGTAGGGGCAAATAATTATCATTTAAAGGTCATCAAATATCCTTTCCACATAATTAGGGAAAACAAAATGCTTGCTATGGCGGGTGCTGATAGATTGCAAGAAGGCATGCGTTTATCTTTTGGAAGACCTATAGGTACTGCTGCGATAGTTGATAAGTACGATAAAATAATGTATATAAGATGCGATAAATCTTCAGTTGAACTTGCAAAATTGGCCCTTAAAAGGGCAGCTTCAAAGATTCCTGTTAAAACAAAAATAGTTATTGAAGAAGGAAATTAATCGTTTATAAGACTTTTAATTCTTTTTAGAACTCTGTATAAATCTTCTGAATGAATTACCTCATCACAAATCTTTAGCAATCTTTCATCTTTAGGATTAAAAGCTATACTATAACCACATAATTTTAACATAGGAACATCGAACTTTGAATCACCTATACCTATGCAAACTTCTGGTTCTAGATTAAAATTCTTTAGCACTTTTCGCAAAATTCTTCCTTTATTATGCGGTTTCACGTTTATTCGGAACTTTCCACAAACAACTCCATTCTGAAAAATTATGTCATTAGCTACGTAAGCATCAAATTTGAATTTTTCATGAAGGTATTCAAGTAAAGGAGTAAGACCTCCACTTATTGCAATGACCTTTAATCCTTTTTCATGAAGATATTTAAATAGTTCATCGCTTCCTTTTCTTATTTCAACACTTCTTATTATTTTAATGAATTCTTCATACCTGGTCCCCTTCCAAAGGGTTATATCTCTCCTAGCCCATTCAAAGTAATCAATTTTCCCGTTATGATAAAGATCATAGTTTATCTTCGCTTCCTTTACCACGTTGAGTTTTTCATGTATGTACTGCCATACGCTATCTATTTTTGTTAAGACTCCATCAACATCTGTTACAAAACACTTGAATTTTCTTTTATTCAATTTCTTCCTTTAAAGAACCCTTCAAGGTAGCTTTTATTTCTCTTTCTCTGTATTTGTTTCCAACTTCATCTAAATATTTCAAAATCTCTTCACCGTTGGAAAATTTAGCTTTTTCAAATAATATCATTTTCTTATATGAATCTTTTTCCTCGATTAATTTACCTTCCACGTATCCTCTTAGTTTTGCTATTGTATCAACTTCACCTTCATTTAAATCTGTGTTAACGTAGAATGTATAAATTTTTGTTAAACCATCTTCAAAAAATAACCAAACAGTTGCTAAGCATGAACCTGTTTCCAAATACATTTTTTTAAGAATATCCCTATACCTTAATTCACCAATCGGTTCAGGGAATCTTTTTAAAAAGATTATAGTATCTTTGCTCAGATCTTCTAAAAGCTCATTGAGTAAATATCTTGCATCTTTACTTTCTTTAATTATTTTNATCTTTATTTTATTAGCAATAGAAGCTTTATATCCTTTAAATGGGCCAGGTGGGATTTGAACCCACGATCTTAGGCTCCGCAGGCCTACATCCTAATCCGCTAGACGACTGGCCCGTTAATATAAAATTTATTTTTACCATAAATTATATTTGAGGCTGGACCCGTAGCTTAGCTGGATAGAGCGGGAGCCTCCGGAGCTCCAGGCCTGGATTCGAATTCCAGCGGGTCCGTTTTTAATCCAAACAAATCTTAAGTTTCATTTCAAATTTTTGAAATAAATGTTTAAATGCTTTCAAAATTATTCACAAACTTAGTATAGTGGGATTACAGCAACGTTTACAGCTAATCAGGTTCATTCTAGATAATAAATTAAAAATTATTAATCCTAGGATAGAATCTCATTCAATAAAATATGATATTCTGGAAAAAGTAAACATAAAGGAATCTAGGATACTTGAGGAATTGGTTTCTGAAGGGAGCTTAAAGAGGAAAGTTTTTGCAACTATAGTTAGATGCCCAGCTTGCGGTTCGTTTTTTATAAGCAGTTTTTATAAATGTCCCTATTGCGGTTCTTTGTTAATAGAGCATGAATCAATAGTTACACATAATTCTTGTGGATATACAGGAACTTACTCTACATTTAAACATGATGAAAAACTTGTTTGTCCAGCATGCAAAAATGAAACAAATAAATCTGAAATATCCATAAGAGCAAATGTTTACGCATGTAAAAGCTGTAACAGAAATTTTCTTGAAGGAAAGATCATTCATTATTGCAGCGAATGCGGAAATAAGTTTGAGCCTGAAACTACCTTAGGAAGCATTGAGACAATTTACTCCTATGAAATGGATGATAAGTGTTGGGAAAAGGTAAATAGAACATATAAACCATGGATAGAAATATACGATTTCTTGTTAGAATTGGGCTTCAATGTAAAGGATTTATCTAGAATTAAAGGTGAGAGCGGGGTAGAACATGATTTTGATTTAATAGTTGAAAAGGGAGAAAAATACATTGCATTTTCTTATACAAGTAAGATAACAATGGAAGATATGTTAAAATACTATGTAAAAGCTGTGGATATTAAAAATACTTCAATTTTTATTGTAACAGATGACGTTCAAGATAAGTATATTGACGAAGCAAGAAAGAAATACGGAATAAATATAATATCATTGCAAGAGAGCAATATCATAAAGAAGTTAGAAAGACAATTAAAAGAATTGAAAATAATAAATTGATATAAATAATTTAAAACCGTTTGTTTATTACAAGTTATTCTTTGGTTTATGAAGAGAAATATTCCCCTTTAGGCCATATTTATCACAGACCAGTAAGGGAGTCGAATATGATACTAAACGTACTCAGCGATAATATGCATCTAAATCGGGCTCAGAAGAAGCTTCGCTTAGCTTACTGATAATATTAAGGAAATTTAAATTCGTGATTGGTATCCGTTCATCTATGATGACTAGAATTTTCAA
>AQVQ01000068.1 GCA_000375685.1 crenarchaeote SCGC AAA261-N23
GACCCGCATTATAACTCTTCGACTGTAAAGTTTCAAGCAGCTTCAAATATTACAGCTCTTTCAAGCTTTACAGTTAATAAAACAAATAACGTTATCGTAGCACGGTTTACAAATATAAATCTACCGCCAGATAATCCACCTCCAATAGGTCAAGGCTTCATTTCCTTCTCTGCCAACGTTAGAAACGATACACTTCCTGGGACAGAACTTGTCTCTTATGCAGATGTGATATTCAATAACAATCCTCCTGTTAGAACAAATTATGTTACACAAATTTATGATCCATTGCCACCTGTAACGAGGATAACTTCATCAAAGATAACTTCCGGCATCGTTTACATAAACGGTCAAGCTACAGATAATATATCAGGAGTTAAACAAACTAACTTTTTCTTAGTTGATAATACACACCACACTTTTTCATATTTTAACATTACATACAATAACATAGTTAAAGGAACGGTCAATTTTACAATAGCTTTGCCTGTTCATGCGAATAGCAATTATACATTATTTGTATACTCAATCAATAACGCGGGAGTAGCAGAAAATCAGACTCCATTCCAATTCATAACACCTTCTGGATACAAGGTAGTTTTCATAGAAAAAGGTCTTCCACCAGGTACTTTATGGTTTATTTCGATCAATGGAACACTGCATCACTTTGTAAATTCAACGGTAACATTGTATTTTAGTAATGGAAGTTATACATTTAATATATTGCCTATTGAGGGGCATTCAGTAAATCCATCTTCAGGTAGCTTCACGATAAACGGTAACAATTTGACAATTACAATTGACTTTCAAAAACTTTTTAATGTTACCTTTGTAGAAAAAGGATTGCCAAATGGAACTTTATGGAAAGTAACTTTAAACGGAATAACCATGAATTCTACAACGAATACAATTTTATTCAGCTTACCAAACGGGACTTATAGCTACAGTATTCCTAACGTGTCTAGATTGGTTGCCAATCCAAGTTCAGGAACTATTGTTGTTTCAGGAAATAATGTTACAATAACAGTTCAATTTACATCTAAAACATACACAGTTACCTTTATAGAACAAGGATTACCTGGTGGTACACGCTGGTATGTTACATTGAACGGAATAACCATGAATTCTACAACGAATACAATTACGTTTAATCTTCAAAATGGTACTTACAGTTATAGTATAGCTAATGTTTTGAATTATATACCCAACCCACGTTCAGGAACCGTAATAATATCTGGAAATAATGTTACAATAACAGTTCAATTTACTTTACAAACCTTTACAGTTACTTTTGTAGAACAAGGATTACCTAGTGGCACTACTTGGAATGTTACATTGAATGGAATGACAAAAAGCTCATCAACAAATACAATAACCTTCCAGCTTCCAAACGGTGTTTATTATTATACAGTATCGAACTTAACAAATTACGTTGCAATTCCAAGCTCTGGCACGGTTATAGTGAGTAATGATAATGTATACGTTACAATAATCTTTAAATTAAAGACATATCCTGTTACTTTTATTGAACAAGGGCTTTCGAATAACACAAAATGGGGTGTTATAATAAACGGAACAACAAGATACTCAACTTCAAGCAACATTACCTTCTATTTACCAAATGGAAAGTATAGCTTTACAGTTATAAACTTAACAAACTATCAAATAAATCCAATATCTGGAACAATAACCGTCAACAGCTCTTCATTAACAATAATAATACATTTCATGAAGCTCTATAGCGTTACCTTCGAAGAACAAGGTCTTCCTTCCAATACAGAATGGGGAGTAATATTGAATGGAACTTCTAAGAATACTACAAGCTCATTTATTACTTTTAGTTTACCAAGTGGAAGTTACAAGTTCTATGTGATAAATGTAACAAACTATGTAGCTAATCCTTCAATGGGCTCATTTACAATAACTAATTCAAATATTACAATAACAATTAATTTCAAACTAAAGACATTCACTGTAATTTTCATTGAAAATGGTCTTCCTCACGGGTTATCATGGAGTGTATCAGTCAATGGAACGATTAAATCATCAAATACAAGCAACATTGAATTTGTTTTACCCAATGGTAAGTATAGCTTTAACATTAATACGGTTAACTATTATGTTCCCAATCCTTATAAAGGAAACTTCAATGTTAATAACAATAATCTAACGATAATGATTCAATTTAGTTTGCAAACTTTCAATGTAACTTTCGTTGAACAAGGATTACCTGCAGGAACTAACTGGAGCATACTTGTTAATGGAACAAAGTATAGTTCAACGAATAACTTAATTACAATCAAGCTGCACAATGGTACCTATGAATTCCATGTTTTGAATATTACAAACTATATAGCTATGCCAAATAATGGTATTATAACTGTTAAAGGAAGTAATATAACCGTTGAGATAAAGTTTGCATTGCTTATGTATAAGGTAAATTTTGCATCACAAGGATTACAAAATGGTACTCAATGGGGTATTACAATAAACGGAACAACAAGATACTCAACTTCAAGCAACATTACCTTCTATTTACCAAATGGAAAGTATAGCTTTACAGTTATAAACTTAACAAACTATCAAATAAATCCAATATCTGGAACAATAACCGTCAACAGCTCTTCATTAACAATAACTATTTCATTTACGCAATTGTATCCTGTTGTCTTTAAGATTTCAGGTCTACCTAGCAACTCAACATGGAGCGTTACAATTAATGGGGTTACAAAGACTTCAAGCAGTGATACAATCGTTTTCAATCTACCTAAAGGTAATTACAATTACAATATAACATTACCTCAAGGTTATACTGTTAGTAACTTAACGGGAAACTTGAATGTAAGCAACCAGAATGTTAATATTGTCTTACAAGCAAGTAGCACTTCAAACATGAATATATATACAGCTATATTAATTATTTCAGTAATCGCTATTGTTGCAGTAGCTACCTATATAATAATAAAAAGGAAGTAATTTTTAATCTATCTAATTTTTTTAAATTATAGAAGATAAACCTTTGCTTTTTTATTTATCTACAATAGGAGCATATTTAATCAATCGATAGCCTATTTTTTCTTATTTTTTCATTTGAAAGTCTTGCTTTAAAGGCATAAATGAATATTTTAAAAGAATCTATGGCAATTCAGAAGCTCCCCTAAGCTCGATAGAAGGCTTTATGGGACCTAAGGAAGGAGCATTCAGCGTTGCAATTATTAAATTTAAATTAATGTTTTTTCTAGAATCCAGATAATAGTTAGGCAATCCTTTATATGAAAGTTTCTTTTACTGCCCTCCTCTCCGGTGCTGAAGAGCGAGGATTCCTCAGGACGGATCACAGGTTTATGATTCACCGTCTTCATTTTCATCACTTCACAACTGGTGGGAATTTATCTGGTGTATTAGTGAATTTGAGTTTTTTCATTCTTAAAGAAGTTGAAATACAAAAATATATTAAAAAATGTTATAAAGCTATAGGCAAAGAAAGGCAATTCTATTTCTGAAATATCAAACATGTATCCCGATATTGTAGTTCCTGCAGAAGATGAAGCAAGCCTAGCTGCTTGATTAATACCCAAAGCTCTTCCAACTTCTCCTTGATCCACCATTTCTGTCATAGCAGCTTGCTGAACAGGTAGTGCAGCAACTCTTAAGGCAGGCATGCTTAAGTATATTGCAATTGATAAAGGGAATATTCTTATTATTGGCATAATTATCGATAATGCTGCACCTAATCCCCTTGTATAAGCTATTCCCTTAACAAAACCCCACTTCTTTTCTATTTTAGGTGCAAATAATAATGATGCAGAGCCTATAATTCCACTTATAAATGAAAAAGTAGCCATATCTGCCTTTGGGATATTGTATACTATGATAAAGAATGGTATCAAAAATGGTGTTATCAAGCCTTGCGATAATCCGTTAAGCATTCCTGTTAGTGTAAATTTCCCTATAATTTTTGTATGCTTTAAATCGTTTTTTTGAGCTCTAGAAGTCTTTATAGGTATTATAAATACTATTGAAGTTAATGAAATGAAGGTTGCAAATAGAAATCCATCCAGAATGTTAAATTCTCTTCCAAGTAATGAACCAAAGGCTGATGCAATACCTGAGATGAATGTTAAGAAAGAAATCCAAAACGTTCTTTCCTTAACTTCGGTTAATTCAGCGAT
>AQVQ01000069.1 GCA_000375685.1 crenarchaeote SCGC AAA261-N23
TTAAATGGGAGGGGTTCTCTGAGCCTCTCGACTGCCCCTCATATGCGAGATGTAGCTACGAATCAATTGAGGGGAACCCTCGTCCTTTAAGGCGGGGAGAAGTCAGTATTCAGATCCAGATCATCCCAGTGTTAAGAAGTTTGTTGAAGTTGCTAACAGGGTTTATGGGAAAAGTTTCAAAGTTGGAGCTGAGTTTGGAGGAAACGATGGAAGATACTTTGCAAACAGGAACATCCCTATAATATCTTTTGGTCTTGCTGGGAGAGATTCAAACTTTCACGGTCCAGATGAACATGTAAGCTATAATGATATAATAAAAATGAAATCATTGCTCACTAGTTATCTGGTTTCATAAAAATTTATAATAAATTATAATTGCAAAATTTTTTAAAACATAGCTATATGTATTTACAGGTATTTTTTATTTTATTCTAATTAATTATAAGCGATTAAAAAATTTAAATATCAGGAAATTCGTAATGATCTAAATATTTTTAAATTATGTGAAACTTAATTTCGTTATGTAGGATTATTCCAACTGCAACCTGGTATAGCCTTAAATTCTGGATCCGAGAATAACATTTGTTTTCTTTAATAATTTTCCTTTAAACATGCTTCATATTCTTAGTGTTAATTCCTAATATTGATAGTTGTATAGTTACATTCTCTACAAAAACAGAAAGGCTTTAATTTCAGGTAATAACAGGCTCAACATCTTTAAGGAGAATCATTCTAGGAAGTTTAAGATTGAGCAATACTTAGGTATTACGAGTTCTCATTTTATTTTTTATTATATTTATTTTTGAAAAGAATTCTTAATGGATTTAGCGTATGAAATATTTAGTCTAGTTGTCTATATCGTTTTTCTTATCGTATCTGTTATTCTAGTTTTTATTAAGAAAAAGGAACTTGCTATAATTCCATCTCTTTTCATCTCAATAGCGATATACTCGCTTTCTTACAATGGACTTTTAGCAGGGTTTTCCCTGATGCTATTAACTTTGATCTTCATCTTTGTATAAATCTTTTGAATTTTTGCAAAATATGAATATCTTTATAATTTTATTTTAAATCAATTAAAGTAATGGCAGTATTAGGCAAAAGCGAGCTGTTGAAGCTACAAAAGGAATTCAATGTAATTCATCCTTTTGATGAAAATTTAATCGACGGAGACAGCTTTATTTTGACTGTTCAGGAAGATGTAGAAGTTAAATACCTTGAGCACAAGAATATTGTATCCCATCAAATAGTCTTTGTTCCTGTTAACTATGTTGCACATATGACAGCTAAAAGCAAATTTGGTAGACTAGGTTTATCTTTTCTAAATGCTGCTAAAGTTCATAGCGGTTTTGTAGGTAGAATAGTTCTAGAAGTGGTTAATTTAAATAACGATCACATTCCTATACTTATCAAAAGAGGGGAGCCTTTCATGCATTTGGAGTTTATAAAAAGAGAAGGGCTTCCTGAACCTTACCATGGAGAGTTTATGTTTCAATACATGAATGAAGAAGAGATAAGAATGTACTTGAAGATTTTAAAGAAAACAATCAACAATTTTGAATATTATGCAAAAATTTGGCTTAAAAATCGAGAAGATTTGTTAGCTCAGTTTCTTTAGATAAATTTTAGGCCAGCTTGGCCAAGTTTCAGAGCCATTTTTTTCTATAACAAATTCAACTTTATCTCCTATTTTTATTTCCTTAGGATCATCTATTTTCATTCTACCTATGAACTTAACACTGTCTATTATTTTAACAATACAGACAGCATAAGGAGCTTCTGATTCAAAGTTTTTAGGAGCCACAGTAATAAAAGTATAGCTTTCAATTTCACCTACTTTAGGAAGCTTGTACCATTCATTTTCCGTAGAAAAACATTTTGGACAAATCTCCCTAGGAGGTAAACTTATGTTTCCGCACCTTTTGCATTTTGCACCATAGAGCTCTCCTTCTTTCAATCTTTCATAAAATTCTTCTATTGTTACCATTTAAATTCTGTTTGATAATACATGTACGAAGTGTGTTGATCCTGAACCTCCCATGTTTTGTGCAAGACCTACTTTTGCTCCTTTAACTTGTCTCTGACCTGCTTCTCCTCTAAGTTGGAGAAAAAGTTCATAAATTTGTGCAACTCCTGTAGCTCCCACGGGATGACCTTTAGCTTTCAATCCTCCACTTGGATTTACTGGGAACCATCCATCTAAATTGGTAGCACCTTCTTCTAAAAGCTTTCCGCCATATCCTTTTTCAGCAATACCTATTTCTTCATATTCTATTATCTCGGCTATTGTAAAGCAATCATGCAATTCAGCTACATCAACATTTCTTATTTTTATTCCGGCCATTTCTAATGCTTCCTTAGTCGCTTTACCTATACCTTTGATTTCTGATATTTCCTCTCTCTCAATCAAAGATTCATGGTCGCTACAGCTGCCACTACCAATTATATCAACGGGATTATCAGTAAAGTTTTCAGCGATTTCAGGCTTAGTTATTATAACACAAGCAGCACCATCAGTTATTAAAGAACAATCGTAAAGTTTAAGCGGCCATGCTACGACTTTTGATTTTAAAACATCTTCAACTGTTATAATTTTTTGCATATGAGCCTTTGGATTCATTGTAGCGTTTTTATGATTTTTCACCGCAACTAAAGCCATTTGGGTCTCGGTTGTTCCATATTTATGCATGTGCCAAGTAGCCATCAACGCAAAGATCCCTGCAAAAGTCAAACCGCTCCATTGTTCTATTGCAAAATCGCTTGCCATTGCAAGTCCTTCAAGAACTTCATTTGTTTTTCTATTATTCATCTTCTCAACCCCCGCTACTAATGCAACATCGTATAATCCAGATTTAATTGCAAAGATTGCTGATCTTAAAGCAGCTGAACCAGATGCACATGCATCTTCTGTTCTTATTACGGGTAAATCATGAAATCCTAGCCAGTCAGCTAAAAGGGGAGCAACATGTGATTGATGCTCATACATTTCGCTGAAGTTTCCAAAAAATCCTACTTTTATTTTTCTTCTAATATCAGGATCCTTGCTCCTTGATATCGCTTCAAGAAAAGCTTCAACAAGAAGTTCTCTGGCCATTATGCCTGTTCTTTTACCGAATTTTGAACAACCAGCAGCTACAATACTAGCTAACGGCTTGTTCATTTTCAATAGATATTAGTTCTATAAAAAATATAAAGAAGGTTAAGAAACCTTTTTAAAATTAGCTCTCAAGGCTTCAATAGCTGGTAGTTCTTTTTCCATCAACATTTCAATGAGGGCTCCTCCTCCTGTACTAATATGACTAAAATACTTAGCATACCCAGTAATGTTTAAAGCTGCAACTGTATGTCCTCCTCCTGCTAGAGAAAATGCATTAGAGAAAGCTATAGCCTTGAAAATTCTCTTTGTAGCTACAGCAAACTGTTCTTCTTCATATACTCCTGGAGGCCCACTTACTATTATTGTTCGAGCTTCATTTATCAGGTTTTCAGCAACTTCAACAGAAGCTTGTCCTATATCTTTTATTGGCATATTTATTGGAAGAGCGCTTAAAGGTACTTCTACACGCTCCCCTTTAGGCGTTTCAACAGCTAAATCTTTTGGTAAGATTATTTTATCGCCATATTTATTCAGCACTTCTTTTGCGTTTTCCATCAATAAAAATCCTCCTTTCCTTTCTAAGAATTTTTCGTTAACATCCCCCAAATTA
>AQVQ01000070.1 GCA_000375685.1 crenarchaeote SCGC AAA261-N23
TCTTGAAGTTAATATTTGTTTTCATATCGATCCCTCATTGCTTAAGATTGCAGCGCAATACGTAGAAGTAGGTATTCCTCGCCATGTTAATATGAGAGCATTCTTAGCATCTTTTATTTGATTTTTCCCTGCTTCTTTTCTGAGCTGTAAGCAACTTTCATATGCTCTCATTAATCCTCCAGCATCCAAAGGCACTCCATTGGAAAGATACCCTCCACTAACATTTACAGGGAAATCTCCTCCGAAATCAAAGCTTCCCATTTTAAGCTCATTTATAGCTTCTCCTTTTTTGCAAATTTCAGTTCCTTCAAGGTGAATAAGTTCTGAATGAGCAAATCTATCATCTATTTCAGCAAAGTCAATCTGTTTCCTAGGATTATCAATACCTGCAATTTCATAAACTTTTTCTGAAGCTTTATTAATAGGAGCTAAATCATAAAGACCCTGCAGAAGCATTGAAACAGTTCCACTTGACCAGTATATACCTTTTATCCAAATAGGTTTACTACTTTTTTCCGCATATTCTTTAGAAGCAACTACAAAGACATAAAAGGCATCGCACAATGGTGCTACATCTACACTAGTTAAAGGATCAAAAATTTTAGGCGCTCTAATTATATCCTTTAATTCTAAATTAGAAGCAAATTTCGCTCTTTGATTCTTTAAACCATTTTTTTTATTTTTTATAGTAACAAGGTGTAAGTCTTCTTCGTTGATGTTATATTTATTTAAGTAGTATCTTGCTTGCAATGAAGCAAAATAGTAAGGATGTATGTCAAGAAACCTTTCATAAAGAGGATCCATTGCAAGTTCGATTATTTTTTCATAGGTATCAATGTTACTAGCTTTAGAATGACTTTCTACAACTACTACATCAAACTGGCCTGTTTTTATTAGCATATATGCAGAAGCAAGTGCTATTAAACTTTCACTGCATACTGTTGATATTGGCCTAAGTCTTGCCCCAAGTTGATCAACGCTAAATTCATTTGAAATGCTTATTCCAACGTTGAAATCTTCCTCGCAAGCTATGAAAGCATCTACATCTTTTCTAGGATCTATTCCGCAATCGTTATATGCTCTTACCGCAGCCTCATATATTCCCTCTCTGAAAGAGACCTCATTTGTAGTTGGAGAAGGTCCATAGCTTCCAATTCCTATAATAGCTACTTCTCTCATTTCAGCTATAAGAATAAAAGAAGGATTATATATTTAAATAAAATTTAATTTTTTTCTTTAGAATCAAAAGCAGAAGGAGCTTCTTTCCTTATTTCCTTTGCAAGTTCTATGTAAGCTTTCTTAACTTCTTCCACCGAAGCCTCATCTTCCAATGAAGTTACATCTCCCAACGGTTGTCCTGTGACTAATGCTTTTATTAGTCTTCTCATTATTTTCTGAGATCTGGTTTTAGGAAGCTTTGTTACATAGTAAATCTCTTTTAAGGTTGCAATCGGTCCTACCGTATCTCTAACCCATTTATTCAATTCTTCGGATAATTGTGGTCCTGGAGCATAGCCTGTTTTAATCGTTAAAAAGGCTACAGGTACTTCACCTTTTATTTCATCAGGAACACCTACAACGGCAGCTTCAGCTACAGCTGGATGCTTTATCAAAGCGGATTCAAGTTCATAAGTACCAAGTCTATGACCTGCTACTTTTATTACTTCATCTGCTCTCCCTAGTATCCAGAAGTATCCATCTTTGTCTTTAACAGCATAATCTCCAGTATAGAAATATGGACTAAACCTTGAGAAATATACTTGTTTAAATCTTTCTGGATCTCCAAAAATCGTCATCGATAATCCAGGCCAAGGTTTCTTGATTACTAAATAACCTCTTATTTCAGGTGGTAATGGTTTTCCATTTTCATCGACAACTTCAGGGTCAATTCCAGGCAAAGGCGGTCCATTTGTTCCTGGCTTAAGTGGAACTAGAGCTAATCCTGGAGCATGGCTAATTAAAATTCCTCCTGTTTCAGTCATCCACCAAGTGCTTCCAAAAACTACATCTCCAACTAAACTTCTAAACCATAAGAAAGCACCAGGATTTATCGGTTCTCCCACAGAATGCATCAATCTAATTGAAGATAAATTCCTTTTCTTATAAACTTCAATTCCGTATTTCATAAAGGACCTTATAGCTGTTGGTGAAGTGTATAAAACTGTGACGCCATATCTTTCAATTATAGAAGCCCATCTATCTGGCTGGGGGTAATCCAAAGCTCCTTCGTACATAATCTCAGTTACCCCTTCCATTAGAGGACCAAAAACTATGTATGAATGACCTGTAACCCAACCTATATCAGCAGTACACCAATAAATATCAGTATCCTTAATATCGAAACACCACTTCATAGTTGAATGTAAATACACCATATATCCTCCACTGTTATGAACCTGACCCTTCGGTTTTCCTGTTGTACCTGAAGTATATAAAATATATAGAGGATCATCAGCCTTTGATCTAACAGGTTCAACAAACGCATCAACAGGAACTTCTTTAATAAGATCTTGATAATAGAAATCTCTTCCTTCATTCATACCTACTTTGTGACCGGTTCTTCTTACTACTAGAACGTGTTGTACCGATGGAGATTTTTCTAAAGCTTTATCTGCTATTTGTTTTAATTCAATTATCTTACCTCTTCTGTAGCCTCCGTCAGCAGTAATTAAAATTTTAGCTTTAGAATCATTAAGTCTATCAGCCAAAGCTTCTGCACTGAAGCCTGAAAAAACTACAGAGAAAACTACGCCTAATCTTGAAAGTGCAAGCATAAATATTGGTAATTCCGGTATCATTGGAAGATATATTCCAACCACATCTCCTTTCTTTAGCCCAAACTTATTCTTTAGCAGGTATGCAGCTCTATTTACTTCTCTGAAGAGCTGAGCGTAAGTTAATATTCGAACTTCTTTTGGATTTCCTTCTTCATCTAAAGGCTCACCTTCCCAAATTATTGCAGCTTTATTTCTTCTCCATGTTTTATTGTGTCTATCTACACAGAGATATGAGGGATTGATTTCACCTCCTACAAACCATCTATAAAATGGGGGATTGCTATCATCCAACACTTTTTCCCAATGTTTAAACCATTCTAGTTCTTTTGCTTCCTTTTCCCAAAATTCTAAATAGTTTTCTACTGTAGATTTGTGAAATTCTCTATAAGCTTCGGGAGATATTATCTTATCTTTCCAATCTTTTGGTATAATTTTATCTTCAAAAGGTAATGCCCAATTAACAGACATTAAGTTGTATTTTTCCAAAATATTTATATATTTTTCTTAAAAATGATTTATAAAAGTATATGAACAAAATTAGCCGCTATTATTTAAATATATCATTATTCTCATTTTTTATTTTATTCATAAATTCTTCAATTGTTACGTTTTTAGTTTGATTTCCTTCTCTATCTCTTATAGTTAGTGTATTACTACTTGCTTCCCTTTCACCAACTATTATCATGTAGGGAACCTTCTGTTTTATTGCATTCAAAATCTTTTTTTCAAGTGTTGCATTAGATTCATCTACTGTTACCCTATAATTCATCAACTTTTTTTCAACGTTCTTAGCATATTCGATGTATTTTTCTGAAATTGGCAATATTCTTATTTGTTCAGGAGAAAGCCAAAAAGGTAACTTGCCCTGATAATGTTCAAGCAATATTCCTATAAATCTCTCTAAAGATCCAAGTATAGCCCTATGAAT
>AQVQ01000071.1 GCA_000375685.1 crenarchaeote SCGC AAA261-N23
AGCATTGAAAATCGCCATTGTGGCAATGTTCTTCTCTGTTCATTATTCCTTTGTCGTCCAGGAACTGATGAACAGGAGAAAACTGCGAAAATTCATGAACATAGACGAGGTTCCCTCAGCAGAAGCGGTCTACAAATTTTTGAGCAAATTTGATGATTCGAAGTTTATGTCGTTGATTTCTGGCATTCTCAATTCCCATTGTAAATGGAGACGAAAACATGGTGTAAATACTTTTCTTGTCGATGCAACTGCAATCACGATTGACTTGAACTGGTTCAAAAAAACCTATTCAAAGTCTAAACTGGAGAAAAGGGAATACAAATGGGGGTATTCTCCTACTCATGGGCACTATATCGGGTACAAATTGACTCTGGCAATCGATTCCCGCTCATTGCAGCCTGTCTGTTTCCTCCTGCACTCAGGATCCCCCCATGATTCTGGTCTCTATGAACAGATTTTGGCGGTATTAAAAAGGCGCAGGATCATGCGTATTGGAGATATCGTGATCTTTGATAAGGGATACTACTCTTACGATAACTATGTTCAGGGTATTTTTGAATTTAACATTGTTCCTTTGATATTTTCGAAAAAGAACTTCTCTGTCTCGAAATTAATGAAGAAACTCGTATATCCGCTTTGGATATTTGGCAGATCTGATACTCTCCTTCTTATGAAACGGTTTGCATCCCTTGTCAGGAGGTTGCTCATGTATCTCCGTGACCAGACACCATTTCTCGACAAGAGATCTCTTATCGAGGACGTATTCAAAGCGGCGAAGAATGCATTCGGTTTAAGGAGAATGCACAAATATACAACGAAATCTGTGAAAAAAACGGTCTGTTTGAATGTACTTTTACTCGGACTCGTCATTTCTTTTGGATTTGGTGAAAAGATTGGATTACAACGGCTTTCCGAGTGGTGATCCCGGGAGGGGGCTACAAAGATTATCTTAGCGATACAGACGAAGGTCTGAAATCACTTGTGACCTTCTTTTTGAACCTTGTCATGCAGTTTGAAGCGAACCAACAGGCAGGTGCTGAGAAGTATCAGCGATCCAGTATGCGGGTTGCCACACGAAACGGCAGCAAGCCAAGGACAATACTCACAAAACTTGGAAAACTAACCCTGCAGAAGCCACAATTTCGGGATAAATCGTTTGAAACCGTTATATTTGAGAGATACAGCCGGGTAGAGCAGGCATTGATCAATGCAATCCTCGAGTCGTATGTCCAGGGAGTATCCACCCGGAAGATCCGGCGGATAATGGATCAACTTGGCATAGATGGAGTGTCCGCTGAGAGCGTGTCCAACCTGGGAAAAGCTCTCGATACGAAGGTACACGAATTTCTCACACGTCCGATCGAACAACCGATTGTGTATCTCATTGTTGACGCGGTGTACGTCAAAGTCCGGCGCCACAGCCGGTATGTGAATACCGCCGTCCTGATCATCGCAGGAGTTCGCGAAGACGGATACCGGGAGATCCTCGGGGTTCGCGTTGCGGATAGTGAGACCGAAGGATTCTGGCTCTCGCTTTTCACCGATCTCAAGTCACGGGGGTTGCACGGTGTCCAGATGGTGATTTCCGATGGTCATGAAGGGATACAAAAAGCGGTGACGACTTCGTTTATCGGTGCGAGTTGGCAGTTATGCCAGGTGCATTTTCTCCGCGCGATCCTCCGGAAAATCCCAAGAAAACGTCAGGCTGAAGTGACTGCACTCGTGAAATCGGCGTTGAATGGAGACGAGGACCAGTTGTCCAGAGTCGCAACCAGACTTGAGCAGATGGGATTTCATACTGCGGCGGATACCGTCGAACGATTCATGTTTGATGTCGGGAACTATCGAGATTTCCCTGTCCAGCATTGGAGACGAATCAGGACCACGAACATGGTCGAAAGGGTGAATGCGGAAATTAAACGGAGAACTAAGGTCGTCGGCGCGTTTCCCAGTCGCGAATCGCTTCTTCGCCTGATTGGTTCGATCCTCATGGATATAAACGAGGACTGGTTAACAGGGAACCGATATCTCAATATGGCGGAATTCCTTGATAAGCAGAACGTGGAAACAGAGTCTGGCGTTGGATCTTCCCCTGAACTGTCTGTCGTACCGCTCGTGGATCTCTGACTGAAGCAATTGATAAGTTCGGGGGATGGGCAAGCATCCCCCTCACAAAGGAGGGAAGGCTCCCACAGTTACCTGGCCAGCGAAGCTGGCTCGTCGAGGTACTCAAGTCGATCAGTTTATACTGACTAGGTGATGTACTATTACTCTGTTAGAATCAGGGTTGTCGAATTTACAGTCGATTCTTTACACCACCTAAGGCCAATATGCTTCGTGCAATTGATGAATGTTATGCCTCGAAAGAGGATAAAACGTGGATGGCCGATTTCCTCCGGAAGATGTGGGAGAAATATCCTGTAAAATTTGCGAAAAGCGATGGATATACCTATATTTCCATTGAAGGGAAAGAACTGGGACTCATGTTAACAGATGAGGAGCAAAAAGGACTCGAAAAAGTCGATTCTGAGATAACAAGATATCTCAATGACCTTTTCAGCGACGGCAACAGTCCGAAATGGTCAGGGAACGAGCATTCAATGATTATAAATGATTCGTGCTGGAAATGGGGAGTTGATTCTTCTTATCGGAGCCAGGCAACTTCAGCAGCGCCAATACCGGATTCCTTCTGGACATTTCCATACAATCTTATAAATCATTACTGGAATCCCAATCCCTCACTCTCATGGCTGGGTCAGGGAAGGTATTATTGCGACTATTACGCGGACCTTGGAAAATCAAACCTCGACCTTGGATATTATTCGCTTGCGTATCAGCAGCTGGGATATTCAAGTCATTTCCTAACCGATCTCGGGAATCCTCTCCATACCGGAAAGGAGGCCGAACAGTTATTCCAAGGAATCAGTCCCCCCTGGTCACCACCCTTGTATTCGTGGGTACACAACAATTACGAAGGTTATGTCAATGCGTACTGGTCCACCGCACCGCCCTCTGGTCCATATGCGTTCAGTTACTTCGTCACAAACAACTGGTACTACTATCCAATGACCGATCCCTTCGTATCCGCTCAATCGCTGGCCCAGTATTCAAATACGAAATTGAATACTCTGTATTATTACGTCTACAACAATCCATACACCTTGCAGAATGATCCCAACACCTACATGATCACCTCCAATGTTTTAATAGATACGTCGAAGCATACCCTCGGACTAGTGAAATATGTGCGGGATTAGACTGCATACCATTTTTTTAAAAAATTTGGCCGGGAAAGGGATTTTGAATATGCCGTTTCCATTTCTAGTACGGTGAGAAATCGTGACCCCGATAGAATGGTTCCTGGGATTTATCGTTATTCTGCTTCTTATCGGTATACCCTCGATACTCTTCTCACTCCTCTCGTCTTTATTTTTCGTAGTGATGAACAAAGTCCAGATAAAATTCGTACGACTAATCCTTCCCCCAGTTATATTCAT
>AQVQ01000072.1 GCA_000375685.1 crenarchaeote SCGC AAA261-N23
AAAAGTTTGTTATAATCCTTGTTGGTAAATCTTTTATAAATAGTTGCCCTTTGTTTCCTTGGTTGCTTTGATACCATATTATATTATTATTGATGCTAATGCAGCTACCTTAGGCCATCTTTCAGCAGCCTCTTTAGCTACGGGACCATATATTTCTGTTCCTTTAACATCTCCCTCAGGTGTCAGCACAACAAATGCATTATCTTCGAAACAAATCCAGCTACCATCTGGCCTCCTGTAAGGCTTTCTTTGCCTTATGATTACCGCATTGAATAATTGCTTTCTAAGTTCAGTTTTACCGCTTGTAACGACAATTTTAACCATATCGCCTACAGAAGCTGTAGGTAACCTTCTTCTAGTTTTTAAACCAAATACAGCTATTACTTTACCTTTTTGAACTCCAGTATTGTCTGCACAATCTACAATTGCACTTGTAGGAATACCCTTACTTATCCTGGGCTTAAATACAGCTACAGTGCTTTTACCTCCTCTTTTTACCATCTTATTTTACCTCTTCTTGCTGTAATATTAATTTTATTCTCATCTTATCACCTTTAATACCACTGAAGCCACTGTTTTAGCTATCGGGCGTGTCTCACCAAATATTACTCTGTCATTTTCTTTTACTTCCATGCAGTCAGGAACATGCACATGATATTTACTTCTTCTTCTTTCATATCTTTGATATTTGTGAACAAAAATTAAGTAATCTTTTTGCACCACCGCTGTTTTATTGGCCTTTAATTTTATAACAATACCTTCATCAAGTCTTCCCCTAACGCTTATGCTACCATGAAATGGACAATTTTTATCATTACAAGGTTTATCTGGAGGCTGAATACCAAAGATTATTCTTTTCCCACTCATATTTTCTTTATCCTCTCTTCAGGATTACCCAAAATAGTTTGCCCTTTAATTTTCACAGCCACCCCGTTAATGTTAAAGATAAAAATGTAGGACTTTTTAAGCAATTTCTTAATTCCTTTACTTGTTTTAATCCACAGCTGGTTTTTAGTCTCATTGTAAACATAACCGCTATGCCTAACCTTGCTAAAAGGCTCGATACATTCCACATAAAGGCCAAGTAATTCATGAGCATGTAAGTTCCTTTCACTTATTTTCACTATTCTCACCTTTTTTCAACTCATTTTCCCTTTCAATAGTAAGGATTCGTGCTATCTCTTTCCTTATATTTTTTACCAATTTTACATTCTTCTGAGGCTTACCTGATGCGAAAAGCGACCTAGCTTTAACTAGTTCAATTCTTAATTCTTCTAATCTTTTAAGCCTTTCTTCCCTTGTTAGTTTTCTAAGATCCTTTAACTTCATTTTCGCTCTTCAACGATTCAGATGGAATAATAGCTTCTTTTAAAGCAGCCAACCTATCTTCAGGAAGTTCAACAGGAGGAACTATCCTAACTTTAATTCCGTATATGCCTGGCTTAAGTAAAACCGATGTTTTTGCTTCTCTTACATACTTATATCTAGGTTCTCCTGATTTAGGTATTACACCAGCTCTGAATTTTTCAAATCTTGCCCTCTCACTAACTAATTTACCGCTTATCACTATTTCAGCACCTCTAGCGCCTGCATCCATTATTTGTTTAAGCATTAAATTTGCTACCCTTCTAAAATGAATGCCTCTTTCCAAGGCTGAAGCTATTTTATTTGCTACTATTGATGGACTCAAGTAAATATCCTTTGCCTCATTTATAAAAATTTCAACATTCTTAATTCCAAACTTAGCCTTAATTTCTTCTTCTACCTCTTTTATTTTTAAACCATGTGGACCTAGGGCTATTTTTGGTTTCTCAACATCCATAATTATTCTTATTCCTGCAGCAACTTGTTGAATCTCTATCTTATCTATTCCTGCTTCTTTAAGTTTTTCATTTAAATATTCAGTTATCTCAGCGTTTATCTTATAATAACTAATAAAAGTTTTAGAAATGGAGGGCATTAATACTCCACACCGGCTAATTCAATATGCACAAGTTCTTTAAAATAAGGAGTTGATCTGCCAAAGGCTCTTGGAATGTACTTTTTTATTTTGAAACTTTTCTGTGCAGCGCAATGAATCAATTTAACTCTAGATACATTTAATCCTTTAAATTCTGCATTACTCTCTAAGGAGCTTAAAAGCTTAAGAAGTTCTTTCGCAACTTTTTTAGGATATCTTGCAGAACTTACTTTACCATCGTTATTATGATGAGGAACCTTTTTCTTAAACCTCCTAAAGGGTATGGCTCTTTTCCCCTCAATTACTTCCTCTAAAATCTTCTTTGCTTCTTCTATGTTTCTTCCTTTAATATAATTGCATACTTCAACAGCTTCTTTAAAAGATATATCTAAATCCCTACCACTAGCTAACACAGACTTTGTTTCATCTAAACCTTTAATTGAATAACCAAAGATGGGCATTACTTAAGTGGAACGTACATTGAGCCTCTTGTCGCTCTCAATCCTGGCTCGCCATGTATCACTTTCTTAGTAGTTATAGAAAACTCTCCCAACCTGTGACCAATCATTTCAGGTTTAATTTCTACTGGAACAAACTCTTTTCCATTGTAAACGTGTATCGTTAAGCCAATCATGTCGGGTAAGATAACCATATCTCTTGCATGAGTTCGTATTGGTTTACTGTATAATCCTTTCTTTGCCTCTTTTATTTTTTCTATTAAAGACTTATGTTTCTTAAGCAACCCCCTTTTTAAAGCTCTTCTTTCCCTTGAATTTAATAAATTAATAAATTCATCCATTGGTAATTTAATCAGTTGATCAGCAGTATATCCGCGAAAAGTAAATTCCTTTGGCATGATATTAATTAAAATTGTCGGTACTATATATATATTTTAACCTTTGCGTCGTCCTGTTCTTTTAGAACCGTAAAATCCTACTTTCTGACCAGGCGGAGCAGTCTTTTTTACCACCCTACCTCCTTTAGGATGTGCACCACCGCCATGGGGATGGGATGCAGCATACATAGCTTTACCTCTTACTGTAGGCCATTTTTTAGCTTTAGCCTTGTACTTATAAAAACTTTTACCTGCTTTTAATAAAGGTTTATCACTTTTACCGCTTGAA
This sequence comes from crenarchaeote SCGC AAA261-N23, assembly GCA_000375685.1. GTDB lineage: Archaea > Thermoproteota > Thermoprotei > Gearchaeales > Gearchaeaceae > AAA261-N23. The sequence goes on from AQVQ01000072.1 coordinate 3,085, forward strand.
GCTACAAGTCCAATCGTTGCTAAACATCTTTTATCAACTTCTAGCATCTTTCCTGAAGGTAAGCTTATAATTGTTCCGGTCAAAGTTTGCGAAACTATTGTTGAATATGTTCCCGCTGACCTCACAAGTTTACCTCCATCTCCAGGTCTTCTTTCTACATTGAAAACTACAGTTCCTTCAGGTAACGAACCTACTTCGCAGATGTTTCCAATTTTT
>AQVQ01000073.1 GCA_000375685.1 crenarchaeote SCGC AAA261-N23
GAAATAGAGCCAGGTCATTACGTAGCCTGTCATTTATATTAATTTTTAAAAATTTATAAAAAAACTCCCAACTCACTATGGAAAAATTAAAATATATAAAAACATATTGTTATTTTGTGATGACACAAATAATTCCATTTAAGTTGGAGGAAAAAATTAAGTTATATAGTGAAATTCTTAACCTTAAACAGAACGTCAGAGATCGTATTTTCCAACTTTATCTTGAGGCTAAGAAGAGGTTGGCTGTTGCAGGTTTTTCTTTTGATGAAATTGTTTCTGGTTTAATTTTTGTTGCAGGTATTCTTGAAAATGAACCGATCCCTATTTATAAAATTTCGAAAGTGACTGGGGTTAAGCCAAAGATAATTTGGAGCGTTTCAACCTCAATATATAAATCAGGTATAACAAACAAATTGATTCGAATTCCAGACATAATATCAATTTTTAGAGAAAAATTATATAATAAACTAAGTGAAAATGAAAGGGAAATTGTCCAAAAAACAGTATATGAACATTTGGATGAAATAAAAAGGAATGCAGGAAACGCATCTTCTAGGGCAATTATAGGTGCAATTTTATGGCTTTTGGGTAAAAAGAAAAAGGTCATAAGAAAATATACTCAAAAAGAGCTAGCAAATATGTTAGAAACGAATGAAGTAAGCATAAGGATTGCTGCTAAGAGGATAAGAAATATCATAATATAGGAATTCCTTTAACTAAAATTTTAAAACCTGAATTTGGCACAGGTAGCTATTGTTTAAATCAGTCATGCTCTTAACTATAGGATGGTCCATCAGATAAAATATTTGCTATGTACTTAAGCAATAACACTAAGCTCTTTGTAATACACCCTCTACTTTTCAAAATTATGTGTTTTCCGAGGAGTGCAGTATTTTATTTTAATTTTTATAAATAATAAAATAGGAGAGTAAAGCTTTATATATATAAAAAAAATTATAATCACGATGCGATATGTATATGCATTTCTTCTAGCGGTATTACTTGTTATGCCTGGTGTTTTAGCCTACAATCAAACAAACTCAAAGTACTTAATTCCTAACCTGCAAGGAGATTACATATCGTTAATGCCAAAAGATAAAACAATATACTTAACCTTATTTGTCCCACCTAAGAATTTGAATGAACTTTACTTCATAGCGCAAAAAGTTGCAAATCATCAAATACTTCCTCTTAAACCTTCCGATATAATAAACATGTTTGCACAGGAAGATAAAGTATCTTCAGTAGCAGATTTCTTATCCTCCAATGGATTTAAGATAGTCTATAGATCTCCATTTAGCGTAATGGTTATGGGAACAGTTGAACAGGTTAATGATTTATTCCAAACACAATTGGCTTATTATGGTTTCAATGGAATCACTTATTACAAGCCATCAACTATTCCTTCAATTCCAGCTGAGCTAGATAATGTTTTAATAGGTGGTTTAACAAATATTACCTCTTTCCAACCCCAGTATTTAGTACTTGGTAAAAAGGAAGGTAATGTTTTGTTCGAATATAATGGGACTCATTCAACAAATTTAGATCCAAGATTCGCTTTTAGCTTTACACAATACTCTCCTAGCGATATAATAGGAGCATACAATGTTACTCCAAATGGAAAAGGGATTACAATAGCTATAATTGATGCCTTTGGCGATCCTTTGATTTATCAGGATATTAGAGCCTTTGATTCATTATTCAATTTACCGCCTGTGAATCTAACAATAACTCCAGTAGGACCTTATGAACCTTATCTGGGTGCAATATTTGGATGGGATATAGAAGTAGCTTTGGATGTTGAATATGCACATGCAATGGCTCCTTATGCTAACATTAACCTAGTTATTTCCTCAGATAATGGACCAGCTTTATATGAAGCTGTTGATCTTGTTGTTACTAAAGATTTAGCTCAAGTTGCTTCAATGAGTTGGGGAATGCCTGAAAACCTTATAGGATCTTCAGGTTTCTACGGTTTCTTCTTCGGTGCTCCATTTCCAAATTATCCATTTCTAGATTACTACTTTGCTTTAGGTGCAGCTGAAGGAATATCATTTTTTGCAAGTTCTGGAGATTGGGGGGCTCCTAACTTCGGCGAGGCTACAACTTATGGAGGAGCAACTTTTCCATCTTCATCACCGTTTGTAACAAGTGTTGGAGGAACAACACTCTATGTTAATGTAACCTCTGGTTCAATTTCTGAGTTAACATCCAACGCTACCTATGGAAACGAAACAGCATGGAGCATAACTCCTCAATATTTTGGTTTAACAATATCAACTGGCGGAGGTGTTAGTACTTTATTCCCAACTCCTTGGTATCAAGAAGGTGTATTACCTTACAACGGAAGGGCAACTCCTGATGTAGCTGCTGTTGCAAATCCATATACAGGTGCTGTAATTGTAGGGGAAAGTCAACTATTTGTTATTGGTGGAACAAGCCTATCTTCGCCTTTGTGGGCAGGTTTTACTGCAGACATGGATAGTTTCTTAGGAAAAAGCTTAGGTTTATTGAATCCTATATTGTACTGGATTTATCAAAACCCTGATTTATATCACAAAGCCTTCCATGATATAACATGGGGATATAATGTCGGTTATTATGCAGGTCTTGGATATGATCTTCTAACAGGAATAGGTTCTCCAAATGTAGGTATGCTTACGCAAATAATTAAGAATTACTACAAGCCAGGATTATCAATATCGGTTACAACCTTTAGTGCAAGTAGTTCTATTCCTTGGTATAATTATACAGATACTTTTGAAATCGCTGCATACATAACTTATCCTAATCAAACAGTTGTAACGACAGGGAGCTTTGTAGCAAAAATATATACAACAAAAGGATATTTAGATACAGTTCCGCTAGTATTTTCAAATGGCAATTGGATAGGAACGTATACAATAATTCCAGGTCAGCCTCCAAACATATGGCAAATAGTTGTGCAAGGAAATAGTTCAGGCTTCTCAGGAATGGGCGCAACTGATATTGATGTTGGTTTGT
>AQVQ01000074.1 GCA_000375685.1 crenarchaeote SCGC AAA261-N23
TTTTTTGGAGATAGCGAATATGAGCACGAATTAGGCAAGTTAAAATTTTTTGTCCTAAACAGTCCTATGCCTGATAGAGATGAAGGGAGATTAGGTAGAAGAAGGCAATTTTATTTGCAGAGGAGATTGAGCGAAATTGGGGATAGCTATTTTAAAATCCTTGTCTTCCATCATCACTTAATACCTGTGCCATATTCTGGTAGGGAAATGAATGTACTAGAGGATGCAGGTGATGTTTTGAACCTTGTATTGAAAAATAATGTAAATCTAGTTTTAATGGGTCATAGACATATTCATTATTCACTTAAGATAAACAACACGATATTGGCTTATGCAGGTACTGTTTCCTCAAGAAGGACAAGAGGACGTTTCGGAAATTCATTCAACCTTATAGAAATTGAAGAGGATCGTGTTCATATAGAAGAAATAAAAATTGAAGGAGGAATAGGAATGAAATATAGTTATAAAATCAAGCCTATATACCAAGAATATTAAAATCCAGGAAGTTCAGCCTTACTCAGCAAATTTGAATATATTCTTTTTGCTTCTTCAATGAAATCTTTGTATTCCCTTATTTTTATCACAACAGGAATTTTAACAGCTTCACCATAAACCAACGCTTCTTGTCTCTTTAAATAAGATACAACTGTAGAAAATAATTCAGATTTCTTTAAAGCGAAAGTTGCACTTTTAATATCCTTTTCATCTGTGAGAGTTAATATGAAGAAATTCCAAAGCATTGCCAAAATTTCTTCGGAAATTTGTGAAGGAGTCTGGTCTATAATGCAAAGAAAAACTCCTCTTTTCCTCAGCTCCCTTGCTATATTTCCAAAAGGAGTTTTATAGTATAAGCTTGGCGATAAAAACTTATGTGCTTCTTCAATGAATATAAGTACCTTATACTTTATTTCCTTCCTATTCATTATCCTATTTATTATGGTTTTCCAAAGTCTTTTCGAAACAAGGTTTGCTATTAGAATGTTTGCTCTTGAATCGTCTCCGTATCTTCCTAAGCTTATTATAACGCTTCTTTGACCATCTAGAATCTCGTTTACAATCTCATTTACTGAATCTTTTTCTGTAAAGTATTCGATGTAGTCATAATTCATTATGCTTGAAATTTTTGCTTTACCAGCTCTTAAAGCTCCAATAGCTCCAGGGCCAAGCCTTTCATTTATTGTTTTACTTATTTTATTTTCTAAAATTTCTCTTTGTTTTTCATATTTGTCGAAATATCCTGTTAAATAAAGAATCCATGCTTTACTTTTCTTATCCTTAAGCTCTGGAAAACTGTTGTATTTTTCTACATATTCTTTCTCGATTATTTCATTTAAGATTATTCTGAATTCATGTAAATAAGAGATAAAGCTTTCAGATAGATCCAGTTCTTCTTTAAGCGATATTATATCTGCTTCATCTAAATCAATAACGCTTATTTTTAATTCCTCTAATATATGTTCCTTAGCTAAAGCTTTGTCTGCAGAGTATCTTAAGAATTCATTCTTAAAAGCAAGTCCTACACCTTCAGCATAATCTTCACCTTTCATATCCTTGATCTTCAATCCATATTCGCTATGCATATCGAATATTAGAAGCTTTACTTCTTTATCCAAGGATTTAAGCTTATTAGCAAGTATAAGAAAGCCGCATATTATGTTTCCTAGAACGGTCTTGCCTGTACCCGTTTTTCCAAAAATACCGAAAGAACCTCTCAATAAAGTATTTATGTCTATAGGTATTATCGTTTCTATGTTCTCGTTTTTTAAAGGGCTTTTAGGATAGCCTAATCCCCAATATCTTTGATTATCAGGAATTCCATAGAATGTCTTTATTTCTTCACTCACGGGTGTTACAACTTGGGAGAAAAATGAAGGAATTGTATCAACATCTTCAATTTCTTCACCGTTTGTTTGGGCTAGAGGAATTATATGTATATTTGTATTGAGTTTTTCTAAGTTTGATAAACTTTCTTTAGTTTTTATCATTAATTTATCTCTAATGTTTCTGTTTTTAGAAGTATTATAGTATCTTAATAATGAAGTTACATCGGATGTGTTTGAAGATAAAAAAATATCCGACATAAGTCCTAAGTAATTTCTGCTACTACCCCTTATTATTACAAGGGAATTAACGGAAACATTTTCAGTTAAACTGTATTTATTTAACAGTGCAACAACACCTTCATTGTAATCTGCAGATATTACGTTCCCGATTTCTTTTCCAACCATTACTATAATATATTTTCAGTGTTTCACAATATATTCTTCTTAGACAATATTTCTTCAAAAATCCTTGCAATTAAATCTACTCGTATGAAGTTTTCAATCCCTGTATGAACAAGATTCTCTTGTATACTGCCTACCAAATCATATATTTCTTCTTCTTCAAAGTTTTCAGAAAGATATTCTAAATAAGTCTTTAAATAAGAGTTAAAAATTCCTTTTTCGTTTTCAGGGAATGAGGTGTAGAGTAAAGGAATGTAATTTAGAGTTATTTTTCCCTCTAAATAATGGAATTCTTTAATCAGTTCTTTGGTTGGGATGTAAACTAAATCATGAATCCAAGGAATTTTTCTAGGCCTTTCTTGATAGAAATTACCTTTAAGATAATAGCCTATTGAAGTAGCCTTAGCTGTTATTATTAATTTATCTTTTATGTCTTTGTAATGAATAGCCAATTCTTCTCTAAATCTTTTGAGAGGTTTAGGAATATTACCAGTCATATAAGCTTCGGGCTCCATTTTTACATAGTTTATAATTCCAAATACCAACGTATCTCCAGAAACTGAGCAAACAAGCGTTGCATATTCTGGAGACCTTTCAATTTCGTATGCTCTTATTTCAAAACCTACACTGCTTGAAGAAACTATTTCACCTATCAAATTTTTCTCATAATTTTTTATTTCTTGGATCCAATCTTTGCTCATATTATTCTTTCTATTTTTC
>AQVQ01000075.1 GCA_000375685.1 crenarchaeote SCGC AAA261-N23
TGATATTAACAGGAAGCGGGAGAACATACGCAAAAACCTAGATGCGTGGCTGAAGAGGCCGGAGCTCGGAATGGTTCCTATCCTCATGGCCGGGGATAAGAAGTTTTATTATTACTTCCATAAGGTCCGAGAGCAGACGGGACTTAAGCTGTTCATATTTTGCGGTGGTCATGAGATCGAGGAGACGAGGTTCAAATATGGATTTTGCGGCGTTAGCCATGGCGTCAAGAATGAGCACAACCGGCTGACTGGCATCTCAACTGCTAACAAGCTGAAGATGCTGGCGTATTATGCCAAGAATTTTCTTCTCAATCCCTCATATATCAACAGCTCTGTTCTGGATACGCTGGATGCGTATTATTGCACTTACATATTAAACGACGATTATCTATACCTTTATCACTATCTCGATTGGGACGAAGAAGAGGTTGTTTCAACCATACGAAAGGAGTTCGACTGGGAGATGTCGCCGGATACTAAGGCTACCTGGAGGATCGATGATGGAACGGCTTCATTCTATAATTACATTTATATGACTATTGGGGGGCTTACCGAATTCGACGATTTCAGGAGCTTCCAGATAAGGCAGGGCAAGATTGGTCGTGATGAGGCATGGGAAATGGTGAAAGAAGAAAACAAGCCACGATTTGATGAGATTGAGTGGTATGCTGAGACAATTGATTATGATATAAATAAAGCGATAAATATTATCAATTCGGCACCTAGACGTTATTCAATATAGAATTTCAGCCATCGATTTTGGTGTTATGTTAAATCAATTAACAACTATTAAATTAAATCTACATAAGCTCAATGTCTACAGTTATTACGGTTTAAAACTAATTATAGGTCATTTATTTAATAATGAGTCAAATTTTATAAAAAAAGTAATTTATTATCCGGCAATCTCCGAATTAGGAATACTTGCGGATATAGTAAATCGGGCGTCATGGTACTTTCCTGAGTCCGCATTATCAAATGTGGATATTTTTATTCCAATAAAAGATAATTTAATCGGAACAGAGTTAAAATGCTTAGAACATCCGCCTTATCAATTCAATTGTATAGGGAGAAACAATAATATTAGTCTTATTTCAGAAGGTCAGATAAATCTTACGACTGCCGATGCAATAATGCTGTGGGATGCTAGGCTCGCGTGGAGTGTACCAATAATAAAAAATTTATTTAAAGTTAGTATTGTTGATCCTTATTATTATTTCTCCGTTGAAGCTGACACAAATAGTCGTATGTATTATGATACTTTAAGTTCAAATGCTAAAAAAGAAATGACCAAATTATCTAAAAAAAATTATGAAGATCTTTTGAAAAAAGTCAAAAAATATAACCGTGCTTACGTGTTTGGGACAGGTCCCTCTCTGGATTTGGCAGAAGAATTCGATTACAGTGATGGTTTTAATTTGGTCTGTAATAGCATAGTGAAGAACAAGGATTTGCTCGAGCAAATTAAACCACATCTGTTAGTGTTTGGAGACCCTCAATTCCATATGAGTTTGTGTAAATATGCAGATATATTTAGGAAGAATGTTCTAGATGCTGTGGATAACTATGGGTGTTATATCCTTACTGAGCATTACCATATGCCTTTTTTATTAACACATTATCCGGAATTATGTGATAAATTAATAGGTATAGAGGCGCCAGGTGTTTGGGAGATGTCAATTGGGGAGATTGCAGAAATGGTGCTTAAACGGCCTCATAAAATTCCATGGTTTGATAAGATTCCTGGACATAATGAAAAATATAATTTCCCATCTCTCGAGAAATTTTATGTCAGACTCACGGGAAGCGTATTGCCTTCTTTCATGATTCCTGTTGCTTCGTATGTGTGTGATACTATTTATATTATCGGAGCTGATGGTCGAGACCCTAAAGGACGGAAGCCAGATAATACCTATGTATGGAGCTACAGTTCTGCAGCTCAATTTGAGGATTTTATGCAAAGTGCGCCATATCCTCTGTTCTTCAGATGTCGGACGACGTGAGCGCCCTCGAACGCGGCAATCTCAGCCGTCCGGTCGGAACTACCATCGTCTACCACTACGACGCAGTCGACGTGCTTCTTGCAGCCACGAACCATCCTGGCAATCGAGTGCTCCTCATTGTAGGCTGGCATGGCTACGATGGTTAAACCCAAAATCTCCACTCCTCTCTGCCTTTTTGTGCAATTGCGATGATTGACATTAAACCACAAAGCGGTTTCAAAAATTCTCTGTCGAAAAATTCACAATTCACAGCGCCGCGCCCCTTCCTCAGGCACAGCACCTTTGGCCCCCGTCATGGCCGACACATCCGCAAGTGCAGTCCGAGCTGCCGTCGTCCATCAGATCGACGTACTGCTTCGCGCGAAGCACCACACTGCCGATTGAGACCTCCTCATTGAAGGCTGGCAAGATGGCAACGATTCCACTCAAGACTCCCTCCTCCCTAAAGATTGATCGAGACTTATTTTAATGATGAATATTATAGCGGTTCATGATATGATAATCTGCTGGCATTTTGGTTGCCCAATGCATTCTACAATGTTTGCCTTCTTCGCGCCCTTTGGATACCTGCGGTTTGCAAAAAAGAGGTCATATTCCTGTGACCTATGTGCTTTTGTGGTGAAAATCGTATGCCATAGGCTTTAATCTACCTAATCAAATATCTTATTCTTGTCTATTCGTGGGATTTTATCTTTGTCCTCAAGGGCCTCTATAATTCCTTCAACATCTTTTTGCAGCAGAATTCCAGACTCCCAGAATGCTCTGAGAATGGAATACAGATCGATCGTTTCAACACCGACTGCTGCTGCATATCTCAAAGCAGCCTATCCATACTGGAGAACACGCACCCTCTCCTCTTGCAGATGCAAATGGCTTCTAGTTCACCCTTTCCAAGCTTTCTGTTCTCAAGGATCAGCAACTGGTAATCTTTAGAT
>AQVQ01000076.1 GCA_000375685.1 crenarchaeote SCGC AAA261-N23
ACTATACGAAAGATTGGAAGAACTGCTTAGTTTTTATATTTTCTCTTCTAATATTAGGTTGAAGGCATGTAACATGGTAATAAGAATAATATTTTCTTTTTTAATTTAAAATCCTTTCTACTTCAAGAAGTGTGAATTTAATAGTAACGTAAGGACAATCTTTTACTTTTTCTCCGTAAATGTTGATACAAATTTTTCCTCTTTCTTTAATTCATCAAGCTACACTCATATGATGTTTCTCATCTAAATATTCATCACATAAAAAATTGATGATAACATCTATCACATTTTATCCAAATCCATGAGTTAATAATCCAAGCTCTATAGCTACATTAATAAAAATTGTTAGAATAACAGTATAATGCTAAAAAATTAGCAATTTATTCTTCTTTTGACCACATCCTAATCTTAACATTCTTCTCTTCCTAATAATTAAAAAATATGTTTGCGCCTATTTTCTTTACAATGAGCTCACATAAATTTATTTTACAATTACTTAAGAAAAACTCTACCACGCTTTTTAATTCTGGGAAAAACGGTTATCGTATCCATTTTCGGTATCATTCTTTTTATTTGGGTAAACTATATTAATTGACAATAATAGGCCAATGAATTTTTTAAGCCAATGAAATTCATGGAATGATCAAATAAATTAAAAAATCGGATGATACATCATCATATTAATGTCATAAGTTAAGGAAATGAGGGGGTAAGTCGTTTCGCTCCAATTCTTTACGCAACTTGCCTCTTTCCGCTCGACAATAACGATTATTAAAAAAGGAGTTCCGTTTCATTAACCGATTAGTAAACAACTTATTTAATACTACAAAGTAATCTCTTAATAATACTAGTCTAGAATTTAAAGATGGGATAAAGTTTTTCAAGTTAATCACTTATTGCCCATTTTCCTTTACATTTGTCAAGATCTTTGAAAGAAGCATTAAATTCTATTTTTACCTTCATATCTAAGTCAGAAATATCAAATAATTCACATTTCTTGATCTTCCATTTGCCTGTTCTTATTTCTTTTTCTTTATATTTAATTAATTCTTCCCCAATTCTCTCTGCACGGAATAGTAATATCATATGCTTAGCTTGCGATTTGATTTTTCGATAAATATTTCCTTTTCTTATATTAAAAGATAGTTCAAGTCCTTTATCTTCTATTTTTGAAGACATATTAATAATTGGGCCTGGGCTTAAATAAATATCACGTGCAGACCCCTTTGCCTCTCTAGAAGTAACTTTAATGTCTATATAACAGTAGGGTTCATTATTTTTAAAAACAATAATATTTGGATACCCTACACGTGGGGTAAGGCGTTCAGTATTAAATTGTAATTTTTGTTCCTGTGATGCTTTATTAAAATAGTCTATGAATTCCTCCTCTAAACATGGTCCTTTATCAGTATTATCGCTTATGTCATTTGCACGATTCGCTATAAATTCCTTGGACCCTTTATCACCATAGTCCTCTAAAAGTTTCTTTAGAACATGTATCTTAAGAAATTCAAGAAAATGATTATCAGTTTGATTAATAGGTAATACTGTTAATCCAATCAAAGTTTCAATTAAATTCTTTAAATTTATTCTATACGTTTCCTCTGGCATTTTTCAGTTTCCATCAATTACTACTTCTAAGATAGGCCATGGTTTCTGCTCCATCTTTTACTACTTTTTTTACATTGGAAGCTTAATTTTTTGAATAGTAGAATTATTGCGATAAAGTTATTGAAAATGGTGGCATCTTCACATTTAAAAAAGTGGTAGATAAGCATTTTAGGAACTTTATGTCTCCATTTTAACTCTCTTGTCAATTTAATCATTGGCACTGAAATATCTTTATAATTATTCGAATATAAATATTTTTGCATTCCTAAATTCGAACGATAAGCTTTACTTTTCTTTTATTCTTAAAATACTAAAATTTAAAAATAATTCTTTAACTTTTATTTTTAGAAAGGTCTATATTGCTTAAATCTATAATTAATAGAGAAACCAAAAGTTAAATTTGATGGAAACTAAGTTATAAATATATTTATAACCACAGAGTTAATTATAAATAATATGGGAATGGGTGGTATTTTAAGAAAACTAAATTCTGTGCAAAAGAATTATTATGAAAATTTAAAAAATGAGCTATGCAAAGCAGGTCTCTTAGGAAGCGCTATAGCCCAGTATTATACTGACCATGGAAGAGGGCATTCAGAGCGAATAGTCGAGAATTTTAACAGGATCATTCCTAAAAATCTACGATTGAATTCTACTGAAGCATACATTTTGCTCTGCTCAGCTTGGCTTCATGATATAGCTACGGCATTTCAAGAACCGGGAAAAACGCCAGCGGAAATTTATAAGACTCACCATATACGTGGAAAAGAATTTATTGAAAAAGACCATGCTCTTAATAACCTATTGTTAAGTAGTGCTCGTCCCTATATTGCTATGATTACTGAGAAACATCGTAGAGAAGAAAGTATCGATAAACTTCCTGAGTCAGTTTTTATTGGTGAAGATAGAGTTCGTATACAATTGTTAACAGCGCTATTGCGTCTTGCTGATGGTTTTGATATTACCGAGGCCAGAGCTTCAGAGTTGCGTAGCGCATTTGTTAAAGAATTACCTGATGAGGCTAAAATACATTGGGGAGTGTGTAGACTAATTACGGGATGGAATTTTAATCATTCTAAACATATTATTAAAATATCAGC
>AQVQ01000077.1 GCA_000375685.1 crenarchaeote SCGC AAA261-N23
AGTTATGTTCATATTCCTTACCAGAGCAAAAGGAGCATAGGTTGGCACTTCAACTTCCCACCATTTTATAGGATAGACAGTTTTGGATAACGCTTCAATTGAATTCATCAAATTAATGAAGTTATCACTTAATCTTGCACCCACTAAATAGCTTTTAGCTTCGCCGTTCTCAACTTCAATAACACCATCTCTTAAAACTGTAGAAAAATCTCCTTTTCTGTAATTTTGATATCTTAAGTACCAACTGTTGTAAACTACCAAGCCATTTTTTAGCTCTTTGATAATTTCATCCTCGTCCATTTCTCCTCTATCTATAACAATCGCCCATGGGATTGGCATTATAAGACCCGCATTCCCTGTGGATTCTGTATTGAACTTTTTTGCAGTCGTTAAATTGTGCAGATAGTTCTTGAGAATTCCTTTGCTAATTATTTCTTTTTTATAAGTTCTGATACCTTCATCATCGAATCTAGCATATCCTGGAGATTCTTTAAATGTAGGATCATCATAAACTGTGAGTATTTCCTTCGCAACCTTTTCGTTTAATTTATCAGTTAAGAAAGAAAAGCCTGCTTCTACACTGAATGCTGATGCGCTCAATGCAACCCTTTCCATTAACTGGGCAAAAATCATGGCAGAAAAAACTACATCGTATTTCCCAGGTTTTATTCTTTTAACTGGTAAACTTTTTTCAAGAATATATGAAGATTTTTCTACTAATTGCTTAGTTTCTAAATTATTAATACTCCTTGAAAAGCAAGCCCATTGGCCTGTTACATTAACGTCGTTCAAGCATCTATGATTTAATGTAACTGTTTCTCTTTCATCTTCGGCATCCAATCCTAAAGATGAAAGCAATCTGATTTTTTCTATTCTCATCGTGAAAATTCCTGCAACTTCTTTGACTTTCTTGCTCAAACTTTCCTCAATAACACTTTCCACAATATTTAATGCTTTATCGTAATATTCACCTGCACTGACATCGGTTGGATTTTTTTCCATGAAATCTCCACTTTTTTTAAGTTCGGCATAATTTGGATCTTCTTCTAATTTTTTAGCTTCTTTGATCAATAATTCTGAATAAGCTTCTGGATCGAATTCTGTATCGCTTATGTTTGTTATCAGATATCTTTTGTTATATCCAAGTTTAACAACTAAATCCCATGAATTGTTAATAATTGGTATTGTTACCTTGTTTTTTGCATATCTTATTATTAACTGTTCAGTTATTGTCCTTTTTATTAATACATCGCTTGCTCCTTTACTTTGTAATTTATTCAATAATGTTTCGATTTTTCTTTCTAGGTCGCTCATCTTATAACCACGTTTGAAATTTTAATTGTGGGAGCTCCAAACCACACCGGTATTCCCTGCATTGGATCTCCTTTCCCGCATGTTCCAGCATAGAATTTTAAATCTTTTCCTATTGCAGTTATGTTTTTAAAGTAAAACCCAGTAGTAATTTCCAGAGGAACGTTAGTTACCATTTCTCCTATTTTACCATTTTCTATTATATAACATTCTAAGCCAACATACTTCTGATTCCATCTAGTATCGTCTATGTTCCATTCCATATAAGATTTAATGTATATTCCTTTTTTCACACTTTCAATAATTTCTTCAACTGAATAATCTCCCTTTTCTATATATGTATTGGACATACGTATTAAAGGTTCATTAAAGTAAAATGAAGCTCTTGCTGAACCATTACTTTTTGCTGATATATAACTTGCATATTCTCTATTCATTAGAAACTCATTGACATAGCCGTTTTTGATTAAATATTTTTTCCTTGCAGGCACCCCTTCATCATCATAAACGTAGTAGCCGGAGGACTTTTCAATCAAAGGTTCATCGATGATGTTAAGTTCATCTACACCTATTTTTTCATTTCCAAGCATATCAATTCTAGCGTAAGATAACCCTCCTTGAGCGGCTTCCCTTCCCATTATTCTGTCCAATTCAAAAGGATGGCCACATGCTTCATGTGAACTCAATGCGGCAATTTCACTATCTATAACTACATCATAAGTACCTTTTTCCTTTAGAGGCTTTGCTTCATTAAGTATTTTACTTAGAATTTTTGAATCTCTTTCCAAATCTTCAATGAATTCATCATTCATTATTTCCCATCCCTGCTTTCCACCTGTACTCTTAGCTCTTTGAACAACTGTCTTTTGCGAATCAAAAGCAGTAAGTAATCTATGGATCATTATATAGGGGGCCTTATGCTCAATTTTCGAACCTTCACTATTCATATACAGTTTGAATTCTTCATTAGCGTTAATAGAAAATAATCTCAAAGCGATTCGTGAATCTATTTCAGATATAGTATTATCAAAATCCTTAAAGTTCTTTACAACATCTTCTTCATCTTTTTCTGTGGGTGCTTCTTTTGGCTTAACTATGCATGTATCATGATATGCTCTTTGTCTTTCGATGTTAATTTTTGATTTAATTTTTGTATTTTTGGCAATTTTTAAGGCTTTTCTACAGGTATTCAAAATTTCGCTTTCTGTAAGTATGTTGGTCGAAGCAAATCCAAAAGAACCATCGACCAGCACCCTTATTCCAATTCCCTTTATTTTCCCCGTTTCGTATCCTCTTAATCTTCCGTTAATGAAATAATAGC
>AQVQ01000078.1 GCA_000375685.1 crenarchaeote SCGC AAA261-N23
TAGCACAAGTTCCTTTACAGCCTGCACCAAACAGAGTGATTTTCGGATTAAGGAACTATTACTTTAGGCAGATAGCGTTATTCAAAATACCTCAAAGCTTTTCACCTGGATTTTATACGGTAGTATATCAATCTTCTTTACAAACTCCAACAGGTGTTGAATACGGCTACTTTACAACTGGCTTTTACGTTGCTCCAAGCGGATTAAGCTATAATGTTACTGTACAGCCTTTTGCTTATGAAGGCCAGAAAATAAAAGTAACAGCTGATATCAAATTTACCAGCGGTGAGCAAGCTGGAAAGGAAGTTACACAAGGAATTTTTGTAGCAACAGTTTTACAAACAACTTTAAATCCATTTTTAATACCTGTCACATTTGAAGTTGGTGTACCTCTTCAATATAATTCAACATTAGGTAAATGGATAGGAGATTACGAAATACCTTCAGAATTAGCGGGTTCAATATATCAAGGGCTTTCATTATATGCATTGGCGGGTCACTGGGATGTATTAATGGCAGGTGTAGCATCTACAGGGGAGGATGTTATTTCAACCTACAAGTATTTCGATGTATTACCTTATACTTACATGGGTAATTTGAATATAACAACTGGAAGTTTGGTTAACGTTCCATTCTTGACAGGTTCAGGAAGTGGATACTACTTATCTAATATATACGCAAACAACTTAACTGTGAACGGAATAAGTTTAACGTTAACAAATGTAATTGTGAACAATTTAAAGGCTATAAACGCAAGTTTGCAAATATATAATAGCAAAATTGTTTCGTTAGTTGCGAATAATTCTGTAGTAACAGTTGGGCAGAGCTTATTAGGAGGCTCAACAGTTGCTGTTACAGCAATAAATTCAAAGGTAAGCATCTATTCATCATCGATAGTTAATTCAACCTATGCCTTTAACCAAGCAGGAAATAGTAATATAACTTTAAGTGGAGTTAATCTGAAAGGAATTTCTCAAATTTCCCAAGTTCCACCTCCTACATTCAGCGTGCAACCAAGTAAAATTACAACAAGTAATGCCACAATAATCGTAAATGTAACAGGGCAAAATATAAAGATCCTCAAAGTTGCTATTAATGGTCAGCCTGTAAGTTATACAGTTACACCTACTTCAACAGGAGTAACAGTTTCGATACCTTTCAATGCATCTTCTATGCCAGACGGTGCTTATACATTATCCGTTGAAGTATTTAATGGTTTAACTTATTCCTACAATTATACAATACAGAACAATTACCATCTAGTAAGTAATGTGAATAAATTGAATAGCATGATTTCAAACTTATCAAGTTATGCAAATGACATTTTAATAATTGCTATTATATCTTTAATAATAGGTGTTATAGCCTTGATTCTTGCTTTCGTACTAAGCAGGAGGGCTAGAACAGCTACTGGCCAAATTAAAGGAGGTGGTCAAACATGAAGAAAGCAATAATTTTAATCTCCGCTTTTTTGATTCTTCTATTGATTTTGCCTTACATACCAGTAAACGTACACGCAAATCAAAATGTAAGCTTTAATAATTTGAAAAAACCGATGTTATCAAAATTTGCTATAGATTCTTCAGATGGAGATCCTCCAAGTTACTATTCTTTTGAAGCATTCCAAATTAAACCTCCTTCAACCACTCCTGTGGTTGTACCTATAGCTGTAAATGCTACATTTAAACAAAGTGGTAACATACCTGAAGTATTCACAGTCAATATACCAAAAGGTAATTATAGTTTAGCTATATTGAATGTTAGCATTCAAGAAACGGGAGGTCCACAGTATGATAGACCAATTTATGTTTTTGCAAATGGAATACCTTTGTTCTGGGGCTCTACACAAGAGATAAGAAATTCAACAGCTCAAGCTGATGTTACATATTATTTGAATCTATTACAAGGTTCTGTAACATTCCAAGTAGTTTTAACAAACTATCTTGCACCTAATGTAGGTATAACTGGGTACTATATTGTGAATGTTACACTTTATCTTTATCCAGGAAAACCTTTGGCAGGATTACCTAATTACTTTATTCCTTTATTTGTAAATCCTCTTGGTTATTCGATGACAACTTTAAATCCGTTCGTTAACTTGAGATCCCAAACTGTAACTATTCCAAATGGAACATATAGAATGGCAGCTATTTTCTATACAGAAGGTTTTCAGTTGGATGAATTCTGGTATGCAAATGAACCAGCTCCAAGAGCCCTTCAAGTTTATTACAATGGTTATTTAGCTGGCATCGTATTGCCTTATGAAACAATATATACTGGAGGAATAGACCCATTCTACTGGAGGCCTGTTACTTCAATAAACACATTATCTTTCCATTCCTCGCATTTAATCGATTTAACTCCTATGCTTGCATTGGGTAATCAAGCTACAATATCGATATCAATGTTCAATCTTGAAACAGCATATGCACTTAACGGAGTGCCATTTTTCAGATGGGGTGTTTCAGGCGCATTGTTACTTTGGGTTGATCCAAGTAATCCTTTGATTGGTGGCAAGATAATAAGTAGCAAATCTAGCTTCCTTGATTCAGGTCCCCTATTTTTCTTCAACCCATTAGGAATAATTTACCAAGAAGTCGGAAGCTTTTTCATAAATAATACCTCTAT
>AQVQ01000079.1 GCA_000375685.1 crenarchaeote SCGC AAA261-N23
TTCAAGAGTCTTATTAGCTCTTTTCTTAAATTGCTCTCCACTGTATATTATATTAATAAAAAAGCATTTAAAGTAGTCAATGATTTGTATTAAAAAGAATAATTATTGAATACTTCAATACCAATTTTGATATCTTAAACTAATGGAATTATTAACATAAAGATGAAAGATTTTTTTAATAAAGAAAAGCTGTAAACTCTTCAAGCTTTTGCGTTATAGGATTTACTTTTAAGTTCATTGCTTCAAGAGTTGTCACGCCTATCAAAACTTTATCAATTTGTTTACTGATTAAAACGGGCATTATTCTCTTTTTACCCATAATTTCAATTGTTGCATGAGTAAGTTCAAGTTCTTCAATTCCTTTAGCTGTTAGAACTTTAACTTTTTCGTCAGTCTTAGAAAGATTTAATTCTTTAGATATTTCTTCAGGAATGATACTTAATGTAGCCCCATTGTCTACAAGAGCACTAATTCTAATGGATTTAGTTTGTTGAATATTGCTTAATGTAACTTCCACTTCCGTGTGTACCATATTTTATTTTACAATGTTAAACATATAATTTAATACATAAGCAAAGTCCATTCTTTCAGCTTTCCTTCAATAGGATCTACTTGTAAGCCAAGAATTTCAAGCGTTGTTACACCAATTAGAACTTTGTCTATATTATCAGAAATTAATACAGGCATAATCTCACTTTTTCCTTCAATTTCTAACCAAGCTCTTGAACGATCAAGCTTAATTTTTCCAGACCCAGTTTCTACGATATTGCTTCCTTTTATTTTCAAACCAAGTTCAGAAGCAATTTTTCTCGGTAAAACTGTAAGAGTTGCTCCAGTATCAACTATTCCTTGAATTTCTAAAATCTTGGTTAGCATCTCATCAGCTATTTTAACTTTAACGTATATATGGCCCATCTAATCAATATAAGTTACTACTGATTATTATATCTAGTTTCATCTTAAAAACAAATAATTAGAAAAAGTTATCACGAAAATTTATTTCTCTCTTCTTTAGATATTATAAGACTTTCTATATGTAATTGTTTAATTGATAATAATTCTTTATGTTTCTAAGATAACTAAGCTTATTGCAGGCTATATTGATTTTAACATATTCGTGAGCAGGTTTAAAAAAATTGTTAGCATTAAATTAAAGACAAAATTTTATTTAATTGTTCACACGTCTTGTTCCAATATACTTTGAAAGAAGCAAGGTCTTCGTCTTTGATTCCTTCATGAAATAATATGTGAAGTTGATATGCATTATCGTATAAATTTTTAAAATACAGGGTTCGTAAAACCATCCCTTGGTTTTCCTGGAGGTGCAATTGAGATTTTAATAGATATACCATTACCTATTTTAACGATTTACGATTTGATTAACAAGCAACTTATCTCATCCGCGTTGCCAGAAATTTTTACCGCAATCAGTAAATTAAAATGCTAACATAAATTAAGCTACAATTAATACTCGTTTTCAAAACACTTGAAGTTAAATCGCGTGACAAAATGCAGAAGAGATCTTTTTGGAATACTTTTTGGAGTGGAAAGGTCAGCAAAATTCTAAAAGAATAATCCACACATGCTCGTTTTACAAACTCACCTTTGGTTAATAACGCTTAATAATTGTACTTATGTATAAGTAAACCAGCATCCTTAAAATCTCGAGTCTCTAAGCTCTCTTACAGTCTTTCCAGCATTTGTCTGAATCTTAGGCTTGACTGGAGTTATCACTAAAGGAGGTTTCTCGGAACCTAACAATTCTTCAAGAGCTTCTATCATCGAATCTTCGCAAAGCTTCTCCTCTATGGCTTCTTCAACAGCTTTACTAAGTCCCTTTAAGCCCTTCTCACTTACAATTTTAGTCTTAAACCTCTCCCAGAGCTCTCCATCGATAATTATGCTTATCTTTTTCTTCCTAACCATATTTCAGCTTGTAAATAATCTATAAAGTAATACGTATTTAAGGTTTTGCCTATTACTTTTCCTGAAAGCATCACCGTTGCGTTATTGCTCTCTTAACTGCTTCCCTATGTAGCGGTGTTTGCCATGCTATGTGCTTTCCTATTCCAAGATCAGAATCCTTCTCCAATGGAGGCTCATCCATCCAGAACCATGGATCTCTATCATACATATTATACACTATAAGGTTCTTAGCTATTAGCTCTCTCACAAGTTCATCTGGAACATTAGCTCTCCATAGTATATCAGGATCCTTAATAGCCTCATCAAGCCAATTCTTCCACTTCTCAATAAAGCTAGATGTGATCTCCTTACTATTTATAAGCTCAGTAATAGTTCTATTAACATCCCATTCAGCTTGGTAGAGTTTTGAGAGAGCATCAGGATTTCCACTAGTCAATCTCCAAATATCTTCAAATTCTGGCTTAGGACTTGGTATCTTCTCATATAATTCCTCAAACCCCTTTCTAGAGATATTCCACATTGGTCTCAGCGAAGCCCATCTGTGTCTACCAATCTCTCTTCTAGTTACGCCCTCACTAGTTGTTACTATTGCGACTATTCTCTCATAGCTTTTTGGCGGATATTCGATCAAGTTTA
>AQVQ01000080.1 GCA_000375685.1 crenarchaeote SCGC AAA261-N23
TATATCTAATATCAAAATATAGAACCAGATATTATAAAAGATCAAAATATAACTCTTATGAACAATTGTGAGATTATTAGTAATTTATTTTGAAAAATATACACTAAAGAATTTAGGGAATATCTTTATTTAACATCCACTTCCATAAAGGCATGCATTTAATTATTTTATTGCCAATATTTATCATATCTTCATAATCCCATGTAATTATTAACAAATCTTTACAAATTAACGCATTGCTTGCTTTAATCAAACCTTTAATTTCACGCTCACCAATATCATTTTTACTAGAAGCATAAGTCACTTGTATTAACTGCTTTATCTGTGTTCCTTCTTTCAAAACAAAATCAACCTCATTTTGCTGATAATCCTTCCAATAATAGATTTCCGAAGAATTATACCAATATTTTTTTCTTCTCAACAATTCTACAGCTACCAAATTTTCCATTAGCTTACCAAGTCTCTCGTTAGCTCTAAATGATATAGCATTAACTAGGCCATTATCCATACAATAAATCTTCTTAGGCGCAATAAACTGCTCTTTCAATTTTGGAGAATATCTTTCGAGAATAAAGAACAAATAAGAATTTTCTAAAGCATCAAGCCAATTTCTAACAGTGTGAACATCTTTTACCTCAAAAATATGCGAAAGTTTTCTTATAGTGAACTCCGAAGCAACATTAGATATCAAATATTTAGCTAACTCTTTAAAAGTCTCCTTCATTCGAATCTTAAACCTTCGTAACACATCTTTCTCAATGATATCAGCATATATTCTCACAAGGATTTCCTTCCAAACAAATAAACTTCAGGCATTCCTCCAATCTTCATGTATTCTTCAAAATGCCTCTTCAGTTCTGCAACTATACGCGTTGAATAAAAGTCCTCACTAGATAAGGATACTCTTTCATATTTGAGATATTCCCTAAAACTAAAAGGCATCAACATAAAATCAATATGCCTTCCAGTCAAATGAGATGCCAACTCTCCACTTAAAAGTCTTGAATTGCTTCCAGTTATTATAACCTTTTTATTCATCCTTAACCTGTTTGCAAACAATTCCCATCCTTCAACATTTTGGGGTTCATCCAAAATAATAAAATCTATATTACCATAAAGTTCATAGAAAGCTTGAAGAACGAGATCCAAATCTTTTGCTTTAACGCCAAATAAACGCTCATCATCGAAGTTAATGTTCCAAATGTTTCGTTCCTAAAAATCTGCCATAAAAAACAGACTTCCCACATCTTCTAATTCCTAAAATAGCCAAAATATTAGGATATAGGAGAAATTGCCTCAAATTATTAACATCAGGTTCACGTTCTATTATCCTTCCTTAAATTTCTCTTCCATATCCTCCCTTTGTGAAATAATTACGCTTTTAATTTCCTGTACATTCATAACAGATATATCTACAAACTTTTAAAAAAAGTTTGTGAATTAAAAAATCATGATCTATATGAAATTATGAGCTCGCTTAAATTTTAAGCATCTTTACAGCCTAGAGTCTCTAAGCTCCCTTACAACCTTTCCTGCATCTGTTTTAGTCGCAGATTCGACTGGAGTTATCGCTAAAGGATTTTTCTCAGAACCTAATAATCCTTCAAGATTCTTTATTATCAAATCTTCACAAAGCTCCTCTTCTATAGCTTCTTCAACAGCTTTGCTAAGTCCCTTTAAGCCTTTTTCGCCTACAACTTTACTCTTGAATCTATCCCATAAATCTTTATCTTCTTATTCATACTTCAGACGCTAGATAATTATAGAGTAAAAGAGTATAAAAGTTTCGGTTGTTTATCTCAAAATCTCTTCATTTAGTGCAAGGTATAAAGATTTAATTTTGAAAAATTCTTTCCTTATATATAGCTATGCTGTATTATTCATTTAACCGAAGTTAATAAAACAAATTAATCTAAATCTTTCTTCGTATATTTCAAAGCGGCCTGACCTGCAAGTACGTTAATTATAATCAAAAAGCTCAAAAGAACTGTAATTCTTCCCTACAATAATCTTATTTGTTGAAGGGTCTAACTTAATATCATAAAACTCCATGACCTTAACTCCTATAATGAGTTCTTCAGCTAATTCATCAATTACATAAGCTATATCATCTATGGATGAACCCTCAAGAACTGTTGAAATTGGAATATAACCAAGCACCTAAAATTTCGTCTTTCCATCAGCCAAAGTATCTTCTTTAACGTCTGTTGGAAGAATATGACCAACCTTCTCAGCAACATCCTTTCTTATAACAGTGAAAGATGCTCCTGTATCGAAGCACGCCTTCACAGCCAACTCACCCTTGGAACTACTTATCCTCAAAACTCTATAAATTCTCAATTCCCCCTTCAGCAAAAATAATTAAATTTAACTTACTATTCAATTTATTGAAACTATAAACAATCGTAACATTCCACTTATCAAAATCTAGTGTCATTCTCCGTATTTAATAATATACGTGAACCT
>AQVQ01000081.1 GCA_000375685.1 crenarchaeote SCGC AAA261-N23
GAAAAGATGCAAAGATGCCTATTATTAAACCTACAAAATAGTATCCTCCTGCTAAATTAAATATATCTACCAGTGAATAAAGTTTCTGAGCAGAGATGTATGAAACTATGTTTAAGGAAACTATCAAGGCAAAAATAAATATCAACGTAGCTATTAATGCAAATAAAAGTTTTGATAGTTGCATAATAAGCTAAAGAGTTTTACAAATAAATTTCTTTCACATTTCTTTTATTTTACGCATTATAATTATTATTTATGTCATGCCCAGTTTATTCAAGATATTCAACTGAAGAAATGAGCAGAATATTTAGTGAGGAAGCTAAAATTGAAAGATGGTTAAAAGTTGAAGCAGTGTTAGCTCAATCACAGGCTGAACTTAACTTAATTCCTAAGGAGGCTTCTGAGGAAATATCAAAAAAAGCAAATTTAACGTATGTTTCAATAAAAAGAATAAAGGAAATAGAAAAAGAAATAGATCATGATCTTCTTGCAGTAGTAAAAGCTCTTTCTGAAGTTTGTGAAAAAAATTATGGAAGATTTGTTCATAAAGGCGCAACCAGCTATGATATCGAAGATACTGCATGGGCAATTGCATTTAAAGAAGCTCTTGGAGTTCTGAAAGGAAGAATAAAGGAATTGATAAAGATACTTTTAGAAAAAGCTGAAAGATACAAAGACTTAGCATGCATAGGAAGAACACACGGCCAGCATGCTTTGCCTACAACATACGGAATGAAGTTTGCAATTTGGGCTTATGATATGTTTAGGTGCATAGAAAGGATAGATTTTCTAGAGAAAAACGATCTGATCGGAAAAATGAGCGGTGCAGTTGGAACAATGGCAGGATTTGGAAAAAAAGGAATTGAACTTCAAGAAATTGTTATGAAAAAACTGGGAATAAAACCTGCATTGATTTCCAATCAAGTTGTTCAAAGGGATGTTTTTTCAGATTTCATCTACCTCAATGCATTAATTGCAGCAAATCTAGAAAAAATAGCTAAGGAGATAAGGAATTTGCAAAGAACAGAGATAGGAGAAATGCTTGAACCTTTTAAAGAAAAACAAGCAGGTTCTTCTACTATGCCACATAAAAGAAATCCTCATAGATCGGAGAGAATTTGTAGTTTAGCAAGATATCTTAGAAGTTTGGTTACTGTTTCTTTGGAAAACATTGCTCTTGAACATGAAAGGGATCTTACGAATAGCGCAAACGAGAGAATAATAATATCTCATTCTTTTATTTTGGTTGATTATATTCTCAATGAGGCTATTGATATTCTTAAGAATCTTGTAATAAATGAAAAAAATGTAGAAAGGAACTTGAATTTGCTTAGGGGTATAAATCTATCGGAAAATGTTATGCTAAAGCTGGTTGATAAAGGAATGTCAAGAGAAGAGGCCTATGAAATCATTAGAAACACTGCTATAAAAAGCTATGAAGAAGAAAAGGATTTTATTCAAGAGCTTCTTAAAAATGAAAAAGTAAGTTCTTTCATAAAAGAAAGTGAACTAAAAGAATTACTTAATCCTAAAAATTATTTAGGATTGGCTGAAAAAATTGTGGAAAGGTCTATTCACGAAATAAAGTCTCAGCTAAATCTATAGGAACATCTGTTGTTTCTTTTACAGTTTCAAATACCACACAAGTTAATGTCTTTTCTATTCCTTTTACCAACCTTAATTTATCTATAACAAACTTACCCATCTTATCAACGTTTTCAGCCCTTATCTTTATTAGGAGATCCCAATCTCCTGTAATTATATGAACTTCTTGGACTTCAGGAAACTTGGCTATTTCTTTAGCTATTTCTCTTTGTGATACTTTTTCACCGTTAATGGAATAGGATACAGAAGCTAAAATAAATGCAGTAGCTGAAAATCCAAGTTTCTTTGGATCAACTATTGCTCTATATTCTTTAATTATTCCCATTTTTTCCATTCTCTTTATTTTTGAAAAGACTGTTGTTATTGGCGAACCAACTTTTTTGGCAATATCCTTGGAACTTAGTTGACAATTTTTCTGAATTATTTGTAGAATCTTTAAATCTTTTTTATCCAATTTTATTTCCATTTGAAAAAATTATGTTAAAAAACGCTTTTTAACATTCCCCCATCTATAGGAATACATGCACCTGTAACGTAGCTAGATAAATTCGATGCGAGGAAAATTATAACATTTGCAAATTCTTCAGGATCTCCTATTCTTCCTAAGGGTATTTCCTTTGCAATTTCTCTTAGTACTTCTTCTTCAGTTTTTCCTTCCTTTAGTCCCCTATTTTTAGCTATTTGTTTTACTCTTTCTGTAAGTATATAACCTGGCAATACTGCATTAACAAGTATTCCCTTCGGCGCAAGTTCCCTACTTAAAGTTCTTACCAATCCTGCAATTGCAATCCTTACCACATTGCTTAAAGCTAGATCGGGAATTGGTTCCTTGATTGCTGCTGAAGCCGAAAAGATTATT
>AQVQ01000082.1 GCA_000375685.1 crenarchaeote SCGC AAA261-N23
CCCTCCGCTAAATCCTACGATGCAGTCAGGCTCGCCTGAAGAGCTTCTGTATTTGGAAACTATGCTCTCGAGGGCCTGCTCACCCTTAACCGGCTTATATCCATTGTGCTGCCGATCCTCATAGCTCCGGCAGTAATTGCATACGCCCTCTTCATCAAACTTGATGAAGGGAGTCGTCTCAGGAAGTATACACTTGCTGCAACGCTTTAAGCTTTGCTCTCCTGAATATAACCGCTCCCAGGTCTTGATCATTTCCTGCTTCACGTCCTCTCTGAGCTTGTACTTCCCTTTATCTTTCGGCAGGACTGATTCTGACAGCGGTGTTAATTCATCTATGCTAACACGATAAGGAAGGACTGTAATTGCCTCGCCCTCAGCCGGTGATTTGCCGTTCATGTTGAATGACTCTATGCAGAGGCCAGGAAGACTGACCAGATATCCGCTTCCGGCCGCCACCTGAGATACGGAGCCAGTGCTAAATAAGTGTTTTAGATATTTCTTCCCAATCAGTTGCCTGAGGATGTAGCTTTCTGAGGCAAAGACCAGAATCTCTCGATCTTTGCTGGGACAGATATAAAGCGATCCGGTGTTAGTAGCCAAAAGAATGCAATCTGCATCGTCGAACAGCAATGCAACCGATGCAGAGCCTTCAATGGAACCGAATGTCTTTTTGACGGCTCCGGCAAAGGAGCCGTTCTCCTTTCTAAACATCTGCAGCAGGCTTAAGAAGACCTCGGTATCGACATCGTATTTTCTTTTCAGCTTGGGATTGGCCTCCCACAAGGAGCTGTCATTGACGATAATGCCATTGTGAATTCCAACTGCGCCATCTTTAATAACTGGCTGGTTGTTTGAGTTCAGCTCGCTCTTGCCATTGGTGACCAGCCGGGAGTGGCCGATGATTGCAAAGGGTATATTATTGGTTCGACCTGTATAGCCTTCACTCTTTATCAAATTATATATATTTTTGTAGGTCTTTGACTTGATGAGCTTTGATGCTGCATAGGGCTCTTTTAGAACGGTTATCGAACTGCCAGTTCTTACTGCGATTCCCGATGCTTCTTTGCCCCTCGATTCTGAGAGCTTGAATAAATTATCCACAGTTCTCTTTAGCAAATCGACTGAAAAATCCGACCCTTCGCCGATCAAGATCCCGAATATGCCGCACATTAAGGTGACTTCCCCTCAACCTAATTTTAGAGAAGTCGCTCACTTTATGATATAAAAATTGTTTTAAGAAGAATTCATAAGAATTATGCAATAGGATTTTTTGGATTGGAGAAGAATATGAATTAGCTGCACGGCCTCAGTCCATTGCTCATAAGCTTCTTGCGATAGCTCATTAGAACCTGATCCACTTCACTCTTTGAGACCTGCAGCTCTTTAAATAACGCATTCAAGGATTTCATCCTGGGCTGCTGATCCAGCTTGCACCTCTGCAGGCCTTCTTCCCGAGAGATCTGACTTTCACGGATCATCTTGCTGTACATTTCGTCGTGCTCAGTGAAGCCCACGAGATTATAGTACATGTAATTTATAAGGGGATATGCAGTGTCATCAACTCTCCATGTAGTTGATGTATCAGAGGCTCCTTTCCAGCCCAGCTCTTGGGTTATAGTTGAAAGTATCTTCTTTTCATCCCAATATATGTAATCATAAAATCCTAAAGATTCCACTCCTTTAGGCTTCAAAAGAGCCTCGAAGAAATAAACTCCGATGCCTTCTAGATACTCCTTGAATACGGACAGATCATAATTGTATGGATTCTTGAAGAACTCATACCCAAATATCATTACTAGCTTGATCTTATCCGGACTGGAATACATTCCTCGCTCATTGGGAAAAATGTTCATGAATCCTGTTTTCCAGTGTTCCTGCTCAAAGCTGCTATTTCCTATATTATTTCCACCCAGCAACAACGGGATGCCTTTCTGGCTTGCATAATTATACATCTGCAAGTTCATGGTCTTGTCCCCGCTGTTCAATGTGGGCACGATAGTATTAATCGAGGGCTTCTTCAGCCATGCGCTGAACCGCTTCACTGAATTTCGTTTAGCTATTCTAATTTTTTCTTCGTTTCGGATAGTGAAGTGATCAACCTTTAGCGCATCAATAACCTTTTTAATATTCCTGTGCCCTTCTGGTGTAGTAAAGCCAGAATCATATGTGAGTGCTAGAGCGCGCATATCATATTTTTTAATGATTTGATAAAGAACGTAAGTGCTGTCTCTTCCGCCGCTGATTGGGACAACGCAATCATATTTTTGACTTGTATTCCTGTACGAATCCAGCTTTTCTTCAAGAGCTTTTTCGCCAAATACCCTAACAGGTTCATATCTTTCACAATAATTGCAGACACCCTGATCATTAAATTTAATCCCTGGGAAGGTCTCGGGCAGAATACATCGGGTACATCTTTTGAGGTCAGAGAAGGATTCATTATCAGAATT
>AQVQ01000083.1 GCA_000375685.1 crenarchaeote SCGC AAA261-N23
ATTTCGAATTTAGACAATCAGAGCAGGATTTAGAGTTTTTAAAATTTTACTTTTTTCTTTATTAATAAAATAAAGTTTTATAATTTTTTAAACTAATTAACAATATAAATTTTTATGAACAAAGAATTTGATATGTTAAGTAAATATTCAATTTGATAAGTATGAAAATTTTGAAACCAATTCTTTACCTAATTTTTCAATTGCTGCGATAATATTATCTCCTAGTGGATGACCGAAGCATATGTGATCTACGCCTGCCTTTACTATTGAATCGGTCTCCCTTTCGATTTTATTTAACGGTCCTATACATGCTAGCCTTTCTACATCTATTCCGTTTTTGCTTGCACTACCTAACATGGGAGATTTTCCTACCAACTCAGGAAGATATGATTTAAGAATTATCTCCATTTTTCTTTTGGCTCTTTCATAATCATCATCTAAATAAACAAAGGGTCTAGCAACGAGTTCGACTTTATCTTTTCTATTGGAATCTTGAATTGCCTTATTAATAATAGCTTTCATCTTACTTGCATATTCAGGGTTCCACAAGTTATCTACAACAATTCCTCTTACAATTTTTATTTTTGAAGCTTCATAGCAAAGTTTAGGTCCAGAAGTACCTACATATATTTCTGGAATCTTATTCTTAATCCAAGAAAGGTTTTCCGAAGATTTGAACTCGTAATAGTTTCCCTTAAATTCTTTATTTTCAAAAATAGATTCAACGCATTTTAAATAATCAATAAACTTTGACAACCTTCTATCAACTTTGTTGCAAAGATAACTTGAATATGCACCTCTTGAAATTCCAAGAATAATTTTATTATTTGTAATTTCTTGTAAAAAAGCGATGTTTCTAGCTAGTATGAGAGGATCGTTCAAAAAGAAAGGAATTGTGACAGGGCCTATCTTTATTTTTTTTAAGTAATGTGCTAAATGACTAATGATAAGCATGCTTGGTCTGAAAGGTATATGTTCATAAATCTGTAGAGAATAAAATCCATATTTTTCAGCCTTATCTAAAATTGAAATATATGTCTCGATATCCTTATCTCCTTCAAGAACAACGCTAAATTTTATACTTTTCAATTTTATTAAGTTTATCTTTTTGGCTCTTAAATTTCTAAAATGAAATTTCTCGTAGCTTCTTTTTATCAACAGCGATATAAATTCAAAAAGCACTACATTGACAATTGCACGCTTTAAAGCTCATAAATTGAATCATGATAGATGAAATAAATTCGAAGCCAATTAGGAAAATATTATCTTTAAAAGTTTCTGAATAATGAAAATTAACAAATTAAAATAAAGTAATAATAATTTATATGTTGCTCAATTTAAATTATGAAGTTTTATGAAATCCGTCCTTCCTTCTTCTAGCTTAGGATCGCCTCCCGTAATAACAATGGTGCCTTTGTATTTGAAATTTCTCTTGACTGTTTTCTCAGCAAACATTATTATTTCGTTTATATTTTTCATCTTCTTCTTTGAAACGATGGGTATTACTCCATAACATATGTTCAATTTTTTTGCAAGATCTATCGAAGGACATATTCCCAAAATCGGTATACTAGGTCTAAATCGAGCCACTCTAATTATTGAGTTTCCACTTCTACTATGTGCAACAATAATTTTCGCTTTTGAAATTTCTGCAACGTTTAAAGTTGCTAAAGCAATCGCATCGTCAGCTCCTTTTAGCTTAGGTTTCTTCTGATTCATAACTTTCATTTCAGCGAAGCTAATTATTCTGTGCAAGTACCGAACAGCTTCAACAGGATAATTACCCTCAGCTGTTTCATCTGAAAGTAATATTGCATCAACACCCTCATTTATGGCGTTTACAACATCGGTTGTTTCAGCCCTTGTAGGTATTGGATTGTTTACCATGGATTCTAGAACCTGTGTTGCAACGATCACAGGCTTTGCTAAAGATTTCGCTATTTCAACAATTCTCTTTTGAACAAAAGGAACCTTTTCAATTCCTATTTCAATTCCTAGATCTCCTCTTGCTACCATAATTCCATTGCTAGCTTTAATTATAGCCCTAAGTCTTTTCAAAGCTTGAATTTTTTCAATTTTAGAAATAATCCATGCTTTATCCTTTGCAATTTCCTTTGCTCTTATTACATCTTTCTCGCTTAAAACAAATGACAAACCTATGAAATCAGCACCTAGCTTGAGCGCTTCATTCAAAGGAATTAAGTCATTTTCAGTGATTCCCGAAGGAATTTGGGTTCTAGGTATGTTGATGCCCTTCCTTGAAGTGAGTAGTCCTCCTTCAATAATATATCCTTCAACTCTCCCATCATCCGCTTTCGTTATTCTTATTTTAATGTTTCCATCACCTATAATTATTTCGTGTCCTTCTTTAACTGTACTGTAGAATATTGTATCCTCAACAG
>AQVQ01000084.1 GCA_000375685.1 crenarchaeote SCGC AAA261-N23
TGCAAATATTTCTCACAAAATCAGCATCCATCTCAATACCAATCCAAATTTTTAAGTTTTCAATTAGTTGATAAACATAAATCCATAATCCATCGATTACCCTGCATCCTAAGCTTTTTGCGTACGATATTAAATTTGTATTAACAGGATTGTAAACCAAATCAATAACTGTTGCGTTGTTGCTTATTAGACTATTGTTTATGGGGGATGAATTAATATTTGGATACATTCCAACAGGTGTGCAGTTTATTATTAAATCACCTTTGCTTATCGTTTTCATCGCTTCTTCGCTATTCAAAGGGAAAGCTTTAATGCTAGAATAATAG
Source organism: crenarchaeote SCGC AAA261-N23 (assembly GCA_000375685.1). Classification (GTDB taxonomy): domain Archaea; phylum Thermoproteota; class Thermoprotei; order Gearchaeales; family Gearchaeaceae; genus AAA261-N23. Next base: position 327 of record AQVQ01000084.1, read on the forward strand.
CCCTTGAACAAGTTTACAAGTTCAATGGCCTTCTCATAACTTCTATTTAAGACATAAACATTCTTAGCAATGTCCTTAATAGCAAATAGAGCAGCTTTAGCTGAACCACCTGCGCCTATTATACAAGCATTTTCTATTTTATTTACGTTAAACCTTTTTAGAGAATTCTTTATTCCTAGTATATCCGTATTGAAGCCTAATAGTTTATTGTTATCTATACATACATTATTAACTGCCCCAACAACTTTAGCATCACTTTCCAATTCATCCAAAAACTTTACTATTTTACTCTTAAAAGGAATAGTAACATTGAAACCTTTGTAGCTATTCAACTTAAAGTAACTTACGGTATTAGAAATTTCCTCGTCTCTTATTTCAAAATGTTCATAACTTGCTTCTAATTTTAAAAATTTAAACAGCTCTGAATAAACTCTTTTCCCTATAGAATGTATCAAAGGATTCCCAATTAAAGCGAATTTTAACATTTTTGAATAAGCGAATTTGCTTTTACAACTGCTTCCTTTATCGATTCTTTTGAAACTTCAACTATTTCAAAATTGCCTATTTTTGAGGGTAAAGCCATCATGATTTTCCCTTTCCTTCTTTTTTTATCTAAAATAAGCGTTCTTATTATATCATCCTCATTGAATCTGAAGTTAAATCTGAAACCTAAATTGTTAATCAAATCAAGTATGAAATTAATATCCTCAAACGGGAAACCAAGTACTGAATTTGCTATTATAGATTCGACAATAAAACCATAAGAAATAGCAGTTCCATGCTTTATTTTATACTCGCTTAAGCTTTCAATTGCATGTCCTATAGTATGACCAAAATTAAGTATCATTCTTTCATTTTTTTCTTCAAAGTCTTTCTTAACAACTTGCAACTTTGTTTCTACAGATTCTTCGATAAGCTTTAACAAAATATTTTTGTCTCTTTCTTTAACAAGATATAAATTATTTTCAAAATATTCTTGAAAATTCCTCCTTTAATTACGTAATACTTTATGATTTCTGCTAGACCGTTTAAATACTCTTCAAAAGGAAGAGTTTCTATAAATATTGGATCTATAATAACGTAATTTGGTAAATAAAAAGTTCCTATAGCGTTTTTTATGATAAGATTAATTCCATTCTTTCCTCCTATGGCTGCATCAACCTGTGCAAGTAAGGTTGTTGGAACTGTAACCAAGTCAATTCCCCTCATATAAGTTGAAGCTATAAAGCCTGCAAAATCTGTCAATGCTCCACCTCCTATGGCTAAAATTAATGAATCCCTTTCAATTCCTGCTTTTAATAGTGCAGAGGATACCCTTTCATACTTTTCGATGCTCTTTATATCTTCACCCTTTCCAGGAATAAAAACGTGAACGTTGCTTTTTATTTCTAGGAAGTCGTTTCTTTCGCTAGAAATCCACAAATCGTAAACCGATTCGTCAGCTAAAACTGCTAAGTTGAAATAAGAGGAACTTGAAAGAATTTTCACAATCTCTTTCCTAGCATTTTCAGAAACTAATATCTTTGAAGAAATACTTTTATTTAAATTCAAATTAAATTCCATTTTCTCAAATCCTCCATAAGCTTTTCAAACTGTTCAAAATTCATACTTTGAGGACCGTCTGATAAAGCTGCATCTGGATTTGGATGAACTTCTACTATTATTCCATCAGCTCCTGCAGCAAGCGCTGCTTTAGCTAAAGGAGGAACTAATGATCTTTTGCCCGCTGCATGACTTGGATCCACAATTATGGGAAGGTGGGTAATTTCTTTAAGCAATGGAACAGCATTTATATCAAGAGTGAATCTTGTTGAAGTTTCAAAAGTTCTAATTCCTCTCTCGCATAGAATTACTTTTGAATTTCCTCCACTGAGAATATATTCAGCAGCATAAAGCAATTCTTCTATTGTACATCCAAAACCTCTTTTAAGCAAAATTGGTTTATCTATTTTTCCAAGCTCTTTTAGAAGATTAGGGGTTG
>AQVQ01000085.1 GCA_000375685.1 crenarchaeote SCGC AAA261-N23
AGTTAAAAGCGAAAAGGGATATGATTTCATAATAGGTATTGATTTTGCTGCTTCATCAATTTTTGATAAACGAAGATCTACTTATAATTACAAGCTTGAAAAAATAAACTTAAACAGAGAGCAGCAATACAAATTTGTTTCTAGTTTAATTGAGGAATTTAACATAAGTTTTGTTGAGGATCCTTTTGATGAGGACGATTTTGAAGATTTTTCTCAACTGAGAAAAGACTTTAAAGACATCCTTATAGTAGGGGATGATATTTATGCTTCTAATAAAGAAAGATTGAAGAAAGGTATAGAAAAAAATTCTTCAAACGGAATAATAATCAAACCAAATCAGGTAGGAAGTGTAAGTAGAATAATAGATACGATAAAATATGCAAAAGAGAACAGTATTCAAATAATAGTTTCACACAGATCTGGTGAAACGGAAGATCCATTCATTTCTCATTTAGCTACAGCCTTTGATGCACCTTTAATAAAAACAGGTGCTGTAGGAGGAGAAAGAATGGCTAAACTAAATGAACTGATAAGAATAGAGGAATACTTAGGAAGTGATTCAAAGTTAAATAACTATATTAGCTATATGTTTAAATAAGTTAATATGTCAGACTTTTCAAGTTTTGATTTAAAGAAGGAAGAACAGCTAACGCTAGCCTCCGTTGACATATATGTACAGGCCGGTTTACCTCTCGGTACAAAGTTTAAATCTAAATACATGAGAAATTTCATTTACAAAACAAAGCCTGAAGGAATAAACATAATAGATATAAGGAGCATAGATGAAAGAATTAGAATAGCTGCGAAGTTTATGTCTTATTATGAACCCGAAAGAATACTTGTTGTTGCATCGAGACCTTACGCAATAAAACCTGCAAATCTTTTTGCTCAAGTAATTGGAGCTGTTGCAATAACTGGAAGATTTCTTCCTGGAACTCTTACAAATCCTTCTTTAGAAGAGCATAAAAATGCAGAATTACTCTTCATTAATGATCCTTTGCATGATTCTCAGGCTGTAAACGAAGCTTCAAAACTTGGAATACCTGTGGTAGCTCTTTGTGATACTGAACATAAATGTGAAGATGTGGATTTTGTAATTCCATGTAACAATAAAGGAAGAAGAGCTTTAGCAACAGTTTACTGGTTGCTTGCAAGGCAGATACTTCGTGAAAAAGGTCTTATTACTTCGCCTGATCAGTTTAAATATACCATTGAAGACTTTGAAGCTGAACTTGTAGAAGAAACTGAATAAACTTATGAAGAGGAAAAGTGCAGTAGCAGGCTATTTCTACGAGAAAGATTCTGAAGAATTGAAGAAGCAAATAGAAAGTTGTTTTAAAAGTAAGCTCGGGCCGGGAATGCCTAAAGAAATTTCACAATCTAAAGTAGAAAAATATCCTGCGTTCATTGTACCTCATGCTGGCTACATTTATAGCGGCCCTGTTGCAGCACATGCCTATAAAATGCTAGCAGAGAACGAAAGGCCTGACACATTTGTTATTTTAGGTCCAAACCATACAGGTTATGGTTCACTGGTTTCTATAATGAAGGAAGGAGAATGGGAAACACCGTTAGGAAGTGTTAAAATCAACACAGATATAGCCAATAAGCTTATGAAGGAGTATAGAATGTTATCCTCGGATTATTTAGCTCATCTTTATGAGCATTCAATAGAAGTACAGCTTCCTTTTTTACAATATATTTATAAAAATTTTGACTTTGTTCCAATTTGTATTATGCTTCAAACATTAGATGTTGCAAGAGAATTAGGAAATGCCTTAGCTAAGGTTTTACAAGGTACTAATACAGTTGTATTGGCTTCAACAGATCTTAATCACTATGAAAACATAGAAATGACCTACAAAAAGGATGAATATGTTATAGATTCTGTGAGAAAAATGGATGAAGCTTATTTAATGAGGGTAATAGATGAAAAAAATATTTCAATGTGCGGTCCATGTCCAACAGCAACTGCAATATACTATGCTAAGAAAATCGGTTGTAAAAGTTCCAGAATCTTAGCACATGCAACATCCGGAGATACTGCAGGACCTAAAGATAATGTTGTAGGTTATCTTGCAGCATGTTTCGAGATTTAGCTACTTTATACCCTCTTCCTCTATTTTAACTTCACTTATATTTTTTAGTCTTTTTGCTAAACTCAATTTAACCTTTTCCACTTTTTCTTCATCAACGAGGGCAAAAAATGCACCTCCACCTCCTGCCCCGGTCAACTTTGATCCATATGCGCCTTTTCTTCTTGCAAGATTAACAAAG
>AQVQ01000086.1 GCA_000375685.1 crenarchaeote SCGC AAA261-N23
CCTTATTGAATCTTCTTTCGAAAATCTACTTAATACAATTTCATCTCTTACCCTTCCATAAAGAGGACTAGTATAGTTGTCAAACTCAAGAAAGTCGTAGAGCAACCCAACCTCTGAGCCACTTAAAACAAACTTAATGTTGCGTAAATTATCATAACAATAAGCCATGATTTGTCTGAAGTCTAGCTTATTGTATCCTCCCAGAAACCTCAATTCTTGAACCTCATCTATAACTATGAGGAAATATGTATTCCTTTCACTAGCATACTCATCAAGTCTTTCTAAGAGGGAAGTTAACGAAGGACTTCTTCTTTTCCAATCAAATTCGATATTAAATCCTGTTCCTAATGCACTTATTTTAATTCCTCTAAGACTTTTCAAGTAATTAACAAGTTTACTAGAAATTCTAGTTTGATTGAAAGCTTCAGAAAATAGCTTATAGAGACCTGACACACTATACTGGTATTCTGAGAGTTTTCTCGCATTGATGTAAATATGCGGGTAATTGTTCTCATTAAGAAATACTTTTAATAGCGATGTTTTACCTATTCTTCTTACACCGAGACATAGAATTAGAGGAGAACCGTTCTTAATATAAAATCCTAAGTCTGCAAGTTCCTTCTCTCTATTAAATAATTCATTACGAGCTTCCTTAGGTCTAGGTTCAAACAGCATAATCACACCCCTGTAACCAAGTTACACCCCTGTAACTGATTAATGTATTTAGGCTTAATAACTTTACGCTATTATGCTTTAATATAAAAATGATAAAGTAAAAAAATTCGATATGAGACGGTTATACGTTGCAAGTTTTGCTTTTAAGGAGAATAAAGAAGAAAAACATGTGAAACGATATCTTTATAGTATTTAAGGCGAAATTTTGTTCCAAACTTGAACAAAATTATTTACATTTCTTTCCATTCTAAAACAGTATTATGAGAGAAGAAGATTTCAAGATTGTCATAAGCGAATGGAAAAACAAGATGTTGCCTGAATTGATTGAAAGAAATCAAGAAGTACTAATTGAGATAGATATGATCATCTCCATAATAGGTCTTAGACAAGCTAAAAAGACTTATAGAATTTTCAATTCGTCAAAACGTTAATATAGAAAATCCAAAAAATAACATTCTTTATGTTGATTTCGAACATGAAAGATTAACCACATATAAACCTCTCAAACTTAATATTTCTGAAAGAAACTTAGATACTATTTCTGGCTTCCTAGTATAGCAGATATTCCATGCAATCTAAAATGAAGTATGTAAGCCTTAATTTTACCGACCTTTACACAATTGAAAGTCCGCCCTTAAGGGCGGGAGAAGTTAGTTCGATCTGTGTTATTTCATATTCAACTTTTCGAGACATTCTCAGCGATTTTGATAGCTAGCCATCTTCTTTCTAAATTCATGAGCAACTGTACAACATATTTAAACTTCTATTAGTTTATCAACAAACCTTTTGTAGATCTTAAATTCCTTGCTATTCACTAAATGAATTTGAAAAATGTAATTCGCATTAGCCTTTTTTCTGATATCCACTATTATTCCAGCTCTTTCCATCATTCTATCGCTGATCTTATCTGAAACTATTAAAATGTCGATATCGCTGGAATAAATTTTATAATCGCCTCTTGCAAAACTTCCAAAAACATATATTTTAGCTTCTTGTAAAATTTCAATCGATGCTTCTTTTATCTTCCTGATTATATTCCAAGCATTCTTGAAAGTTTCTTCCCTTTCTCTAACAAATTCTAATGCTATTTCATAAACTTTTTCCATAAAAGCTCATCAACTTTTTAACAAACATTAGTGCTTTATTTACATCCTCTTCGGAAAACGAAAAAGGTAAATAGCGAGAGGAGATGTACGCTTCTTCCAGCATTTCTAAAATTTTTTCTTCTTCTTTGCTTAAATCTAAAGGTTTATTTTCTAATTTAGATAACAATTCTAAAAGTTTTCTTATCTGGTGAGTTTTAGGAAATTCTATACCTTTTGCTAAAATCTTCGCTTTTAAAAAAAGTTGTAATGCTTGATCAGCATTAAACATTGCTGAATCGAATTCTCCTTCTTTTAAATCCCTTTCAGCATTAAAAAGATTTTGAAAATACATTTTCTAATATTCTTAATTTTCTTAAAGAAAATTATCGAGGTTTTATAGACGCAAAACTTTATAGAAGAGTCGAT
>AQVQ01000087.1 GCA_000375685.1 crenarchaeote SCGC AAA261-N23
TGCCAGAGAGGAAGCTAAAAAGGGAAATGTTGTGGTTGAAGGACATTTAGCGTGTTGGACGCTCAAGGATATAGCAGATTTAAAAATTTTTCTTCCCTAGCATCTTTTATCTCTTTTACTTCAATTTTAGCTGAATTTGGCCCAACTTTATCGATGATTTCCAGTGAAGCAGCAATTAGCGCTACTTCGGGTTTATCAAGATTTGTAGGAACAACGATTGTTCCATAGGTTTTGCCGCCTTTTACATCATAGTCTACATCTATTCTGCCCAATTTGCCAACTTTTTGAAGCTCTCTTAAGTCTAGTTCATCACCTAGCAAACCTTCTGTTTGACCAAATATAGCACCTATTATATCTGATTTCTCAGCTATTCCGTCAACTTCAAATCTAGCAATTATAATATACTTAACGTTTACGGGAGGACCTCCCATATTATCACCATCATAACACTTATATCTTGTAACTCAGATTTAAAATAATTTTTTGTGGGGGCGCTTTTTGATCCCTAATAACAACACTGCAATACATTTAGGGTAACAACCCAATTCATTGCAGCTCTCTCATTAGGGATGCGCCCCCAATATTTGAATAAAGCAATTCATTTATAAATTAAATACTTCAGATAAATCTATTTCAAACATTATAGTAGGCATTCTTATTGAGAATTTCAATAATACATCAGGATTTATCTCTGCTACCCATCCTACGTTTTTGTTATTAATCTTTAATAACGCACTTCTTCCATTCAATCCATACGGTAACTTCGCTTCTTGCAAACTCAAAGTATAGTTAAAGCTATCGAAAAAAGCATATAGATATCCATGAATATCTTCAAATTCTACCTCATTGTCTACTACAGCTCCTGCTAATTTATTAATCGTTTTTATTTGTGAACCTGTATTAATGATCACATCGCCTATTTCATATATTTTTTGGGGGTAAGGATTTGCAATATTCCTTGAAAGAAAGCTTAGCAAGCAAGGAAACAAATTGGCCCTAATACAGCTAAATTCTTTACTTATTGGATTTAAAATCTTTATCAACCCGATAGTTGATTCGTTAATATTTACTTTAAATGTTTGGACTTCAACGTCACAAAGCATATAGTTCAATATTTCTTGAAAACCAAAGCCATTAAAAATCTCTCTAACTGAATTATGGATGATAGACTTCTTACTCAGCTTTGGTTTTGTTATTAAATAAGGTAATGATAGTTTAAAATTATTATATCCGTATAATATAGCCACATCTTCAATAACATCGATAGGATGTAAAACATCAACTCTATAGAAAGGCACTTCTACAATTAACTTTTCAGCTTCTCTATTTACTCCATATCTCAATCTTTCAAGGAAATTAATCAATTGGTCTGAACTAAAATCTACTCCTATTACTTTCGAGAAATCATTAATGTTAAATTCATAAAACTTGCTTGAAAAATTAGGATAATAAATTTTATTTCCTAATTCATGTCTAACAATTCCAACCTTACCGCCATAATATGTAATAGAATGAACCATCAAAGCAACAATTGAGTTTATAAAATCTATGTCAAAACCTGTTGAATCTATTAATATGTCCGTTGTTTTTTCGTTAACCTTGCAATCTTCACTGTTTATGATAGGTGCCATGCTAAGATAATTTCCTTCGGAATCAATAAGAACAGGTGCATCGTTTGGCATTATTAAATGCCTGTATTTTATTCCCTTCTCATTTCTTTCAATTATTTCTCTTCCTGTCATTTTCTTGCTTTCCTCCAAAGGTCTAAAGTAAATTTCATCGAGATTCTTTAATTCAAAATATATGTCGCCTTTTAATTTAGAAAGATCATAGATACCAATCGAGGCTTTTTTTCTTGATCTACACCAACTTTCATGCAATATTTCTTGATAATTTATGATTCTTCTTAATGCTTCATTAGTTAACTTAACACCTCTTACAGTTGCTATAACTACATATGGTCTTACCTGCTTTAGTCTTTCAGATATTTTTACTTTGAAGTTTTCCTTAATGAAAACCAATCTTTTAGGACCTTTTTCTATGCTTAAAATCCCTTTGATAAAATGAATTAAGCCTTCTGTAGAAAATAGGTCTGGTCTTTCAGGCGTTATTTCTCCTATAATTTCATCCCCTTTAATTTGTTT
>AQVQ01000088.1 GCA_000375685.1 crenarchaeote SCGC AAA261-N23
ATTTATAAAATAATTAGTTAATTATTCATCCCACCATTAAGGGCGATGTATTCGTTTATTTAATTTCCTTCATATCTTTCTATTAATCTTTCAGCTTTATCCTCTAAAAGTTAACAATTAAATACAAATAAAATAATTATAATGATGGTGCATTCTTCAAAGAGAAAAGCTATCAGCGCTCTAATTATAATCATTATAATAGCTTTAATCTTGTTAATCAGTCTTTTAGGCTTTTCTTCATTATTTAGTAATAGAGTTGCTAGTGTGAAGACGTCTCAAGGTAGCTCTTCAGTCACCAGCACAGGAACGTTGAACCTAACAGCCGTCTTTAAACTAAAGCGCATAAACGTTCCGTTCAAGGTTGTGAACTTAGCTTCGTTCAATGCGTCGCCTAACAAGGTTCTTGTCGCATTTCAATTGCCTGAAAATCTCTCTAAATTCAAGTATATTACTGTAGTCTGGCTGGCTAACGGTAGCGGCACAGCATCATACCTGAACAATGGGAGTATGCAAAATTCTATCCTTTTTTCACGCGGTAAATACATGGGTAATTTTGTAAGCAATTCAGTAACGACGAAGGTGGGCAACATTACAGTAATAACCAGATATGGTGCGAGTGCATGGATCACTCCATTACCTGGCGGGTGGAATGATCCAACTGTTAATCTTTGGGAATGGATCAATTTTACTAATCAAGTTGGGCAGCAAACCGGCTTTGTCATTGCAAATGGAACATTCAACTTTGTACTTGGAGGAACCGTCACTGGAATAGATCCGTTTGGTTCTGGAGCGTATGCATATAACGCTTATTACATATGTAGTGAGTCTACTGATGTTGTAGGTCAGGGAACAACGTTTGGATATGTAATTGAGGAGGCTTCTGCCACATTCTGCGAGTTAATTGTTAGCGATTGGTGGACAGCATGGCCAGGTGTAGGAATCAATAGTTTAGACGGTACTGCAGCGTTCGAACCATCACCATATTGGAATTATGGTTGGGCATTAGGTTGCTCTTGTACGTCAATTACTCCACCACCCACACCTTAATAATCTTAAATTTTTTATAATTTATCTTCTATAGTGTGCTATAAGACCATGCATAATATAGTTATTAGATATACTTATATTCTTTTTAAAAGTCTCAATCAGGACTTGATTATTTTTGTTTCGTTTTTATAAGGAAAAAGGCCAAAATAACCATATTTTTCGATTTAGTAAAAGCAAAGCCGGCCTGCAAAGGAGCTCCCTGAAACAGGACTGACCAGTGAACCGGTCCTTTTTCAGGATCTGTCCTCTTGGCCGGCCTTTTGAAAGAACTGTTTATTGGAATAGCTCCTCCTGAATTGCAAAGGTTCGCCCAACTTGCAAGAGAATATTCAGAAAAATTAAGATTGTTGGCTGATGAAATTGAAAAAATATCAGGTTAAATACTCAAGATGCCCTAAAGAAATATTTCTATTTTTGAGATTCTTCCTTCTTTTATATCTGTACTATTTTGTGAATTTATGNCTATAAAATTTATTTAGGATACTTTTACTCTTATTATCATTATACTCTAGTAGAGCTTCTTATTTAACTGATAGCTCAACGGAAAAGTTAAATACTCTGAAATTTAACAATAACTGTAAAAATGCTAAAGAAATACGCTGATTTAATTCAAAAGAATTATTCCAGTGAGCTTAAGAAGAAATTAATAGAGTGGAGAAGAGAGCCAACTGTAAAAAGGATTGAAAAGCCTACAAAAATTTACAAAGCTAGAATGCTAGGATACAAGGCAAAGCAAGGAATAATTGTTGTAAGGGTAAAGGTAAGAAAAGGAAAGATGGAAAAGCAAAGACCAAGAAGCGGAAGAAGACCAAAGAGAATGGGTGTAACGAGACTTACTTTGAAGAAAAACTTAAGACTTATAGCAGAGGAAAAGGCTCAAAGAAAGTTCCCTAATATGGAAGTTTTAAATTCTTATTATGTAGCTGAAGATGGTCAACATAAATGGTATGAAGTAATNCTTGTTGATCCCTATAGCAC
>AQVQ01000089.1 GCA_000375685.1 crenarchaeote SCGC AAA261-N23
AACTGTATTAATAAGAAGGAGATTGCATGAAAAGGTACCACTACATATAATATCCAACATAAACAAGTTGATCTATTACATAATCATTTTAATAGGCATAGCTATAGCTGTACGTCTTCTTAATATTCCTGGCGTAACACTTACAGAACTGCTAGTAGCTGGAGGCTTCACAGCTATAGTTATAGGATTAGCTGCACAACAAACACTCTCAAATTTCTTCGCTGGAGTATTGTTGATGACGGAAAGACCTTTCAAAATAGGTGATTTTATTAATTATAACGATAACATTGGAATGGTTGTTGATATTGGATTGCTATCTACAAAAATACAGAGCTGGGAAGGATACTATATAAGAATACCAAATAGCTCATTATTTAGTTCTCCCCTTATAAATTATAGCAATTCGATAGTAAGACTAGTAAGAGTTCAATTTGTAATACCTTATGAAACCGATGTAAATAAGGTTATTGAAGCGTTAATAAAGGAATTTGATGCACAGTGGTACGTTCTTGCAGAACCTGCTCCAACAATATTCGTAGCACAGTTTGGAGAGAATGGTATATTGATTGAAGCAAGAGCTTGGACTGCAGGAAAGACATGGTTTGATTTATACTCAAATATGCCTAAAATAATTGAAGAAACTTTGAAGAAATTAGGCATACCTTATTCATATCCTAAAAGAATTATTGCCGAAGAAAAATTCTTTAAATGAGCTAAAAGGGTTGAGTAAGTTATATAGAAAATTTTCATGCTGCATAGCCTTATTTCGAGTTAACACTAAACCTTGGAGCAGATTTGTTACGCCTAAATGAAGAAGCGAAAACACACTTATATTGATTGCAAACTTATAAAAAATCTAATCAAAAGTATAATTAACATAAAGGATAGGGGATTTTATCTAGCACAAAAAATTATAAATTCTGAGATTTCTAGTTAAATGGCTGTTTAGCCTTGATCGATTTGAAATTAATCTAAATTTAAATATCTTATACTTGCTTAAGATATCGTTATGGCTCATTATCTAGTGTTCGCAAAGCCTGATATGAAATCAATTAAAGAGATTTATGAAAAGATTATGAGAAATGAAATCTCTGGAATTAAGCCGTTTGGAAAAGCTATGAATCATAGTTTAAGGCTAGCAAGAATCATTGATGAGAACACCGTTGCATGGGAAGAAGAGGATTATTGTAATCCTCCACTAGCCCAGGAAAGAGCATATGTACTGGATAAATATTTTGAAATTTTAAAGATTGAAAAGGTTAAGGAGAGAGAAGGATGGAATAGGATAGCTTCGAAATTCCCATTTTGGTTTGCATGCTTCGGTTTGCCTAATAGAGAAGGAGAACGCCCAATTACTAGTTTTAGAATGCCTCATCAACAGTTGAACCAAAATCCTTCATTGGAGATTTACAAAATGTTTTCTAATTTGATATTTTCCCTTCCATATGTAGTTGAAAGTGAAAGCTTAGTATCTGTTCCAGGGGCAAGAGCCGCTTGGATAAAAGATGATGCTGTTAATGCTAGAAAGGAATTAATGTGGGGAGGTCTTGAGTTTGCCCATATTCATCCACCCTATGATGGAAGCTTACATTTAGTTCTTCCTAAGCAATGGGAAAATGAAGTTTTAAACAAGGGTTGGGGAGAACCGCATCCTGTATATGAGAAAAAGTTAATCGATTTACCATTCTACATGATATATTCACCTAGGACTTTGGATGAAGTATACATTGTTTTTAATATCTTCTTAATGTCTTATTCATATGTTTTGGGAGAGAGAATTTGGAAACCCGCAGAATTAATTAATTCAAAATTGCTGGAGAATTCAAAGCTGTAAATTTCAATATCCAATAGCTCTAGATTTTAGTTTTGGGTAATCATTCTGAAAAGACACATAAATATCCTAACTGAAAATAAGTGCAACATAAGGCAT
>AQVQ01000090.1 GCA_000375685.1 crenarchaeote SCGC AAA261-N23
TCATCCCCGCCCTTAAGGGCGAGGCTTTCATTTCTTGTAAAAATTTAGAAGTAAAATTAAAGGCGAATGATGTACTATTCTCTTCTTTACCGTCTTTTATTTAGAGATAACTATAATACTAAATGGCTAATTACGGTATTGGAAAAAGAATTTTCTGCAACATATCTGTAAGCTTCAATCCTCTTTTTTACTTTGCTACTGAGGATTCTCTTTCAATACCTTTATCAATTCTAACTGAAGGGATGGCCTTTTTAAATTATATCCTCTAATCTTCTTACTTCAACAATGTTCTCTGCTTTTTTCCTTAATTTCTCATTCTCCGAGACTAAAGGAATGCCCTTTTTTATAGCTAACCATAAATAAGATGCGTCGTAAAAAGTTAAATTATAATCCATAGCAAGCTCTCCTACCTTTATTTCATCTATCTCTTCAATGTTCATTGTTGACAATATATCCTTAGTGATTAGCAGTAGTTTAATTCCCTCTTCTTTGGTTATACGACGAAATAAACTTACTTCCTTCCATATAATATTGCTAAGTTCATACTCTGCTATCTTTACTGTATAATTACCTCCTAACACGCCTAGGACTACCAATTTAATTGCAGAATAAATTGAGGAGGAATCAAAAACATAACTCATCTTTCTCTATCTTCCCTTATAAGTTCACTAACATCTTCAGGTAATTTATCCAAAATTGACTTAACCTCATTTAATTTTCTCTCTAGTTCTTTGGCCTTTGCCTTCTTTACTTCATTAATTAACGCTGACTTTATAATTTCTGACTCATTTATATTGTATTTTTCTAATTCTTCCTTAAGTTCCTTAGGTATTCTAACTGAAATCACAACGGTCTTTTCCATAAGAAATTTTGGATCAGTTGTTTATATATAGTTTACATCATGTATACAGAGATTTTCATACCGAATTTTTCCAATTCATTACGAGATCTTTTATAGTAACCCTAATCAAATAATAAGCCATTTCGCCTAAGACGTGAATTAATTTCTGACACTTTTCATCGCTTATCGCTTCTTTCTATTTAACTTTATAGATAGTCTTTCTGTTGTATCCTACTTCTATAAATCTTGAATCTAGACAATATCAACTAATTTCTTTTTTCGCCTTTTTGCTTAGATTTTCACATACCATTCATACTCAAATAATATCGTTTAATTCCAAGATACTTTTTCATGGTGATTAAGTCTATAAATACTATGGTCAAAAGTTAAAATGTGGAAATCACAAAACCTTGGCTCGATGATAAAAAATATAAGCAAGATAGATTGCTAGAGGCTAAATATGAGGCTGAATTAGCTAAAAAATTCCTAGAAAATGGATTATTTAGAAACGCAGCAGGTAAGGCTTTTCAGGCATGGAAAGCTCTATTAGCTGCTTTTTCAGTTGATTATATAGAAGAGTTTTCTAAGTTCTTTAAGGGAAAGAAAAGAATGAGAGACGGAAGGATTGTTAGTTATGCTGAATGGATAATCGCAACGATGCCCACGAGCAAAATGAGTAGCGTGGCTCAGATATTGGATAACTTATTAAAAAATGATATAGAAGCTTATACTGATATTGCAATTAAACTTCACGAATTCCAGTACAATGGATTAGATAAAAGCGGAGAAATGAGTAGATATCCCTCAATAGAGTTTATGAAAATGGATTTGGAAAAACTTCTGAAAGCTATTGAGAAATTTCTATCCCATTCGTCGCTTGAAAAGTAGGTCTAAAACCATCTTCACCAGGAAAAATTTGTTTCAATTGGCTGTTAAGGTTTAAACCAACTTTCTCCCACCCTAGAAGGGAGAGGGTTACACTCTAGAGAAGCTCATTGGTTTCCAGCATTGATTCGGAGCTAC
>AQVQ01000091.1 GCA_000375685.1 crenarchaeote SCGC AAA261-N23
AACTTGGTAACTGGTTTAGCAAACGCTTACATGGATAGTTCTCCATTGGTTGCAGTTACAGGTCAAGTTTCGACAGAGATTCTTGGAAGAGATGGTTTTCAGGAAACAGACATAATCGGAGTAACTTTTCCTATAACAAAATTCAATTATATGGTTAAGAGTGCAGGTGAAATTCCTTCAGCTTTTCGTTTAGCTTATAATGTAGCCATGGCTGGAAGACCAGGTCCTGTATTGATTGATATTCCTAAAGATTTACAGAATGCAGATTTTATAGAGGATAAAGACATAGGTAAAAAAATAAATATTGATAAACTTTATCCATTAGAGCCTAATTTAGAAGAAGTTTTAAGAGCGGTTGAAATTTTACTCAATTCTGAAAGACCTGTAATATTGGTTGGAGGAGGAGTTTATTGGAGTGGTGCATGGAATGAGGTGATTGAAATCGCTGAATTCCTAAATGCACCTATTGTTTCAACTTTTCCAGGTAAAAACAGTTTGCCAAATGATCATTCTCTATACTTTGGTCCTGCTGGAATGCATGGAAGAGTTGAAGCTGATGCAGCTCTAGCTAATGCAGATGTTGTTTTAGCTTTAGGAACAAGATTCAGTGATAGAACCGTTGGTAGGTTTAGGGAAATGAACGAAAAAACAGTAATACATATTGATGTAGACCCAAGCGAGATTAACAAAAATGTGAAGGCAAAAGTAGGGATTGCTGCAGATGTTAAAAAAGCTTTACAACTTATGATAAAATTTTTACCAAGGACTGCGAAGAAAAATGAAAAATTTTTAGAATGGCTTAGATCAATAAAAAGAAGTTATGAAGAACTAATTGAAAAGCGCAGCGAAGAATTTAAATTTGCTCCTTGGAAGGTTCTGAAAATATTGAGGAACGCACTTCCAGCTGATTGTATAACCACTACTGGCGTTGGAGCACATCAAATGTGGTGTGAGTTGCATTGGGAGGTACAAATTCCAGGAACATTCATAACAAGTGCTGGTCTAGGAACGATGGGTTTTGGGTTGCCTGCAGCTTTAGGTGCGAAAATTGCTGCGAAGGATAAGCCTGTCTTGCTTATAGATGGTGATGGATCTTTTCAAATGACAATGAACAACTTATCCTTAGTAAGAGATTATAACCTACCTATAATAATGGTAATCTTCGATAACAGGGCATTGATGATAGTAAAGCAGTGGCAAATTTACATGTATTCAAGAAGGATAATAGAAACCGAATTCTCCCACATTCCCGATTTTCTTAAGATTGCAAATGCCTATGAAATAGAAGGCTATAGACCAGATAGTTATGAAGATATAGAAAGATTGGTGAAATGGTCTTTAAGGAACAACGAACCTATATTGCTAGATATTACTTTGGATAGAGAAAAAGACATTGTTTTGCCATGGGTAAAACCAGGAAGTTGGCTTACTGAAGTAATAATGCCTGAAGGAATGAATACAAGCATAATTTGGACGGTAAAAATGGATAAAATAATAGTTTTGACATCAAATATAGGAATTGATTCTGTAGATAGAATTGTAAATACTTTAAGGAGGGGTAAAGTTAAACTTAAAGAAATCAAAATGAATTTCGAGGATAACCTTGTAAAAATTTATATCAAACTGAGTGGTGAAGAAAATGAAATAGATTGGTTATCTAAAAAGTTAAATAGGCTTGTTGACGTAGAAGAAATAAAGGTGTTGGAAAATGGCTAAAGTATATACAGATAAGGAGGCTTCCTTAGATATACTTAAAGATAAAACAATATCAGTTATAGGATACGGTAGCCAAGGAAG
>AQVQ01000092.1 GCA_000375685.1 crenarchaeote SCGC AAA261-N23
AAAAGAGGGTTACTATTGCTTCAGTTCTTTGCTATGAACCTGATTTCTTAGTTCTAGATGAACCAACAGTTGGTTTGGACTTTTTGCAGAGAAAAACCTTGATCAGTTTAATTAAGCAAATTAAAGAAAACAAGAAATCTGTAATTGTAGCTACGCATGATATAGATTTTGCAATTGAATTGGCAGATAGAATAATTATAATGAAGGAAGGTATGATTTTGAAAAATGGGAAGGTAAGCGAAATAGTTTATGATGCTCAGGTTTTACAGGAAGCAAATTTGATTCAACCTATAATAGTTCAAATTGTTAAAAATCTAAAGAATATTAAGCTTCAAAATAACATTCTTACCGTAGATGATTTTATTAAATCTTCAAAGATAATAATGAAAAATGTTTAGACCTGAAGTTTTCCTTTATAGATCAAAAGATACGATTTTGCATCGATTAGATCCAAGATCTAAATTTTATTATGCCTTTGTTATGTTTGTACTAGCTATTATTATTACAGATTTTATCTTCCTTTTTATTTTATTTTTGATAACTTTTATTCCAATAATAGTAGGAAAAATTTTTAAACAAACGTTAAGAGCTTTTCAATCTTCACTTATTTTTATCGCCTTAATTTTTATAATAAATTATATTTTTAGCTTAAATTTGTTTCTAACTTTAGCTTTGGTACTTAGGTTTTTAATTCTTATTACTTCTTTTTTAACTTTCTCTCTAACGACATCAATTGATGAGATAGCCTTATCGTTATATAGCTTAAAATTTCCATATGATTTTGTTTTAGCTCTAACTTTAGCTTACCGATTTATTCCTACATTATTTAAAGATGCAGTAAACGTATTAGATTCACAAAGATCGAGAGGACTTGAAACACAGAAAGGCAACATTATTCGCAGAATAAGAAATTTTCTACCCATAATAATCCCGCTGTTAGCTATAGCAATTAGAAGGGCTTTAAATGTAGCTGAAGCTATGGAATCTAGATGTTTTGGAGCTTCAAAAAGGCCAACTAGTTATTATGAGCTTAAAATAAAAACTCAAGATATGATATTAATTGGAATTTCTTCAGTAATCTTTGCAATGGGCATTCTAAAGTTTCTAGGAGCGTTCACTTTTTAGAAAAAAATAAATATTTATAACAATATTAAGCTCTAATGAAACCTGCTTATTCAGTATCGATAATAGGTTACGGTGCTTACGTTCCTATAAGAAGGATTAAGGCACTTGAAATAGCTAGAATCTGGGGCAAAAGTGATAAATTATTGCCCTTAGAAGAAAAGGCGGTCGCTGCTTTAGATGAAGATACAGCAACAATGGCTGTAGAAGCTGCACAAAACGCTATAATTCGTGCAGGAATTAACCCGAGAGAAATAGGTGCTGTATTCGTTGGAACTGAATCGAAGATATATACTGTAAAGCCTACAGCTACCGTTGTTGCTGAGGCTTTAGGGATTACACCTCTTACTTTAGCTTCAGATTATGAATTTGCCTGTAAAGCAGGCACCGAAGCAACACAAACTTGTATTGGCCTAGTAGCTTCCGGCATGGTAAAAGCAGCTTTAGCAATAGGTTCAGATATAGCAAGGGGGAGGCCAGGAGATGAGCTTGAATATACAGCGGGTGCAGGTGCAGCTGCGTTGATCTTATCAAGATCTAAATTATATGATGACATTGCTGAGGTAGAAGGATCTTTATCATATGTAACTGATACTCCAGATTTTTGGAGGAGAGAGGGTCAAATTTATCCGATGCATTATTACAGATTTACAGGAGAACCTGCTTACTTTTCC
>AQVQ01000093.1 GCA_000375685.1 crenarchaeote SCGC AAA261-N23
AAATCAAATTAAAAAAGGAGATTCGAGTAATTCATATGAAGTAACTTTTTACAATCATATTGGTACCCATGTTGATTGCCAAAGACATTTTATCGAAGAAGGAAAAGAAATAAGCCAATACGAGATAAACGACTTTATTTTTGAAAGAATTGCCTTAATAATAATTAAAAAGGAAAAAGGTGAACTGTTTAAGCCTATGGACTTTTATGTTTATGAAAACGAAATTAGACAATCTGATTTTTTATTAATAAAAACGGGTTTTCAAAAATACAGGAAGATGAATAAAGATGTTTATCAATTTGAAGGACCAGGATTCAGCAGGGAATCTGCATCTTACATTGCAAGCTTTAAAAATCTTAAAGGTATAGGTTTTGATTTTGCCTCTCTATCTTCACCTTTACATAGAGAAGAAGGTAGAGAAGCACATAGAATACTTCTAAAGAATGAAAAATTTATTATTGTTGAGGATATGAACTTAGAAATTTTAGGAAATGATGTAAAGATAAAAAGACTATTTGTTATACCAATATTTATTAAGGGGATCGATAGCTCTACGGTTACAGTTTTTGCAGAAATATAGTTACGCTTGGATAATTTGGACTTTTTGCTTCAAAAGCGAAATTATTTTAGATGCAAAATTAGGAAGATCAGAGGGCATTCTTGAAGTTACTAAGTTTCCATCAACAACTACAGTCATATCATGCCATTCTCCGCCAGCTTCCTTTACCTCGTTTGAAACAGCTGGCCAAGAAGTTAATTTCCTTCCCTTAACTACATTTGCTGAGACCAAAACTTGTGGTCCGTGACAAATTGCAGCGACTGGCTTGCTTTTACTCATAAAATAATTTACAATCCTTTTTACATCTTCATCGTTTCTTATATCTGCCGGCCCTTTTCCTCCCGGTATTACTAGAGCAATATATTCTTCTGGATTGACTTCTTTGAAAGTTATGTTTGGCTCTATTGCATAACCGTGCTTACCTGTTACCTTTCTTCTCTCTCTATAAGCTACTATAGGTTGATAACCTTCTTCAATTAATCTATAGTAAGGATAAAAGAATTCAAGATCTTCGAAATTCTCGCCTATCAAAAACAATATTTTATTTGTCATATATTAGAATAAATTAAACATCCTTATTTATTTTATTAAGTAGCTAGTAGCCTGTAAGGATTCTCTAATATAGATATTATTTCATTTGTAAATAATGCTGCCTCTGCGCCATCAATCACCCTATGATCAAAGGTCAAAACTAAAGTCATTATATCCCTTATCTCTATTTTATCTTTAACAATCCAAGGTTTCTTCTTTATCTTCATTACCCCCAATATAGCAACATCTGGATAGTTTAGTATCGGAGTAGCAAATGTTCCACCTATAGGTCCAATGTTGGTTATTGAAAAGCTACTTCCTGTTACTTCATCTATGGAAAGCTTACCTTGTCTAGCTTTCTCTGAAAGTACTTCAATTTCTTTTGCCAGTTCAAATAAACTTTTAGAATCGGCATCCTTTATTACTGGTACTATTAATCCTTGATCTGTTGCAACTGCAATTCCTATATTATAATATTTCTTAATAACAAGCTCTTTCTTTTCATCATCTATAGCAGCATTAAACTTAGGATACTTTTTCAAAGCAAGTATTGCTGCTTTTATAATAAACGGCAGGTAAGTAAGTTTTATTCCAAGTTTTTCAGCTTCTTCCTTTAAATATTCTCTTATTCTTACAAGCTCGGTTACATCAGCTTCATCCATATGCGTAACCATAGCT
>AQVQ01000094.1 GCA_000375685.1 crenarchaeote SCGC AAA261-N23
ATTTAAATCTCTCTTAAGAAATTCAGTGAAGCTCCTCCTAAGCTCGATAGAGGGTATTATGGGACTTAGGAAGGAGCATTCAATATATAAGAACTTTTTATTTTTTTTAATAAGGATCCCAATTTTATCCGATTTCGGGATCCTGAGGAACATAAACAGGGGTGGTTCTCTGTGCCACCCGACTGCCAACCAAATGAGATTTGTAATTCCGAATCAATGATGGGAACGATGGATCGCTTTGGAAAGGCAAACCTCGATCTTTTCAATGCGTGGAGGAAGTCAGAATTAAAGCATGAGTATTAAAATTGAAATTCAAAATTTGCCAAAGGAGCTAAGGAGAAAGGGCTTAGAGAAGAAATTGGCTGAAATCTGTAAAAAGAACGACATAGTATTTATGGCTATTTTCGGCTCCTTCGTTAGGGGTGATCAGAAAAAGAAAAGTGATATAGATATAGTAATCGAGTTTGAACGAAACAGCGAAAAGAGCCTATTAGATTTGGTTAGGATAGAAAATGAGCTGAGAAAGATATTTAAAAGAAAGGTTGACCTTGGAATCTTCAGTAGTTTAAATCCATACATAATAGAAGATGTGAAAAAGGAAATGCGAATCATTTATGAGAAGAGATGAAGCATATCTAAAACACATTCTAGATGCGATCTCTAACATAGAGAAATTTATCGAAGGTTTGAGTAAATAAGAATTTTTCAAGAATGTTGAGAAACAGTATGCCGTCTTAAGGGGACTTGAAATAATTGGTGAAGCGACGAAGAATTTAAGCAGAGAACTAAAGGCAAAGCACCGCCAAGTTCCATGGAAAGATATTGCCGGTATGAGGGATAAATTGATTCACAATTATTTTGGCGTAAATCTTGAGCTAGTTTGGGTAACCATTAAAAATAAACTCCCCGAGTTGAAAAATCAAATTCTCAAGATATTGAAAGAAATAAAGGAAAGTGAAGGTTAAGTTAAATGCGCAAGAAAGAAATTAAGCACTCTTTTTAATTTTGTTCTTGACAAAAAGAAGACAAGTATTACCTCTTCTTGGTAAGGCGTAAGGTCTTTAAATTATGAATAAGGTTAAATTTTTAAAGAGCCCTATTAGGGGGTCATAAACAAACATATTCCCAAATTTCTAGGATTTGCAGAAGGAGGGGTCTCCGCGGAAAAAGATGGTGATAATTAGCTGAATAATGCAGCCGATGATCTATCGCTGGACTAATTGAGTGAGGTGTGAAATTGTCCACAATCAATGAAGACGATAAATCCTAAGCCTATGAAGGTACTAAGGGAACCGCTTCCTTTAGGATGAAAGGAATTCAGAGTGGTTTTAAGACCTGCATTTTCTTTGCATTAGCTGTTATAGGCAATGAGTAGGTATTTTCCTTGAATCCTTAATTCAAAGCAGGCTTATTAGCTTCTAGTAAAATATGTATAATTATGTCTGATGTTAATCTCCTTTCCGCAGCAGATATATTAGTTAAGGAGGCTGACGAATTACACAAATGAAAGCCTTGCCCTTTTAGAGCAAGGATGAAAAGCTTAAATAATTAAAATTTAAATCTCTCTTAAGAAATTCAGTGAAGCTCCTCCTAAGCTCGATAGAGGGTATTATGGGACTAAGGAGTAGCATTTAGCGTTTCTATTTAATTTATATGAAGGTTTCTTTATAGAAACCTGATTTAGGGCTTGCAACCCTTTCAATGAAGGATCCTTTTTAGGACCAGATAAAATGGAGAAGCTCTGATCC
>AQVQ01000095.1 GCA_000375685.1 crenarchaeote SCGC AAA261-N23
ATAGGGAGGAGGGAATTGCTTTATGGCAAAGGCTTGTCTGAAGATGTTTTAAGAATACTTGATATAGAAGGAGAATCTGAAGAATTGAATTTCAAGATGGGTGAACTATGGAATAAAAGAAGAAAAAATAATTTAAATGAACTAATGAAAAAGGGTGACGCAGTAATAAGTAGCATGGGTAGCACGGCACCTCCTGATGTTGAATTACCAGCGCGTATATTGGATTGGATTAGAGCTGATGGTGCCCAAGTAACAAGACCTTCGATTGATCCGTATAGAGAAGAAATTGATACTAGCTTTATCTTAAATAAAGGAAGAATAAAAATTTCCATACCTATAATATTTAACGTAATCGATGCTTTTGATGAAATAAGGAAAGCAATTTCATGGGCT
This sequence comes from crenarchaeote SCGC AAA261-N23, assembly GCA_000375685.1. Taxonomy (GTDB): domain Archaea; phylum Thermoproteota; class Thermoprotei; order Gearchaeales; family Gearchaeaceae; genus AAA261-N23. The sequence goes on from AQVQ01000095.1 coordinate 394, forward strand.
TCATTAGCATTGTCTTCTTTAATATTTTCATATAATTCAGAAGAACCTTATTCTTCCATTACAATTTCTTTAGATGGCAATGGAATAGCTAAATGGTCCAAGATACCTGAAGCTGGTTCTTATTTATTGGTCCCATCAAATGAGGGTATTTTCGATGATGTCTATGAAATTAAAGATATTTCTGGATATATTGTAGATGAGGATTTGGGAAATGACGAGTTAGAATTGATTGTTTCAGATTTGGATACATTTCTTAAGAAAAGAGGAATTAGGAATAACTTTGATATTATAGCAAAGTCTAGCAAAATAAGAGATGCAGGGGATGTTTTTAAACTAATAGCCTTAGGAGCAGATGCTGTAATATTATCTTCAAACATTTTTGAGATAGCCTTGGAGGGAAGCTATAGAAGCAATTTGAAGGAGAAAGCTTTCAATTTGATGATAGGTTTAAAGAGGGAATTAGCATTGTTGGCTGGAGCAGCAGGCATTTATAGTCTTCAATCAACTCTAACTGGAAATAGAGAGCTTCTTAGATCGATAAACTTGAATAAAAAAATAAGGGAAAAATTAAGGATAAAGCAAGCAGGTTCATTATGATCCATCCTTCAGGTTGCGGAGTATTGGGAGTTTTAAGGAAAGAAAATGCAGAAAAGATAGACGGTTACAAAATACTGAATTCTATTAACAGGGTTAGCTATAGAGGAAGCGATAAAGGTGCAGGATTTGCAGTATTTAATCTAGGCGAACAAAATCATTATATAATTAAAGCCTTTTATTTTGGCATTCCTTCAGAATTAGAAAAGAGACTTAAAGATGTAGGTTTAGTAATTGAGAATTTTGAAGTTGGCTTCTCAAGTGATAAATATTGCGATTGTACATTTAAAATCAGCTTAGGAAACACGAAAAAAATAAAAAATGTTATCAAGGAGATCAACAAGGAGTTATGGAATGAAGGAATGAAAGGAAGAATATATAGCTATGGAACTTCTTTGAAAGTTTTCAAAGGTATAGGTTATCCTGAAAAAGTTGCTTATAGTTATAAAATAGAGGAATTAAGAGGTGATCTATGGTTAGCCCATACTAGACAGCCTACAAATTCTCCAGGCTACTATCCATACTGGTCACATCCTTTTTCAGGCTTTAATATAGCTGTTGTTCATAATGGAGATTTGAGTTCATTCGGGGCAAACATGGAATACCTTGAATCTAGAGGCTGGGAAGGTTTCGTTGGTACAGATAGCGAAGTAATCGCTTTCCTTTTTGAGGAATTGTTGAATGAAGGTTTAAGCATAGAACAAGCTGTGAGAATATTAATA
>AQVQ01000096.1 GCA_000375685.1 crenarchaeote SCGC AAA261-N23
TGCAATTGTGGTTATCAAAATGATCGTGATGCAGTAGCAATTATAAACTTAAATGGGAGGGGTTCTCTGAGCCTCTCGACTGCCCCTCATATGCGATATGTAGCTCCGAATCAATTGAGGGGAACCCTCGCCATTCATGGTGGGGAGGAAGTCAGTTTTCGGTAATATTATATTTCCTTCAGATCTGTTGCCATTTCCTTTAAATCTGATTTCCAACGCTTTGCCCATAAAAATTTGGATAGATCTAAACAGGGAATTAATAATTGGGGACCTTAATTATTTCAACTTCCAATTTGTTGAATTGGTTATAATGTCTTTTTCATATTTGATTGTAGCACTTTTAATTTTCAAAGAAAGTGAAAAAATAGCAAGAAAGAATGGATTGATAGACATTGTCACAACGCATTGATGCGGGGGGTGGGATTTGAACCCACGCAGCGCTTACGCACAGGATCTTAAGTTTGGCACCTGTTTTGGACCTGCCCCTTTGTCCTGGCTCGGGAACCCCCGCCTACTCTAAAATTATTATATTCTCAATATTATAAATTAAATTGTAAATGCCTCGGTAGCTTAGCTGGTTATAGCGCTGCACTGGTAATGCAGAGGTCGCGGGTTCAAATCCCGCCCGAGGCTAAATTTCGTCTTAGAGTAAGTTATAATTTATTTATAAATATTCTATAACTATGTTATAATGCTGTTTCCTGAAGAGATATTTGTAAAATTTTTCTTACCAAATATAAGAATAGTACTAGCGAATGAACTTAGTAAAAAAGGCTATAGCCAAACTCAGATTGCGGAAATTTTGGGCATAACTCAGGCAAGAGTAAATGGATATCTTAAATCAAATTACAATCAAGCAATCGAGGGTCTGCAAAAAATTGGAATTGATAATGAAGATTTAAGGCTGATTCTTGATAATTATTTAAGCGAAGAGAGCATAAATAAATTTCATACTTTAAGAATTTTATACACTTTTTGGCAAAATAAATTAATTAGTGGAAAAATCTGCAATTTTCACTATAAGGTATCAGGATTGGATTCTACTTGCACTATTTGTTTAAAACAAGATTTAGCAAGCGACATGATTGAAAACCTTAGAATGAAGAATGAATTAAAGGAGGCATTTAAAATTTTAAGTTCCTCACCTTTCGTATTCAAAATTATCCCACAAATTAATACTAACATAGTTTACTCAAAAAAGAAGGCTGAGAAGATACAGGATATCATGGCTTTTCCTGGAAGAATAATCAGATACATGAATACTCTTAAAATTTTAGGTGAACCTGAATTTGGAGTGTCTACTCATTTGGCAAAAATGCTGTTGCTTGCTCATCTAAAGAATAGTTCAATAAGATCCTGTACTTACATAAAATACGATGAAACCATTCTTAAAATAATAAAGAAACTAGATTTAATATTTGATTTTAATTTATTAAAGGAAAATAAAGAAGACCCGGTTGTGTATTCGTTCAAAGAGTTTCTGAAAAGCAAAGGTCCGCCAACCATCCTGATAGACGAAGGAAGAAAGAATTATGAGCCTGTTTGTTACATATTCGGAAAGAATCCATATGAAGTTGCAAAAATAGTTCTTCTTATCGCTGAAAATTACACCTTAAATTTTTAGTTCTGACTGTATTAAAAGAGTTTGAAACAAAGAATAAAAATAAAGTGGAAATAAATGCAAAGATCGAAGTAATTTTTAGA
>AQVQ01000097.1 GCA_000375685.1 crenarchaeote SCGC AAA261-N23
TGAAATGTAAATATTGTGGAAGTGAAATAAGGGTTTTTGTTAAAGATCCGGTCTTACATTTTAACGAATATCCTTTTTGTACAAAATGCAATTCAATAGTTGAAGTTGAATTGGATGATTCTGTGGAAGATAAAGGTTAATCGTTTTTCTTAGGCATTATAATATACTTGATAGCTTTTGTTATCGCTTCCATCATCCTAGCTCTAAAACTCTCTATCGGTTCTACATAACCATACGAGGCCACGATTATTTGTCTAATCAAGTTTATTTCTTTTGTCATTTCTTTTATTTCTTCAATAGATTTCCCCTTTACTATTTCAGATAATATTGATGCAGAGGCCTGACTTATTGCGCATCCTTTGCCTTCGAACTTTATATCCAATATCTTTTCTTTTTTTTCATCTAACTTAATAGTGTATTCTACTTCATCTCCACACAAAGGATTGCTATCTCTTACTCTAATATCGGCATCCTCAATATGACCCTTATTACGAGGGTATCTATAATGATCCAATATTATCTCATAATAAATGTCACTCATCGCTAAAATAAACAAGCATGTTCTTAATAAACATTATTTAAAGATATTTAATCTAATTCTATATAAATTGTTGAATTTTCCAGCTTTATGTTATAAACCTTTAATGGTTTTTCTGCAGGAGGATTTACAACTTCACCCGTGAATATATTAAATTGGGATAAATGCAAAGGACAAATAATAACATCCTCTAGCAAAAAGCCATCCTTTAAATCTGCTTCTTCATGTGTACAATAACCATCCAGGGCATGTACTCTTCTATCTTTAATGAATGCTATTATATGTCTATTTTCAATATCAAATGCGTGGATTTCATTATCTTCTAATTCTTTGATATCGCATAATTTTATCCATCTTTTTGTCATTTTCTATACTTGTAATGCGTTTCAAATAATTTCTCAGGAGTTATCACCGTTGTCTCTCTAAATTCTTTCGTTAGTATAAATTTATCTTCCAATCTAATTCCAATGTTATCTAATTTTTTCTCAATGAACTCTAACATCTTTTCTTTAACCTCTTCTATAGGCATCTGATCAATAATTTGTTGAAAGAAACTTACGGTTAGTAACTTTTTAGCTTCACTTTCGCTTAGTCCTCTACTCATAATATAAAATATTTGTTCTTCATCAATTTGAGCTACTGATGCAGAATGCGTGGCTCGTACCTCGTTATTTGCTATTTCTAACCCAGGTATGGAATCAGCTCTGGCCCCTTTGTTTAAGATCATTGCATGCTCTGCAAGATATGCTTCAGAATTTTTAGCATTTTCGTATATTTTTATCATTCCTTTAAATAACGCTCTTGCCTCTTCCTTTAATACACCGCGTGTAAGCGATACACTTTTGGTATATGTTGCAATATGGGAAAGGTAAGAAGTTAAATCAAATCTTTGTTTTTTGCCACCTACAACTATTTCAATATTATTAGATGTGGAACCCTGTAAATACATACGACTATCGGTTTTTATCCTATTTACTAAACCTCCAAATAAGCCAGAATACCAAGCTATATTTGCATCCTTTTCACAAATAGCTCTTCTGAATGTTATATTATTTATAGCTTCTTCAAAACCGTTAATATATACGTATTCAAGTTTTGCACCCTCCTTCAAATACACATTAATGTTTTTGCTAGATAAT
>AQVQ01000098.1 GCA_000375685.1 crenarchaeote SCGC AAA261-N23
TTTTTCAAGGCGTAGAGGAGTCAGACAGGTTTCCATACTATTGCTAATATTCCTCCTATTATGGCAACGACGGAAAATACATTAATAAAAGACATTGATGCAAGTGTGGAAAATAATAGTACAAGAACACCACCTAATTTTACTTTTTTCTCATCATTTTTATACATATACACGCTAATAATTACTGTTGATATAGCTCCAAAAGCTGCTATGAGATAAAAAGGAATAAAGAGCGAAACAGAAAATATTCTAGTAGTAAGATACATGAATATTGTAATCAATAATGAAGCTATTCCGCCTAATAAAGTCAAATAAAACGGTATTCGAGGTTTTTTATCTTTATACGAAAAGTGTAAATTTTCGTGGTTTTTAATTAAGTAACTTACTATTAAAGCCTCTATTCCTAATAATGAGGGAATTACGCCTAAAAAATAGTATAAATAAATAGACATTATAAATGAAAGTAATAAACTAATGGTAAGCATAGCGGCATATGACACAAAATGAATCTCTTCAGGATACAAGCTTAGTAATAAGCAAGGTATAACTAATGTTATCAGATTAATCCAAATTATAGAATTAATAAAAAAATTATGTATAATGGTTGGAAAATACAATATAGGGATGATACGTATAACGTAGATTAAGGTGTAATATATTACGGTGATTAGTAAAGCAGGAATGCTCAGTATTCTTACTAAAGCTTTATGATTATACAAGTGCATATGCTGTTTCATTTATCGTGCCGCTAAAATAACCTGGATTTATATAACCATAGCTCTTTAGACATGAGTTATTATAAACCTCATAGGAAATATTACCTGTGATACTACCATTGCTTAAAAAGCTAACAGTTATATTTACAAACGCAAACCACATACTACCACAAACACCTGGATAGTAAAAATTACCTTCTAAAGCAGGTGAAAATTTTACAGAACTACTAGTAACAATGGGTGATGGATCAGATATGACCCACCAATTATTATATGGAGAATTTGCTTTTACACCTACACTGTAAGAATCCATTAACCATGTATCTCCATTATAGCTAATAATTATTTCTACATATGCGTAAAATAAATGCAAATTAGCCGCTGGATTATCTAGTAAAGTAAATGTTAAGTTTCCAACGATATATGGTGCACCCGCTGGGGGAGGTGCAATCATATCTAGTTTTGATAAAAGTTCAGGAATAAATAGATAACCCTGATTATTTGGTAAAGAGAATTTTGCTTCAGAATCTTTATTTATAAGTTTAATAGTGAAAGTATTATTATTATTATTACCAAAAATATCTTCAATCTTCGTCACAAGACTATCCTTTACATCGATTACATGCTTAATTTTGATATTGCCGTCATTTATTGTCTCACTTGTTGAACTCAGTAATAGACTTATTAGCGGCACTGTTACATTTATTATATTTGTATTGTTAAAAACTGTAACAACATTAACATAAACATTGTTGACAATCGTTACATTAGAAATAACACGCTCATTAAAATTCTTTCCCTTCATTTCATAGGTGAAATGAAAATTACTTTTTGCATGAGATGCAGGCAAAGTAGGTAGATATATCAGTAAAATACTGAACACCATAATAATTAATTTTTTTATTCATAAAAAATAATCTAATACAAATATATATTTTTATTGGAGTAT
>AQVQ01000099.1 GCA_000375685.1 crenarchaeote SCGC AAA261-N23
AATGATACGATTGTTAAAACGAATAAAATTTGGTTGAATATGTTTAGAGTTGGAATAAAAGTTTGTAGTGAACCACTAACTATCACAAGGAATTTTTCCCCAGGAAATACTTTTTTGAGAGTATAAATATATTGGGAAGAGTTAAAATAGTCTGGTGTAGGCTGTAATTTTATATTTGATATATAATTGTTATCTATTTTAAGCGTGAAAGTCTCTATTAAGTAGGAATTGTTAGCGAGAAAATTATAATAAATTAAATAGGTTGTACCATTGCTAAGCACTGAAAGGTTGATTTTACTAACAATGGTTAAAGAAACAACAGTTCCACCCAAAACAGAAGATTCTAGAGGATATCTTAAGCTAATTGCTCCATTTTGGTAAGTAAGATTACCAATGCTATCGTAAACTTGAACTACCTTAGAACCAGGAAGTAAAGGCGGAACCCATTGTGAAATACTTTCACCAAAGCCTACGTATTCTATTGTTACATGATCGGTTATCTGTGCTTCATTTTGATTTATTACCTGTACTTCCCTTGTTAAATCAGTTATTAGGGGGAATTGAATAGGATTATTAGCAGTAAAGTTAAAATAGAGTGGGGTTCTATTAAATGAAGTAATGTTTTTTATATCATAGGAAATAGTAGCTTCGCCGCTTGAAGATAATTTTTCTTTAGTACCGTTTGGAGAACTTGCGAAATATGTTGATACACCGAATTTAAAGATCACTATCGCACTACCATTATATATAGGATAATTTATGATGGGATAAGCGCTCATGTTTACTGCATATCCTACCTGGGTTCGAGTAAATATTGTGTAATTATAAACTGTCAATATATTTACATAACTTTGCCCGTTTAAAACAAGCTTATAGCCCTGCAAGCCATTAAAATATTGTCCTCCTATTACAGGCGTAAGAGGAGGAGAGATCTTTATATCATATATTGAATCAAATTCAAAAGGAGTATAATAATAGTACAACGAGGTTAAATTATTAGGTAAACTTATGCTATCATTAACTATTAAAAATCCTTGGTAAACATAAATCGTCCTTTTTACTATAATTTTTTGTATCTGTCCTGTTTGGGCAAAAGAATGTGCAATTGAAATGGATATTAATAGAATTAGTATTAAAGAGATAACCAATACCTTAGCTGCACTACTTTTGTAATACATATGAAGTGGTTAATTTAATTGAGTATCTTAGCCTTAAATAATTTTTTCTTTTCATGACACTTATATTACATTTTTCTGTTATTATACTATGCAAACTTTAGTTGATCCTGTACCTGAAGTATTAAAAATAAAAGCGCGTCTGAATTTATCTCAAAGACTTGGAGAGTTTGAATCCTTAAAAATTATAGAGAAATCTCTCTCAAAGAATAGATTGATAGATGTTGAAAAATCCTTCATACCTGATTATCCTTACTATAGCTATATACCAGCCGCTGTAGATTACCTCTCATCAGTTTCAGAGTTGCTTACATCTTATACATCTTATCAAGCAGAAATTTCTCAAGGACTTCTCCAAATACTTTTTGAGTTTCAAAGTTTAATTTGTGAATTAACAGGTATGGACGTTGCAAACGCTTCAATGTATGATCATTCAACAGCTTTAAGTGAAG
>AQVQ01000100.1 GCA_000375685.1 crenarchaeote SCGC AAA261-N23
ATAGAGGAAAAATCATGGATAATAACATAATTTCATTAAAAAAGTTGTTAACGAATCAAAATGTTAAAGATGAAAACAATGAAGAATTTTACTTCAGTCCTATTTCAAAAAGGAAAGGTGGTCCACCCATTTTAATAGGAGGAAATTCAAATAAAGCAGTAATAAGGGCAGCAAAATTGGCAGAGGGATGGCATCCCTACAAACTGAGGGCAAAGGAAATAGAAAAAAAGATTAAGATTTTAAGGAAAAACACCAGCTTTAAGAAAGCTATAATACCTAGAATAAGTATCACGTTTAAAAGTATGGATAAAGTTTCTATTAATAATACAGAAATAACAATTAGGCAATTGATAGAAGAACTGGAAAGTTTTAATAACCTAGGAATAAACCATATAGTAATAGATTTTCCAGTTGAACAAGAACCTGAGAAATATGTTGAAGATATGAAAAAAATTAAGAATGTTATAAGCTCGTTTTAACTTCTTTAATGTAGGTTAGCCAATACTTATATTTTTCAATCCTTCCATGCACAGTATCTTCATAAAGCTGTTGCAACTTCCTTGTTAGTGGATAATCTCCATTCCCTATTGGCCTTCCATCAACTTCCCTTATTGGAACTATTCCAGCAGCTGTTCCAGTAAAGAAAAGTTCATCAGAAGTGTAAAGTTCTTCTCTTGAAATATCGTTTCTGTAGAAAGTTATTCCTAAATCTTTAGCAAACTTTATTACAGTATCTCTAGTAACTCCCCTTAATATACCTGCACTTGCAGGAGGAGTTGTTAAAACCCCTTCTTTTACCCTAAATATGTTCTCACCAGGACCTTCGGAAACGAAACCATGGCTATTCAGCATTATTGCTTCATCATATCCATTTAAAACAGCTTCCATCTTAGCCAAACCAGAGTTAGCATAATTTGCAGCACATTTTGCTTGTGGAGGTAAGCTTCTTGAATCAACTCTTATCCAACTTGAAACCATGCACCTTACTCCCTTTCTTTTTCCTTCTTCCCCTAAGTATGGACCCCATTCCCATAATGTTACAGCAATACTGACCTTGTTCTTTAAAGGATTTAGACCCATTTCTCCATAACCTGTAAAAGCTATTGGTCTGATATAACATTCTTCAACATCGTTAAGCTCAATTAACTTTATAATTACCTTTGTAAGGTCCTCCATTGTATAATTTATTTTCATGTTGTAAATTTTAGCACTATTAAAAAATCTCTCTAAATGATCTCTCAATCTAAATATTGCAGGACCTTCCTCTGTTGAAAAACATCTTATTCCTTCAAAAACAGCGTATCCATAGTGCAAGGCATGTGTAAGAATGTGTATTTTTGCTTCGTGCCAGTCAACGAATTGTCCATCTATCCAAAGTTTCTTTAATTCTTTCATCTATATTTCACACATATACTAAAAGGAATATATAAGTTTCTTTGAAAATGTTTATATTTCAAAATTATATATAGACCTATTTTTTGAAAAGTTTGCTAATGTTCGATACACTATTCTGCTTTGTGACTATTATAACATTGCTATTTTCAAAATATTTCAATAGAGGATCTGGAGTTATGAATATATATTGAATATCAGGATTTGACTTAGGAAGAGAGGAAAGCAAC
>AQVQ01000101.1 GCA_000375685.1 crenarchaeote SCGC AAA261-N23
TATTATATTGCCAACAATTCCAAATTTCCCTTAAAGAAAGAATAACCTCTTTCATTCTTGGAGCCGGAGGCTTCCATTCTACACTGAACCTTCTCTCTATATGTGCCTTTACTTGAGAACCTAAACCTAGAATAAGCCTTCCTTTTGAAAAACTTTGTAAATCCCATGCAGTGTAAGCTAAAGTCATTGGGCTTCTTGTAAAAGCCAATGCTATGCTTGTTCCTATATTAATAGATTTGGTATGTTCAGCAATCATCATCAATCTAAGAAAGGGATCATGCTTTATTTCTCCAACCCAAATACAATCAAAACCTAAATTTTCAGCAGATTTGCTTATTTTAATTAAATTATTTATTTCATCATCAAAACCTGTTATATTAAAATCAAACATCATTTGTAAAATTAACTTACTATTTCTATAAGGCCCTTATATGCATCAACTTTAACAACTCGATTTTCATTCATCATGCTTAGCATATCTTCATAATTTTCTACTTTATCGACCAATGGTATATCTGCTAATGCAGCAGCTGAAGCTGTTATTATATCTGTATTTTTTGTGCAAACTATTGCTTTAGGTGCTTTATTCTTAGTTTTTAGAGCATAAAGCCTGTATGCACCTACGCTACTTCCTATTGCATTCGGAAATATAAGAACTTTATTGCTTACACTTAGGCCTTTTAAAGAGCTAGTAAAATCATTTATGAAACCGTTTTCATCAATCGTTAAAAGATTTATAGGTTTATTGCTTATTAAAGGGTTACCTTCTGCAAAACCTCTTACGATTACTCTGCACTTATATACTTTCATTTTCAACAATGTTTTTCATGCTAGCTAAGCAAACATCAACTTTATTCCAGTTTCTAAGATAATAAGCTGCTTTAACGCTATTTGTTATTACTGAATCATATTTATCTTTGGTGATCAACGGCGTTAAACATGAACAACAATCACAGTATATTGACACGTTGGAATTTTCCAACTTATCAACTAAACCAATCTTTTTGGCCTTCATGTATACGCTTCTCGCACAAAAAGCAATGCACCTTTTCTTGAACTTTCTTCCCATCAACATATTAGATAGTCTTGATAAGTCATTTAGACCTAATTGAGGGCTCCCAAACAATATAACATCTCCTCTATCTGCGTTACTCAATTCATCTTTTATTTTATTGGCTTCAATTTTATTGAATTCATACCTTTCTTTTACCTTTCTATAGCTTAAGGTAAACATTCCTACCGAACCTGAAGTTCCCAATGCTGAACATAGTGCCTTAACATTTGCCACAGAATTTGGTTCATTGGAAAATATACTTTCTTGCTTTATTCCTTCAAACGCTATACAATCTTCATTTAACTTACCAGCAAAGTATCCCAACAGACCATAATCCAGTTCATCTTTCATTTCATACTTAACTTCTACGCATAATTTTGCATTTCTATTTTCTTTGATTCTCAATCTTGAAAGAGGCGCTTTTCCTGTTAAAGCGCTTGCCAATGCGCTTATTGCACTTTCTTTGTTTGTTAAAAGTCCAACTACAGAGTTAAC
>AQVQ01000102.1 GCA_000375685.1 crenarchaeote SCGC AAA261-N23
AATAAACTGGGACGCAGTTGAAAAAAGATATCAGTTTGCAAAAAAAGTAGCTGAACTATACAAGGAATACGGTTTAGTTTAGATTTAATGTTAAGATTAGGATATTGGTGTGCTCAAGAACAGCATACACCAGATAAATTAATTGAATTTTCTTCTTTGGCTGAAGTAGTTGGATTCGATATAATCTCAGTAAGTGATCACTTTCATCCATGGGGTGATAGAGGGGGTCAATCAGCATTTCCTTGGCTGATGGTAGCTTTAATAGCTGAGAGGACAAAGAAAGTTGAAGTTGGAACATCGGTTACCACGCCATTATTTAGGTATCATCCTGCAATTGTTGCTCAAGCCTTTGCAACTCTTGGGTACCTTTATCCAGGAAGAATATTTTTGACTTTAGGAACAGGTCACTCAATGAACGAAACACCTTTAGGTTTTAAATGGCCTGATACTCCTCAAGAAAAGATTGAGAGATTAGAAGAAGCTGTTGAAATAATTCACCTTTTATGGACAAAGGAATTTGTTACTTACAGTGGTAATTATTACAAACTTTACAAAGCTAAACTATATACAAAGCCTAGACAAAAAATTCCCATTTACATAGCTACTGCAAATAAAACTGTTGCTAAAATAGCAGGAAAATATGCTGATGGGATTCTGGTAAATCCCCGAGGATTGGAAAACTACGATGAAATAGTTACATGCATGGAAAGAGAAGCTAAAAAAAATGGACGGGATCCTAATCAATTGAAGAAACTGATGGAATTTAAAATATCTTACGATGTTGATTACGATAGGGCATTAAATTCAACAATCTTTTGGGCTTCATCAGCAATTCCAAGAAACTTAAGGGAAAAGATTTCAGATCCAAGAGAACTTGAAGATATGGTATCTTCTAAAGAAATAGAAAAAATAAAGAAAACATGGTTAATAGCTACAGATTCTGAACAAATAATAAAGAGCTTAGAAGATTTCTTAAAGCTTAGGATGGATATAATTTTTATTCATTCAGCAAGTCCTGATGAAAGAAAGTTCTTAAACATGTTGGGAAGGGATATATTACCATGGATGAGAGAATTTTACGATCTTTTAAGAAAACCTATAAGAGTTGCGCATGACTAAAATTTAAATTATAGATATTACTGATTGGTACCATCTAAGAACATATTCTGGCATCCTGAAACCTCTTTGTGCAAATCTTTCTGCTAAGAATATGGGAAGAGGACTAAGGAGGAAAGCTGCTTTTAAATAGAACCTGTTTGGTTCCCCTTTTTTATAGTTGCTTTCAATATGAAAGAATTCATCGGATATTGAAGCGATCGTTGAATTCTTATTTCCTACTATTGAGATAACTTTTCCGCCCATTTTTTTGAAATTTTTGCACCAACTTACAACAACTTCCGTTTCTCCACTGTATGAAACTACTATGAAAACATCATCTTTCCTAGGCACAGGCAAATTTGTATCACGAATTACATATACTACATCTCCCATAGCCCTTTTTAT
>AQVQ01000103.1 GCA_000375685.1 crenarchaeote SCGC AAA261-N23
CTATAACAGCTTCAGAAAATCCGAAAGGGATTGAAGCTAAAATCGCAGAAGTTGTAACAATACCGCTCTGTACATAGTAAGCTGCAGTTACCATTACGGGTCCAAATACCAAAAAGTTCTCAAACTCTGCTAATCCAATGTATTTTAACTTAAAAGGAGGTCCTGCCCATATGTATATGAGAAAGACGGCTAAAGCCCCGAACAATAAAACTAAAGGTCTTGATAATATGAATAACACAATCGCAACAATTGTCCCTATTCCAATTAAACCCATGGTCATGTAAATTAAATCAACAGGCCTGTAAATTCCTTGAAGAACCAAATGCGGCCTATATTTAGCTGTTGGGGCATTAGGTTTATCTGCTCCGTATATTACATCGAAGTAATCATCTATAACATTTACAGCCGTTTGTGCTGATACTGCTCCTATTAAAGCAAGAACATAGAACAAAGGATTAAAGGGATATCCTTCATAAAAAGCAAAAGCAGTCCCTCCTGTGACAGATATTAAGCTTATTACTAGACTCCAAGGTCTAACGAACAATATTTTATCCTTTAAACTCATCGACGTGTATATTTTCTTTAGCTTTATAAAGTTTATCGATTTGAAATACTTTCAATCAATTTAATATCTTCAAGGCTTAGTCTCCAGTCAGCAGCACCTAAGTTTTCCCTAACATGAATAGGGTTCGACGCTCTAGGGATAGGAAATACATGCTCGTGCTTTGAGATTATCCAATTTAGAGCTATCTGCGAAGGTGTTTTGTTGCCGTATTTATTTTGTATTTCAAATAGGATTTTCTCCTTTGAAGGATCCAATTTAGCTAACCTACCATGAGCAAGAGGATAGTAAGCTAACACTGCAATTTTATTCTTCGCACAGAAAGGAATGATATCGTTTTCAATTTCCCTTTCAATCAAATTATATCTCATTTGCGTAGATACCAATTCATATTTTTTCAAAGATTCCATTGCTTCAGCAGTTTGCTGTAGATTAAAGTTGCTAATTCCTATGTATCTTATTTTGCCTTGATCAACCAAATATTCCATTGCACTCATTGTTTCTTTTAAAGGGACTCTGGAATTATACCAATGTATTTGATATAAATCAATGTAACTAGTCTCTAATCTTTTTAAGCTTCTTTCGCATGCTTTTATCACATCTTTATATCTCAAGTGTGTTGGCCAAACCTTTGTAGCTATGAATAATTCATCTCTTTTAAAACCTTTTATTGCTTCAGCAACTAAAGGTTCCGTTTCGTATATTTCTGCAGTATCGATTAAGTTTATGCCGTTTTCCAATCCAAGTCTTATTGCTTTTATTGACCTTTCTTTATGTCTTCTTATTCCAAATAATCTTGCTAATATAATGTAGCCAATATCATAGTAAGTACCCATACCTATTACTGAAACTTTAAAACCTGTTTTGCCTAATATTCTATATTCCATGCTTACATCAAATGAAAGCCTCTCACTTTTTATGACTAGAATGAAAAG
>AQVQ01000104.1 GCA_000375685.1 crenarchaeote SCGC AAA261-N23
TTCTTTTTTCTTTTAACCAATACAAAACATATCTTAAAGCTTCTAAATAGCTTTTAGAAAAGACTAGGAGGGATTCTGATATTGCGATATTCATCGAAACAGTTGCTCTTATCGCATTATTCCTCCTAGTCATTGATCAATTTTAGAAAATAATTATTTAAGCCTTTTCATCCCCGCCATAAATGGTGAGGCTTTCATTTATGTAAAGTTTTTCGCTGGCATAGACAGGATCTTTATCAGCAATATTTTTCCCTTCCTCAAAATATTTTAGGGCTAGTTTAAGATGATGATCAAGTTCAATACTCATGTTTATTCTTCTAAATACCTAGTATGTTAAAATTATAATAATAAAATTTTATGAGTCATAGAAATATGTTAAAGTTATTACAAATATGATACCTCATTTCCTGGTTCTATTAATTCTATATTACAACTACTATTTTACAAATTATTAAAAAATTAATTCTATTTATATAAGTTTCATGAATTCTTTTAATGAAATAGCATTAGCTTTTCTTATTAGTTCCTTATCGTTGGATACCAAAACAAGTCCTAAGGATTCTGCAACGTGTGCGTAAGATGCATCATAATAAGTTAAACCTTTTTCTGCAGCAATTTTCATCACACCATCCATAGGAGGATCTTCTACTATGTTAAGCTTTCTCATAAACTTGTTAAAAAGTACAGCAAGGTTTATCGGGTTTTTAACCTTTTTATGTAAATAATACTCCTTCCATATAACGTTGCCTACCTCATAAAAGGTTAGAGTAAGTATATGAATTTTTCTCACATCTACTTTATCTACGTAATCTAAGAGTGAATATAGAGCTGAAGCGTCAAATAAAAATTTTTCATCTTTCATCTCTACTTTCCCTAACGGCTCTTACCCAATCTTCTTCGCTCACATCTTTCATCAATTCTTTGATTTTCATAGCTATCCCTTTAATTTCTTCTTTTTCCTTTTCTCTTATCGCATTTTCTAAAGCTTTTTCCACAACCTCTCTGATATTGATTCTCAATTCCTTAGCTTTCTTCTTAAGCTCTTTATTTACTCTAACGCTTAGTACGTCTGACATATTATGTATACGCAATAATCATATATATAGTTTTCGTATACAACCTTATCATGGTAATTCTCAACAAATTTAATAACTTTAGTATGCTTAAAATTTCCGTATATTACTAATCAATATTACTCATACATAATAATTAGAATTGCTTGTAAATCTAACATATCGCGAATGTCTGTAATAATATTAATTAAGCAATTCAAACGTTTTATTTGTACTCTCTTTCCATTTTTTCTCATTCTCTTTTCGCTGTTTAAAGTTTTTCTTCCATAACTTAGCATTTTCCCTCATCTTCTTTCACCTAGCCTCATAAAATGGTTAAA
This sequence comes from crenarchaeote SCGC AAA261-N23, assembly GCA_000375685.1. Lineage (GTDB taxonomy): Archaea > Thermoproteota > Thermoprotei > Gearchaeales > Gearchaeaceae > AAA261-N23. Next base: position 1,394 of record AQVQ01000104.1, read on the forward strand.
ATCTCTTCTAAGCTTTCTCAATTCATCCATGATATCCCTTATCCCCAACAAGCCTAATACCTCATAGCGGAAACTTTCATCTTCTT
>AQVQ01000105.1 GCA_000375685.1 crenarchaeote SCGC AAA261-N23
GGGACATGCCGTGGGGAGAGGATGCCGCTATTGCTACGGATGAAACTCTGCGGTTACTAACTTCACCACAGAGGCACGGAGACGAGAGAGAAATTCTGCCCCAGGTTCACCATACAGAGCACCGAAGAGCCAGTTATCGATCGCCGAAATCCGGCCCCGCTGCTTTGCGGCAAGTTCGACTCTGTGCTTTTTGGCACTTTCCGGGGAGGATCTCCTCTAACTGATCACAAATGCAAAAAGCGCTAACTGGCATGACATTTGTCTACCGATCACTAACTTTATATCCAGGCAGGATATTCGCTTCTGAAATATTTCGTACTAAAGGTCCTTACCTCCGCCAGGCTAGCACGGCCGGGAGGGGCAAAGGCGGCCTGCTATCACAGCCAGTACCTGAATTGATGAGGCTTCGAGGCCACCGGTGACGTCGGTTACCGGTTTGTGATAAGAGGGGCTAGCAATTTGTGGGCGTCGTCGACGACGAAACATCTAAATATTATTAATGAAGTTCGCTCTTTGCAGCCATTTGTTACTAGATTGCTTGAGTTCCGGCAAGCTCTCAATGGTCTAGTGCGGCAAGGGGCAGAAGGGAGCTTCATGGTGAGTTGACTGGTATTAGAATATAAAGAACATATTATCACCGAATTTGTTAAGGGAGGGGAGGGTTTGGGTGGAGTTACAGCCATTCTGCCGGCTTATAACGAAGAAGTATCTATAGGCAGCGTGGTCCTGCGCACCAGGAAGTACGCAGACCGCGTAATAGTAATAGACGACGGCAGCTAGGGCCGCACGGCAGAGGTGGCGGCCATGGCAGAAGGCCAGAAGTGCTGTGCCTGAGGAGGGAGGAGGGCGGCGCTGAGGGCGGTCTATCCATAGAAGATTAATTATAGTACCTACATATGATAATTTATTATGACTGCAGACGCTGTTCTGAAGGATGGAATGGAAGGCTTGATACGAGCAGGCCATTACAAGAATAAGGATGCGTTGTTCGAGGAAGCATTCAGGACATTGCTTGAAGTAAGGCCCGCCATAAGAACGGAAATGGCAATCGAGCTTTACAAATCTGAAAAAATCTCGCTTTCCAGAGCTGCAGAAATTGCAGGTACATCCTTTGAGGGATTTAAGGATATTCTGGATATCAAAGGAATTGCCAGGGTGGATGCAGCTCCCAGCAAGGAAGATATAAAGCGAGGAGTTGACCTCATTCTTGGATAAGTCGATTATCCTTGATACGGATATAGCAAGTGCCTTTGCCAAAATAAACCAATTGGAGCTTCTCAGTAAGCTGCTCCACAGGTATTCTGTCTTTATAACTCCAAGGATTTATGAAGAGCTGATGGCGCCCCTGGATTTTGGGTACACGTATCCTCTGGATATTTTTGACAGAATTAATGTGCTGCATCCAACTCATGAAGAA
>AQVQ01000106.1 GCA_000375685.1 crenarchaeote SCGC AAA261-N23
AATTTCAGACAATAGCTTTTTTAGCATTTATTCTATAGTTTTTCTATCTGTTTTTATTATTGTAATAGGTTTTCTTGCCTATTCTATAACATCAATTGTATTAACTGTTAGAAAGCCCAGAACTGAAAAAAATACTTTAAATATTAAAAACCTGAGAGAAGAATTCATTAGCAAAATAAACGAAATAAACCTAAAATATTCAGGATTTAGCTTTTCAAATCCTAAAGATTACATACTGTATTGTTATAAATCATTTTGCGAGTTTATTGAAAGTAAAGGAATAAACAACCCAAGTTATTTAACCGCAAGGGAGTTTGAAAGTTATATAAAGAAGTTGATAGGATATGAGTCGAACTATTTGCATTCTTTAACTAATTTGTTTGAAAAAGCAAAATACAGTATCGATGAAATGAGTAATAAAGATGCAGAATATGCATCTTCATTGTTAAATTCAATATTGAATGATTTGAAAAATGTTGGATAATGGATTATATAAGCATATAATTTTCTTATTGCTTTTATCAGCCGCATCTATCATTATACCTTTTTCTTTATCTTCTTTGGATACAATATATTTTCTAATCCTCTTAATTTTTGCTATACAAATCGGTATATTTATTCATCTTTGTTCAAAATTGTTAGCGAAAAGTAAAGGTGAAAGGGAATTGAAAATCTCCTTTGAAAATCCTTTAACACGAAAGATAAAAATGATTAACAGTGCTATAGAAGGATCCTTGGTATCTAGGAAAATGTTAAGCTACACAATAAAAGAAATAATCGAAACAAACCTTAATGTAAAGTTGTCTCAAGAGAACTCCAAAAATATCATAAAAGAAAAAGATGTGATCGCATTGGTTTATCCAGAAGAAAACGAAGAATATATAAAAGATAGCAAAAATTATATCAAAGCTCTTACTAAATTTTATAAAATAGTCAATAAGCTAGGGTATGAGTAACGATAAAAGAGAAATTATGGAAAAAGTAAAAAGTTTACCAAAATTAATCTTGGATGAAGTTTCAAAAGTTATTGTAGGAAAAAGAGAAGTGCTTGAATTGGTATTGCTTGGATTGATCTCAAATTCTCATATTTTAATTGAAGATTATCCTGGATTGGCAAAAACCCTTATGGCAAAATCATTTGCAAAAGCGTTCAATCTTGAATTTAAAAGGATACAATTTACTTCGGATATGTTACCTTCGGACATACTCGGGAGCTATGTTTTCAATAGAGCTACCTCACAATTTGAATTCAGAAAAGGACCTATATTCGCAAATATAATTTTAGCGGATGAAATAAACAGAGCTCCTCCTCGAACCCAGTCAGCTTTACTTGAAGCAATGCAGGAAAAACAGGTTACTGTTGAAAGACAAACTTTCTATCTTGAA
>AQVQ01000107.1 GCA_000375685.1 crenarchaeote SCGC AAA261-N23
GCTTTCAATTTTATCATTCAGAATTTAAAAGTTGAAAAAATAAACATAATGGAATTAAAGAGAGGAATATTGGACAAAAATATTACCAAAGAAATTTAAAAGTTTTTATTTAGTTGAATTGAATTTTTTATGTAATAAACATGGGAGGTCGGCAACGTACATCTATATTTATGGATAAATCCAAACAATCTCAGCAACCTGTAATTAAGAAGGAAGAGAAGAAAAAGGAAGAAAAACCGAAGGAATCGAAGAAGTAGTGGTAAATTTTTATATAGCATTTCCTAGTGATATTTTTTCCGATATACCACACTTAAGAGAGAAAACTGTAAGAATAGCAAATCTGATTAGAACTGCTAATTTATTCAGGTTGAAAAAAATTATCGTATTTAAGCATCATAAAAGTGATGACCAACTTATTAGTCTTATGGATTTCTTTTTAACTCCTTCTTATTTAAGAAAATTTAGGTTTAAAATTGATAAAAATTTTAAGTATACTGGATGTGCTCCTCCCATAAGGGCCGAATACGAGAAATGGAAAGATAAAAGGATAGGTTTAGTATTAAATTACGACCATACCAAAAAGATTTTAGAAGTTATAATCGACCGTAATGAAAGAGTTAATTTAAAATACGAAAAGAACATACAGGGCAAAATGATTCTATTAAAAAAACATAATCATGCATGGGAAATTGATACTGCCGAGCAAGATTTACTAGAAAAAGTATCTTTTGTTGAAAATTTTATAGAATTTCTTAAAGAATTGAAAAAGAAGGGCTTTTTGGTTATTTCAACTGCAAGGGAAGGGCAAACGCTAAATTTAGATCTATGTATAGAACTTAAAAGAATATTTTCTTCCCATAATGAAATCATATTTCTATTTGGATCACCGAAGGAAGGTCTTCATGAGATATTCCGTGAATTTGATGCTAATATCAATGATTATTCAGATTTCATTTTAAATATATTTCCCAACCAAGGAATAGAAACTATAAGAACCGATGAAGCTATATTTGGTACCTTAAGTATATTCAATCTGTTTAGGATTTAAAGTATATATTTAAGAATGATGTAAATAATTTTCATCCATATTGATTGAAACGCCATGAGCACACCTAGAAGAGGTTCAATGGGATTTTATCCGAGGGTTAGAGCAAAAAGTATTAGAGTTAGAGTTAAATCTTGGCCTTTGATAGCTCAGGAGACTAAACTCCTTGGATTTCCTGCATTTAAAGCTTATACTGCGCAGGTCGTATTAACTAATTTAACTGAAAAATCTCATATGTTTGGAAAAGAAATAATTAAAGCCTGTACAGTGTTGGAGTGTCCTGATGTGTTTGTTGTCGGCCTTAAGCTCTATTCTTACG
>AQVQ01000108.1 GCA_000375685.1 crenarchaeote SCGC AAA261-N23
CTATTTTAGCGTAGAAATCAACAGCGGATTGTTCTTTGGAAAGCTTAACCATTGCTTTCTTCTCTCCTTTTGGAGTTATAATTACATTAACCTTTTCCACCTTTAAATTGAAGTTCTTTTCTAACTCTCTCTTTATATCGTTTTTTGTTGAATTTAACGAAACCACCAATGTAATCTTGTTTTCTTTTTCTGCTAACTTCAAAGCTTTTTCGGTTATTATGAACCTATTTATTATGGTTTTAGCACTCATCTTATAACACCTATGTAACCAAACTTATCTGCTAAATACTTAAATGCTTTATATGTCCATAAAGTTAACCTTCCTGGATGTCCTCCTGGTGCAAGCTTGCTTACACTTAAATTCCTAACATCGCTCACATCAACACCAGGCAAATTTTTAACAGCATTTTTAATTGGTTCTTCGCCATAACAAACTAGTAAAAAGCTTTTTCTCTCTTTATATTTCCTTCCTCTCATTTTTCCTTTACCAGCTCTAATTTGTGAGAGTTTTGTCCGGCGCCTTCCCGAACTTGTACTCTCCCATAGTATTTCTGTCGGTCCTATTCATCGAGGCTGTAGTTATTGCATCGCTCGTGTACGGGGGATTTGCCCTCTATTATCGCTTTTCCGGGAAGTTAGCTTCAGAGTAGGGGACACTGACAGGCTTTAATTCTCCCTTATGTTCCAGGGGGATTTTCAGTGATCCGGTGATTGTCCTATTAACGGTTATGATGATTACTTTCGTGCAAGGAGTAGATTGAAATGATACACCAATAAAAAACAGCAGCAATCGAAATCGCACTTGCAGACTTCGGATGGCGAATTCGTAATCTTCGGCAATGTGCATGATTTTAAAATATCATTCCGGCCAGGATCGAGATGCAGACCGTGCTCATCCGGGAGAATCATTGATACAGAGAATCATCAATACCGTCACGTGCCGTATTCCGAACCATTCTGCTGATAGTTCTGGATCTGGCACAGAGATCGTTTATGCACTTGGGTCCAATTACCCATGGAGGATGAGGATAAACCCCTCATCCCACGACAGCCACAAGGAACGTAATAACTACCTACGCTGTCACATTACCGGGCCTTCCCTTGGCATTTGCCACCAGGCCTGTGAAGGAGCAAAATCATGAAACTCTATGGAATAAAAACGGGATCGGTTTTCATGCTGGTCCTCATACTTGTATCTGCATTGATTGGAATAGCGAGTGCGGCGGATGAGAAAGGAGTCATCCGATCAGATGCCACCGAAGCGCAGTTGGACCTGATCAATGAACTCCATGGAAAGGACATCACCGTCCTTGAATACATGGAGAAGGTCCACCCGGAACACCTTGTCGG
>AQVQ01000109.1 GCA_000375685.1 crenarchaeote SCGC AAA261-N23
AAAGAAACAGCAGCAGTAATAATAGAGCCTGTTCAGGGCGAAGGAGGTGTTTACGAAGCTAAAGAAGATTTTTTAAACGTTATTTATGAAGAGTGTATAAAAAACGACGTATTACTTATATTTGATGAAATACAGTGCGGATTTGGAAGAACAGGATATACGTGGTCGCATGAAAGAAGCAAAGCAATAGGCGACATCGTTATCGCAGGTAAAGGTATAGGTGGAGGATTTCCTTTAAGCGTTGTGTTCTACAAAAAAGAGATTGCAGAAAAGATAACAGAAGGAGATCATGGAAGTACCTATGGTGGAAATCCTTTAGCCATGGCCTCAATAGTAGGGGCAATAGAGGCTTTTAATAAAGATAACGTTTTAGAAAAAGTTAATAAAAGTGCATATATCTTTAAAGAGACCTTAAAAGAACTATACGAGTACAGAATCATTAAAGAGACAAGGATCTTTGGATTAATGGTTGCAATCGAATTTAACATTATAGTAAATGAAATAATCCGAGGATTACAAGATAATTTTATATTAGCACTAAAGTCAGGACTAAATATTTTACGATTGCTACCAAGTTATAAAATAAATGAAAAAGATATAAATGAATTCAAAGAAAAAATTAAGAGTATAATAGAAAAAAATTAAATTCTTTTAAAAAATTCTAGTTTATATATTAAATAGTTAGTGTTTATATTACTAATTTTTTGAGCCTGAGAATCTTGGGCATACATTGTTCCTACTGGGAAATATTGGAGAGAGAAATAATCTAAAGTTCCCGCTCTTTGGCTTGCACTTTTTACGCTACCTATTGCTACAAATACTTCCTTCCAACCTACACCGTTAATAGTATAAATAGCTGTTAATTGTTTAGTTGTTTTTGCAAAATTCGATGTTATAGCTCTTATAACAGCACCTCCATATGGATTTATTATTGTCAAAATTCCTGAAAAACCTCCATATGTATAAAGTCTTTCATCCTGTGTCAATTCTAAACTAGTATTTCCATATGCTAATTTTCCATAATAATGTAATCCTAAAGAGACAGTACCATTTTGAGAGAAGGTAACATTGTAAGGTATAACACTCGGATTTGTTATAGGAACTGCAATGAAACCAAAGTTTAGCTCTATCGGGCTAATAATATCATACTGAATCATAGCGGAATAAAATCCGTTTTCAGATGCTATTTCATGATATTCTTCATTTAATCTTGCATACTGGAAGATTGTATTGAATGTTTGATAAGAGTCAAAACTCCCTTTTTGAATCACTGAACTAACTAAAGTTCCTTTCGCAAAGTTCAATA
>AQVQ01000110.1 GCA_000375685.1 crenarchaeote SCGC AAA261-N23
TGATTTTACCGAAATTATTTCGCCAAAAATAATTAAATTTGCAACGGAAGGAGGAGCTGAACTTTTTAAAATTGATTACTTTGAAGAAAAAGCATACCTTGCACAAAGTCCGCAGATATATAAAGAAATGTGTGCAGGCGTATTTGAAAAAGTGTTCGAAATAGGTCAATACTACAGGGCCGAAAAGTCACGAACGCCTTATCACTTATCAGAATTTATATCGTTTGATGTTGAGTGTGCTTTTTATTCTTATCAAGACATTATGGACCTTCTTGAATCTCTTTTGAAGGAGGTTATTAATGTAACTTATGAAAGAGCTTCTAAGCATTTCGACGCATTAAAAGTAAACAGGATAAATTTGGATTACAAATTTGAAAGGATAAAGTATGAGGAAGTTATAGGAATGCTAGAAAAATATGGATTAAAATGGGGTGATGACATAAGTTCACAATATATGAAATTGATAGAAGAAAAAATTGGAAAAAAATTCTATTTTATAACCGATTGGCCTACTATACTTAAGCCGTTTTACACTTATGAGCATGAAAATAACAGAAATCTAACGAAATCTTTTGACTTAAATTATGGATTTTTAGAGATAGCTTCAGGAGGAGAGAGAATATATAAAAGTGAGCAAATTGTTGAAAAACTCAAAAGATTTGGCTTGAACGTTGAAAATTTTGAAACTTATATAAAGGCTTTAGAAGCCGGCGCTCCTCCACATGCAGGATTTGGTTTAGGTTTATCAAGACTTCTTATGATATTAACGGGTAAAAAAAACATAAAGGAGGTAGTTTTATTTCCAAGGGATGTAGATAGATTGGTTCCGTAGTTAAAGAAGTTTAAGATGAGCAGTTACTCTATCGATTTTTTCAGAAAAATCAGGCCCTATTCCAATGCAAGTAATTGTACCTTCAGGTATCTGTGTTAAACCTCTATCAGCTATAATTGCTACATTAAGCTGTTGCTTTTTAGCCTCTTCATAAATCTTCATTAATTCATCTATATCTTTAACTTTTAATACCACCTTTTTAGCAATATAAGCTGCCTGAGCTTCACCTTCCGAGGGACTTATTACACAAGGAATCCCCATATATGAAAGTAATTTAATAGCGTCATTTACCATTCTATCCGTTAATCTTATAGCCCTCTGGGCATAAGTTCTTGCCTCTTCTATTTCTCCCATTTCCAATGCCTGTTGATATTGCTTCTCAGCTTCCTCTTTAAGTTTGCTTCTTCTTTCT
>AQVQ01000111.1 GCA_000375685.1 crenarchaeote SCGC AAA261-N23
CTCAGCGCCGACCTGATCATATCAGTGGCAGGCATTCCCCTGATCGGCCTGAACCTGAGGGCGGCGCTGGCAAGCATGGAAACGATGCTGAAATACGGAATTATGGAGGACTGGGACAGGAGCAGCAGGGAGAGCGCCCAGAGGGAGGAGCTTCCCCTTGCAGAGGATGAGGAGGTCCTCTTCAGGGCCTTCGGATACCTGCAGAGCCAGGGGGCTTTGAGCTCCTGGCTTCCCGGAGTCTGGCACCTAACAAGCAAGAGACTCATCCTGTGGAGGAGGTCGCCGTGTGAGGTAGTCTTCGAGGTGCCCCTACGAGAGATCTGCCTCCTGGAGGCGGATGAGTCTGAAGGGTGCTCAGAGCTGGACCTGATTTACTCCGGCGGCTCGGCCCGGATCCGCCTCACCGAGACGGAGGAGCTGAGGGTGGCTCTTGATCGCGTCTTGAGGCTCAGAGCAGAGAATTATAATGATCTTATGACCACTGATGCTTAATTTAATAGATCGCCTTCTAAATCTTGCGGCTCAATCGAGGCACTTTACCTCAATCTCCTTCGGAATCCGGGGTAGAACATTGTGGGAGGCCCCAATGAAGAGCAGCCCTGTCTCGCCCTCCTGGAGGGTAGAGTCGATCGACTTGGCGATGAAGGCATCGCGTTCCTCCAACAGCCGATCCTTGACCTGATTGTACCTGGCCTCGGCGCCTCTTCTCTCCACTTCGGTCTTAGCCTCCATAAGAGCCTTGATGTAGCTGTACTCCTGCCTCAGAAGATCTGGACTCTCAGTCGCCTCTATTCTGGCACCCTTCGCCATCAGCCTCTCGATGATCTGGTAGTTCTTACTGCCCTTCGAGGCAGTCTCTTTCACGATCTTCTCCCCCAGCTCGCCTGCACATGGCAGGCCGTCCTGGTAGATCCGAAGCTTGGAAGGATCCAGGCCTTGTGCCATCACCTCCTTCTCAACGTCCTCCCAGAAACGTTCGATTCGCCTCTGGTTCTCCTCCCATCTCTGCCTACCGATCTTGCCGACACCATCTCTTTCCAGGCCCTCCTTCATAGATCCCATGTCAGATGGCGTATGTACAATCCTCACTACTATCAGCTTTCTCATAAGCCTCACAGCCAAACTGAGCCCCTCTGGACCTGTCCAAGTCCGCGAACATCATGCTCATTCACTCAATCCATATCGCCGGCCTCCCAGGTTCTGCCTGGTGGCTCT
>AQVQ01000112.1 GCA_000375685.1 crenarchaeote SCGC AAA261-N23
GTTTTCTTTATAATTCCGTTAAAATTACCTCGGTTTGATATATCTAACGGTATTGGTTTAGCTTCTATTCCAAATTTATTTAAAAGATCTTCAGCCAATTCATTCAGTGCTGAGACATCTCTTGCTATTAGTATTAAGTTTATTCCATTTTCCGCAAAATATTTTGCAACCTCTCTTCCTATACCTTTTGATGCCCCACTAATTAGTGCAACTTCTTTCGTTACCATATCATTATCTTGTCTTTATCAAAAATTCTAAAGGTATCCTTAACCATTCAGAAATCTTTTCTCCTTTAAGCTCTTTTAAAACATTGACAGGATATAAGAATCTATATTCATAAATCTCATCATAATTTGGAATAATCTTACCATCATACTCACAAGTGAAAAGTAGACAATGCTCGTTCTCAACTATATTAGATGAATTATATCTTACGAAGTAATTAAATTCGAATATTTTTTTGTAATCCAATTTTTCTTCTATTCCAAGTTCTCTCCTCAAAGTTCTATAGATTGCATAATCCAATGTTTCATTTTTAAACAAATGACTTGCAGGAAGCTCCCAATAAAGAGGGAATCTTTTATTCATTGCCCTTTTTTGAACTAATATTTCTCCTCTTTTATTGAAAATAGCTACAACAAAAGCTAAATGCCTTTTTCCTTGTCCTGTATGACATTCTTCAATAGATCCTTCTCCTATTATATTTCCGTTCTCATCCGAAAGCAAAAGTGTTTGCATAAGAAATTCATTATTATAAATAATTTATATTAATTGCGACCGCCGGGATTCGAACCCGGGTCCTCGGCTCGGGAAGCCGATATCCTACCGCTAGACTACGGTCGCTCTATAAATAAAATATATTAAAAAATTAATAGAAATTATTCAATAAAATCTTCAACCCTAGGTATCTCTAGCTTGAGTCCTTTTCTCTCCCTTATCTTTACAATGACGTTCATTGCTAAAGTTTCAGGAACAGGGGCCCATCTTGAGAATTCTGTTGCCCAAAAAGCTTTTCCTGCAGTAGCGCTTCTCATTTCATCAGCTAGATCAGTTGATTCAGCTACAGGTATCTCGCCCTTAATTGACACAAGGTTTTCTTGCTGTTCAACCGTAATTATCTTACCTCTCTTCGTAGTAATTATTTTTAAAACGTTACCCATATATTCCTGTGTTGTCTTAACATCTATTTTATAAATAGGTTCAAGCAAGA
>AQVQ01000113.1 GCA_000375685.1 crenarchaeote SCGC AAA261-N23
AACCACAAACTTATTCATAAGCTTTGTTGAAGCTACTCTTTTCATTTTTAAACTACCAGGTTTTAACCAGGATATAAATAGTGAAGATGCTTATTAATTTTTTACAAGTAAGTTAAATAAGTTAACATTTAAATATATCGAAATCTCAAAAAATAAAGTAAAGCGTTAAATTAAAAATTCTTGTTAATGTTTCGAGTTGTCCTTTTAACCGTTGCAGAAATTAATGTTTAAACTGAGCCGGTAGCTTTTATATCGTATATTTGTAGACTCAATATTTATTAACCTTAATAATACCTGTGTTTATTTCTTTGCTTCTTTCAACCGGCTTACAAGGTATCCAAATAGACATATTTATGGTTATTTATGAAACTGGTAAACAATGCAAAAATAGTAATTCTTTTTATATAAAAATTTTCAGAATACAAGCATATATGCGTAATAATACAAAATATCAGATAAAAACACGATCAAAGATTTCATTCGTAATTAACTAAACTATATCATGCCTAGCTTTCGTATGCGTTTTTCCCACTAACACATTTCTTCAAACAATTTATTGAAACATGAAATTTAAGCCATATTTATATCTAAAATACACGAAACAAAAAATGAATCTGACATTAAAAATATTTCCTAAATAAAACATACGTCCCTAAATATTACAAATATGATAAAGGATTCTTTTTTTGATACATTGTTAATATCAGACATAAAAGATTATTTGTTATTACAAATATTATTGAAACCCGATTTTCCCTTTTATAACAAAGATCAGATATGAGCAGATTACATCATCAGTTCGTTTAATCTCCAGTTATACGAAACGAATAAATAAACCAATCAAAAATTAAAATTCACTTTCGGTCAACCCTTTTTTATAAGATAAAATAAAAAATATAAACCTGGGTTTCGGGAAAGATTACTTACTACTGTACCAATAGGATAACCATTTAACAAATCTTTATAATTTCTTATTATTTCCATACAATTAAAATTTTTTAAATGATGGTAAGAATAAATTTTTCATATGATTCAAAGATAAAAATTAATTGTATAATTGAAGATTCTCGAAACTCAGTATATTTTTAATTTTTGTAAATTATAAATTAAGTTTAATAATCACTTTACCGAACTTCCTTAAAATAAAACAATTTAAAGGCTTTCATGCCTTTTGTCTTTCAATATGCGAAGAATTTCATGAGATAATGCT
>AQVQ01000114.1 GCA_000375685.1 crenarchaeote SCGC AAA261-N23
TATGATATGCGGTTGAAAGATCTGAATTTACAGAATGTGGAATTTAATTGGGAAGAAGACATTGATGAAGTTGCAGAGGGGTATCTTTCCGGGTTAGATGTCCAGATCCATTCCGATTCGATGGTGACATTACACACGGCAAACTGAACGGAGAGATACCTGGGATGGAAAAAACCACGCTAATTTTTTTGTTCTTCGCGACTTTTATCCTAGTAATCGGCGTATTATCGCTCATTACCAGCCAAGTTACAGACATCTCATCAATGGGTAGGAGGAACGAAACATGGGAACCACCAAATGTGACGCCAGGGAAACAACATTTGGGGATTCCGGTATGGTTTCATCCTAGCAGGATAGAGATACATGCAGGGGAGATAAAAGAGGAACAGATAATTCTCAAGACGAGAGCGAAGGGTCAGGGGCTGGTCATACAGCGGATAGTCCCGGTAAAAGAGAAATCAGTAAATTCTGATGAGGAAATTCCCATGCCACGATACCTAAATGTAAGCATGTCGCCGTCCGAGTATGTCGTATCGCCCAACGGGACATACGTCTCCACGCTTATCATATACACCGAACCGCAACTCCCGGAAGGGGAGTACTTATTCCGTGTCAATATGAACATGACTCCCGTCATTACTCATCGGGGTTGGATTACGGTGAATGTAAGCGGAAAGGTGAATGAACTGAAAGATTAAATGACTCCTCGACCGTTGCCTGAAATATGAGGGGGAGATCCTCTTGTTCAGGTATGGTTTCTCTTTATACGCACACTACCTGGAAAACACCTGAATAACGCATGGATTCCGTTTTAGCCCCCTCTTTTAGGCATGTTCAAAAAACAAAAAATACATCATCCAAATAGCGATTAGCCCCCTCTTTTAGGCATGTTCAAAAAACAAAAAATACATCATCCAAATAGCGATTTGAAAAAAATCCAACGACATCGAGTAAAAGTACATTTTGAAAAACCCCGAAATTTGAAAATAAGCAAGAACAAACCGTAAAATTGATCGTACTCGAAGGGGAATACATATTTGATCAAGAAATGCATCCCCCATTGATAGTTGATCGGAAGGACCCAAAATGGTTCCTCTTAGAAAGGATCCTGGCAATTGTATCAGATCGTCGGACACATCAGGAATTTTCAAAATACGAGATTACCCCGGTTA
>AQVQ01000115.1 GCA_000375685.1 crenarchaeote SCGC AAA261-N23
TAAATCTAATTTAATAAAATTCTGATAGACCAATTGAGAATAGATTACCATTCCGTAATTCGTATTAACGTTATTTGAAATTCCCACAATTATCCCATCTATATAGAACAGCACTGCAAGCAAATTGCTAAGCATTGTAGAATTGAAATTACCAAAATCCGTAATGGCATAAAGTCTAGATGCATAGATAGTCTTGTTGGATATATTTTCTCCATAAAAACTTGCCGAAATAACTGGCAATCTAGAAACGTTTATTGAAATTTTTAAAGTCATGTTAGTAAATAATGAAAATCTTAAAGCAGTATATCTTAAATTTATCAGCATAATATATTGAGAGCTAGGGCTCGTTGGAATATTGATCGATGCAGGTGAATTAACCTCTAAGTTTATCACAAGGATATAATCTCCTGCTCCTAAATAGATTGTATAAATTTTCTGCTTGAAGATTATCAATGTTATGATTGTTTTATTTTGATGGGAGGCATCGATTATATAAGCAACAACTAAATAGTAAGGAATAAGTTGTGGGAAGTTATCTATATTATCATTTTCTATTATTCTAAGCGCATATCGATTGCCCGGAACTGTTAAATTTGTCTCATAATTTGTTTGGTTTAGTTTTACTATAGCTTTGTTTGGATTTGCTGGAGTATTAATTTGTGCAGGAGTAAATAGCTGAAAAGTAAAAAATTGAGAAGCTAAAAAAATAAGGATAACTGATAGGGCGATAATTGATGAGTATAATAAGTGCCTATTCATCTATTTAATTATACGCTTTGTTTTTATTAAACTTGCACTTGGATAAAGTTTTTATTTTAATTACCGTTTATTTGCAAAACAAATGGAGGAATTACCAATAACTATCAAAAAAGGAGGGCTTTCACTCATTCTTAACATATTAACTGTTTTATTTCTAATAGGAGTTACTTTAATAGCAACAAGGAAACTTGATCCTGAAGATTATGGCTTGTACCAGTTCGTTTTAAGCTTAACGCAATATTCTTGGATATTGTTAGGCATAGTTACTTTTTTTTCAAGTAGACAAATAGCTAGGGGAAACAATGTATTAAAGGAATCGATCACAATAGGATTTACCGTAATATTATTGGAAACTCTCGTGTTTTTATTCTTATTTTATTTACTAAAGAATATT
>AQVQ01000116.1 GCA_000375685.1 crenarchaeote SCGC AAA261-N23
TAATGATTTGTATCTATGAATTTCATTAATTCTAGTATTAATTTTAACAAAATTGTTTTCATCTTTTCCTACAACGATTGTTTTCATATTTATATCAACAGCTATGCTATCCTTAGGATCTATTTTTTGAATAAATTTCTCAAAGGTTATTTTAATAAATGCTTTTCCATTGCGAATTACTTGCCTTGCTTCCTTCATTTTCCAAGATAAATACTCTTTTAAGTTTCTTGGATATCCAGTTATTTTAAACTCTCCAACTTTAGATATTCTTATGATCATTCTTTCAAAATCTACTGTATATGAGAACTTAGGAGTTAACCAAACTGTTGGCTTAAAAACTATAGGAAACCTTCCTTTATTAGGATTATTATACCATCCTTTGTATATTGATAATGCATTTCTATAACAGTCTTGTGCTATTTTCGAAGGAAGATTGAAACTTTTAAGAATATTATAAAGTTTTTTATGAACAACACTAATAACATTGTTTTTATTAGGATTAATCCTTTTCTCTCTTAACCAATAAAGAACATATCTTAAAGCTTCTAAATAGTTTTTAGAAAAGACTAGGAGGGAGCTTGTTAGAGCGATATTCATCGAAACAGTTGCTCTTATCGCATTATTCCTCCTAGTCATTGATTAATTTTAGAAAATAATTATTTAAGCCTATTCATTCTAGCCATAAAGGGCGATGCTTTCAATTGATGTAATAATAATACCTAATATTCAAAGCATAATATTCTACATAGGCTAAAGTAGGATTGAGGAATTTGCTTCTCGCAAATACCGGAGTAAAACCATAGGATATTCTAAAAACCATCATACCTAAAAAACCAAAAACCAAATAAAGAGTACATATTTTATATTGAAGAATAGAATCCTTAATGTGTATATGAGGAAAAGTATTGTTCCTGCAAAAAGGTACCTGACCTCCTCCCCACCCTAAAAGGTTGAGGGTTCCCTTTTAGAGTAGCTCAAAGGTTTCCAGCATTGATTCGTAGCTACATCTCGCATCTGCTGGACAGTCGGGAGGATCAGAGCNTCCCCCATTTTATCTGGTTTTAAGAAACCTTCATTAAAAGGGTTGCCAGCCCTGTATCTGGATTCTATAAAGAATCCTTCATTTAATAATTGCGATACTGAATGCTCCT
>AQVQ01000117.1 GCA_000375685.1 crenarchaeote SCGC AAA261-N23
CTTTTTTTACATATTCTTCTGCCTCACTCATGTACTTCTCTGCTAAAGAAACTCTCAGCTTAATACCCTCTTGGGGGTCTTCCTTTGCTAGAGCGTTGATGAGCAAATCCTCAACGTTTATACCTTTCTCCTCCAGTCTTTTAATAAGCTCCTCCACAACACAAATTACTGTTTGCCCGTTTTTATATTTGTTGTTAAATTATTATGAGTTAGGAGGGTATGAATATAGGGAGGTTTTGTAAAATGAACTTCACAAAATTAATCTTAGGTTTCTTTATATTACAAGTCTTATTATCGATAGTAATAATTATCTTTCAATTTTTCAATTCAAATATTTATGCTAGGCTGGTCAATTTTGTTATTTAAATTATTTGTAATTTTTTATCTATTCATCCTATTCTTCATAGAATACGTCATTTTTGGGATAAATTGATATATATTTATCATCTTTTTTAATTAGAGCATACAAGCTTACTGAAATTTTGAATAGACCGATAAGACCATAATCCCTAAATTCTTCCCAATTTTCCTTAGAAATGTAAAGGTAATCGAAGTCTCCTTTCTTATAAAGGTAAAACTTTACTTGATTGTTCTCAAAACTTTTGAGACTTGCTTTTCCATTTTTAATATTTAAAATCTTTCCTAGTACTTTGTCACCGTTCTCCCCATCGTAATTTACAGAAAGATAGTAAGAATGAATTAATAAGTAAAATCTTGACGCTTCATTTTTGATTATATCAGGAATTTTATCATCTATATCGATATGCGACAGCTTTAAAACTAATGGCATATAAAGGCTATATGAACTCATTTATAAAGTTTTGCATCGATTTTATTTCTTGAAGATCAATCCTTTTTATATCTTGAGAGTAGTATTTGCTTAAATTCATGTTTAGTCTTTAAATTATATAATAATAATTAAATAATGAGGATAGATTTATATAGTATTTCTAATTTATTATCATATGGCTGACGAAGTTTTATATAAGGCAATAGTTCCAGGATATACATTTGGGCAAGTTTCAAGGGCTCCAATAAGTGAGAAAGATTTACAGCTAATGCTAGATTCGGTGCTATGGACTAAAGAAGATGAGGATAATAGAAAAGTTTTGGGCGACATAT
>AQVQ01000118.1 GCA_000375685.1 crenarchaeote SCGC AAA261-N23
CAAAAAGTTAATTAAAAACCAACTCAAAATTTTATTTCTCTGCATATATTGTGCCATGATCTGATAAGTGATAAATTAACCAATTATGTTTATATATTCTAAATTTTTTGAAGCCTTTGCTTTTTAATTTGTTTATTATATAACTTACTTTCGGTCTATTGAAACTTGTATATTCAATTTTCACTTTTTCAAATTTTGAAATTGCATCATCTTCAATAATGTAATATTCGCAACCTTTGCAACCAGCCTTCAATAAGTATGGATTGTTTAAATTGTTTTCTTCTAAAATCTTTCTAAGACTTACACTTTTTATCCTCAAAGCTTTTTCTTTAACTGGACTATATATACTGAAACCTCCGTTTATGTTTCCTCCTATTGGTATTTCGATTTCCTCATCTTTACCTACCGCCTCATTAAATATTTTTATTCTATCTTTTAACTGTGGATTTAATTCAATATTTTTCTTCAACCAATAAAAATTAATCAGATGAGGTTCATAAGCATAAACAACTGCTCCTAAGTTTGCATAATATAATGCTGTATCTCCAACAAAAGCCCCAACATCAACAACTACTTTATCTTTCAAATCAAATCCTACGAAATGAATATCGTGAATAAAAGTTTCAGAGAAAATCAATGGATCTACTGAGTATAAATAAAAGCGCAATCCATTCGGTAAGATTATAATTTTATTCTGCCAATCAACACGCCAGCAATATTCGCAATTTTCTTTTACATCTTTTAAAGGAACACTTTTATATAGCTCGTATAAAACATGAGCTAACCATTTTGTTTCTTTATCAGAATCTATCGTTAAACCACTCCTAAATTTCAATTTTACTTTGCTTTTTATACCTGCGAAATATAAAACTACATCGCTAAAATTCTCGAATGTTCTCGAATTTTTAATTTCTAAAATAAAATTAATTCTTCCTTTTAAAGAAGGATGCAATGAGTGAAAATTTTTAAACCTTGTCATTTATTATATTAATTAACTTTTTATTTAATTTTAAGTAAGCATTTTTCAAATCTAACTCAGATGGTATTTTTGCTTTAAAAACTAATTTATTTTCTCTTATTAAATTAATTAAATTTTT
>AQVQ01000119.1 GCA_000375685.1 crenarchaeote SCGC AAA261-N23
GTTGTGATAGGGGCTGACGGATATGCCTCGATAACTGCTAGGAGTTTAGGAATAGAGGAAAAACCAGAACCAATTCCTACTGTGCAATAC
Source organism: crenarchaeote SCGC AAA261-N23 (assembly GCA_000375685.1). Taxonomy (GTDB): domain Archaea; phylum Thermoproteota; class Thermoprotei; order Gearchaeales; family Gearchaeaceae; genus AAA261-N23. The sequence continues at coordinate 91 of AQVQ01000119.1, forward strand.
ATAATGGTTGGCAAAAAGTTTAGAGATGTAGATGCAGTTAGATTTTATGTTGCAAATAAGTGGGCTCCGAAGGGTTATGCATGGATATTTCCCAAAAATGAAAAAATGGCTGAGGTTGGTGTAGGAGTAAGAGGAGCTCCTGCGAAACTCTTCTTGGATAAATTCATAAATGATTTTAAGGATGAGCTAGGCGATGCTGAAATAATTGATTACAGAGGAGCGCCCGTCCCTATTGGAGGTTTAATAGAGAAAAATGTTGTTGATGGCGCTATAATAATAGGTGATCCTGCAGGAACCGTTATTCCTCTTACAGGAGCAGGAATACATTCTTCAGTAGCTGCAGGAATTATAGCAGGTGAAGTTGCGGCCAAAGCTGCATTGGAGAACAACAATAGTAGAGTAAGATTGATGGAATTTAAGCAAAGATATGATGAATATTGGGGTAATAGAATAAGGAAAAGTCTTAGAGCTATGCGTGTTCTTGAAAACCTTCCAGATGAGATGTTGGATGAATTAGCTGATGTTTTGTCAGATCAAGATATTCTTGATTTAGCAAACGGTTTGGATGTAAAAAGGGTTGCTTTTAAGCTATTATCACATCCAAGATTGGCTTTTTCAATAGCAAAAAGTCTGTTATGAAAAGAAGGAAAAGTTTAGATGAATTGGATACAAAGATAGTCAAAATACTGCTAGAAAACGGAAGATTATCTTCAAGGAAAATAGCTGAAAGACTTGGCATTTCTGTAGGAACAGTTATCAATAGGATACAGAAATTAGAAAGTGAAGGAATAATAACAGGTTATACAGCTCTCCTTGATCATGAAAGACTAGGCTATGATCTTATAGCTGTTATAGACATAAAAGTCTCACAAGGTAAGCTGATGGAAGTTGAAAATGAAATAGCTAAACTACCAAATACTTGCTTAGTTTACGATGTAACAGGAGACTACGATGCTAGAGTTGTGGCAAAATTCAGGAATAGAAAAGAATTAAATAATTT
>AQVQ01000120.1 GCA_000375685.1 crenarchaeote SCGC AAA261-N23
AAAATTGAAGTAAAAGAGATAAAAGATGCTAGGGAAGAAAAAAGAAAAAAGATACTTGAAAGGGCAAAAGAAATTTTAATAAAATGGAAAGAATCGAGAAATATAGATTCAGAACAATTGGTTCAAGAATTAATTGAAAGCTATAAATCAGCTCAAGTTGTAAAATATGGACCTGAACAACTAGATGCAGGGCCTGATATAGACAGCTCGAATGAGATAATAGTTGTTGAAGGGAGAGCCGATGTCGTTAATATGCTAAAGCATGGATATAGAAACGTTATAGCATTAAATGGTTCTAAAGTTCCTCAAACAATAGTCAATCTTTCAAAGAATAAAAAGGTTACTCTATTTGTTGATGGGGATAGGGCAGGTGATTTAATAATTAAAGAAGTAATAAACGTTGCTAAAGTAGATTATATTGCCAGAGCACCATTCGGAAAGGAAGTAGAAGAATTGAGTGGTAAAGAGATAGCTAATGCTTTAGCTGATAAAATACCGATTAACGATTATTTACAGAAAGTTAAGGTTGAAAAGAAAATTGAAAAAGCCCAATTAATAAACGATTTAGTCAGATCAGTGATTGGTACCATGGAAGCTATTATCCTTGATGATAATTACAACATAATAGATCGTTTCCCATTAAAGGATATAATAGAAAGACTGACAAAGATAGAAAAAGCTTCTACTCTAATACTTGATGGGATAATAACGCAGCGTGTTTTGGATATTTCAACTGAAAAGGGCATCAATAATATATATGGATACAAAATAGGGAACATTACATCGATACCGCCATCCATAAACGTTTATCTATTTGATGAACAAGGCATGATTACGAAGTATGAAGTTAGAACTTGATAAGAAAGATAAGATTGCTACAATAACTTTACAGCATATAAACGATCTTTTCTATTTATATCTTTTAATCGAAAGAGATGATGAAGTATTAGGTTGGACATTCAGGCAAAAGAAAGTTTCAAATGCTGGTCAACAAATAAGAGGGGAAAAGGAGAGAGTCTACTTAGGGATTAAAGTTAACAAAGTTTATTTTCACCCCTTTACTGATACCTTAAAGATAAT
>AQVQ01000121.1 GCA_000375685.1 crenarchaeote SCGC AAA261-N23
GCTTCTTAACTTTAGTAGACACGGTAACGTAGCTCATGTATTATTGCCTTGAGTGTAGTTTATTAAATTACTTCCGTATGGTAAGTTATGAATACTATTGATGACTACCAAGTATTTCAATTTTCATAATTTTGATTCTTAAAGATAGCTGAATTATGAAGATCGATAGAGAGTTGTGGGAAAGGTTTTAAAATTTATAAACAATTTAGGTTTGCTCAGAATTGCTTAAATTTCACACAGAGTAAACCATAGCATGCAACCTCTAACTTTGCTTGTTTTTATCTTTTAAGAGATCAATTGTTTTTTTTACACAAACGAAAGCCTAACCCTTAAGGGCAAGGATGAATAGATTTAAATATTTTTGAATTTAAATTTCTATTAGGAAATTTAGTGGCGTATCATCTAAGCTTGATAGAGGACTTTATTGGATTTGAAGATGAGCAGTCAGCATTTCTTTTTAATGCCGTTTTCTTTTATTCAGAGCATGAATCAAATGGTGGAAGCACTTATCCTTCTTACTGCACCTCTAATGACGATTGTAGCTCCCAATTAATGATGGGAACCAATGAGTTGGTTTGGAAGTGTAGACCCTTGGTATTAAGGGCGGTGAGGAGTTCAGAATGCACTTAAAGAATAAAAGTGTTAATGAGAAAATTTTGAAAATCTTATCAAATAACATTAACTTAAAGATATTAACTGAAATTCGTAATTCTCCAGTTAATCCAAGAGAATTGGCTAAAAAACTAAGGATGAAAGAAAACCATGTATCAGCTCGAATAAGGACTTTTCTTAAGTATGGAATAGTTAAAGAAATAGGGTGGCATAGAGTTGAAAATAAAAATGTAAAATTATACGAACTAGCAATTGACTCATGGGAAATAGAATTAATGCCTTTTGGTTTACTGCTTAAGTTTAAAAAAGGTGAATCACGTAATAGCATTCCAATGCTAAATTACAGTCTATCTGATTTTTCTCCGCCAAAGATAAATTTTGAGTTTGTTGGTAGAGTAAAAGAATTGAATATTCTTGGTTCAAG
>AQVQ01000122.1 GCA_000375685.1 crenarchaeote SCGC AAA261-N23
ACCGAAGCGCAGTTGGACCTGATCAATGAACTCCATGGAAAGGACATCACCGTCCTTGAATACATGGAGAAGGTCCACCCGGAACACCTTGTCGGAATTCCTGATTCATACAAGGAAAATATGGCTGGCCAAAAGATGACCTGGTGGAGCACGGAGCCAACTTCAGCAACCAAAGATGAACAGCCGGCCTTTGATCGTGCCGCTGTTACCGTCAGTGCGACTGGATCCAAGTTTGACTGGAGAACCATCCGATTCGGAGGAACCTGTACTGCATCGGGACTGGAGGAACCTCCCTGGTATATCTATGTCGAAGCGTTCCTGATTAACCGGGGAACCGGGCAAACCGTGGATTCGACATCGGCAAGTTCACAACAGGGGGTGTGGTCAGTCACCGCATCGAAAGACAAGCTATATCCTGCGAATGGCCAGTACTATGTCCATGCATGGGGATATATTCCGACACCATACTACGCTGAGGACTATGACGAAACTTCGGTGTTCAGCTTCCCCTAACCATTTTTTCAGCCATGAATAACTATCGACATTCCAGCGGCATACTGATAGTCATTATCTGTCTGGTCATTATTCCCTGGACTATCAACGCAGAACCCGTACCTGAAACCGAGGCCGTTCTCTTTACTCTTTCGGGAGAACCGTTCTATATGACCTTGGAAGGAGACCGGCTTTTCTGGCTCCAGGATAATAAATACCTGAATGCTTCTGAACGGGGGCTTTACGTATATAACCTTACAGAGGGGACAAAAAAACAACTTATTAAGATCGGAGAACAAGGGCAAATGAATTCAGACAGCACGATTCCCATACTACATCAGGTTGAAACGGCGAGAATCTCCCGTGACCGGATTGTGTTCAGCGAAAAAGGGATCATGCTGATGAATGTCTCTACAGGAATCCTGGTTCAACTTACCAACCAGGATGATGCATTCCTACCAGTTTCCGATCTCAGGTTTAACCAGAATCCCTGGATTGACGGGGACCGTGTTGTCTGGACCGAACACGAGGGACTTGCCC
>AQVQ01000123.1 GCA_000375685.1 crenarchaeote SCGC AAA261-N23
ATAATAAGTGATAATAGAGGAAAGGGGAGCGGAAAAGTAAAAGCTATAGCTACTGCATTGGAAAAGTTTAAGAATTATGAAGTTTATGTTTTGGCAGATTCTGATATTTACGCTCCTGAGAATTGGTTAAAGCAGCTTATTAAACCACTTAGTTCAAGGAAGATAGGAATTTCAACAACTTTTCCCCTTTTCATACCAATAGATGGTTTTTGGTCAAAATTAAAGCTAGTATGGGGCCTCGTAGGACAAAGATTGATGGAATCAAGAATATCTAGATTTGGATGGGGAGGTTCTTTAGCTTTCAGAAAAGATTTAATCGACGATGAATTTATAGAAAATTTCCGAAATTGTTTATCCGATGATATTGAAATAACAAGGAGATGCAAAAAATTGAAATTGCAAATATACTATGTGGATAAAGTATTGCCTATCGTTTATTCAAAAGAAAATTTTAAATCATTTATTGAATGGTCAAACAGACAAACAGCGCTAACTGTTATGGCTTATCATAAAATCTTTGTGTACGGTTTCATCTACTACTTTATGAATATTCTTCTTTTTTTATCATCCATAGTATTATCCATTTTAGTTAACATTTTTTATTTAGTTTTTCTACTTCCTACTTTGTTTAATTCGATAAAAAATTATTTAAAAATTAATGGAAAATATCTTAGTATCATATTTATTTCATTATTTATTAACTTTATATATTTTTATAACCTAATTAAAGCAAAGAGAATGAAGTACATAAAATGGAGAGGGAACATCTACAGATTATCCCAATATAATGAATAAAGCTTTAATAGCGAATTTCAAGGATGCGTGTAAATCTTCTTTAATTTATACAAATGAAAGCTTCTCTCTTAAGAGCAGTGATGATTAAATTTATAATTATTTTGTAAATTTCCTTACTTTAAAAAGGAAATTCAGCAACGCTTCTCCTGAGCTCGAATGAGGGCATAATGGGGCTTAAGGAGGAGCAATCAGCAAACTTTTATTTGTTTTTCAATG
>AQVQ01000124.1 GCA_000375685.1 crenarchaeote SCGC AAA261-N23
ATCGTTCTGGTCAGGAACGATCCCAGGGATGTGGCGAGCATCGTCAGCTTATCCAGGAAAACCTACACAAAGATGTCCCAGAACCTGTTATGGGCGACGGGCTACAACGCCTTAGCCATTCCCCTCGCAGCGGGCATCCTCTATGGCTACGGAATAATTCTCAGCCCAGCCATCGGCGCAATACTCATGAGCGCCAGCACGGTTATTGTGGCCGTCAATGCCAGGCTTCTAAAAATGTAGCCTGAGGAGGCTGTTTATCCCAGTAGATAAGAGAATCGAGCTCCAAATCTCCAGCCACCTTTATGAGATAACTGTAGAGTCCTAAAAGCTTGGCATTTATATACTCAGGCACTTTCCAAGGGCATGGGCAAAGGCAGAAAGAATAAAGTTTTAAAGCTGACTGCTGCCAAAGTTAATTACATAATCCGCGCAAAAACCGAATAATATCAGCTCTAAAATCATTGCGGCTGAGATGAAGGTTGGCATCCGAACAGTAAATCGCGTCTGGAGTTACTGGATGAAGAACAAGAAGCCGTGGGCTCCGAAGAAATTTGGCCAAAGAATAGTCTTGGCGAACCAGATATTCAATTAATCCTGAAAATCCACAAAGAGCAAAATACATACACCAGAGGATGCATTCTGGTCGAGATTGCCAAATGGTTGCAAGCTGAACTTATTCCTGTCCTGAATGGAGAGCGATTTATATGCAACGACGTAAATTAAAAGGAAATCGCGGGGTATATAAATGCCATACTTTCGGGACTCTACACGTAGTCCTCCGTCCGGATGATGAGGTACATTCGTGGCCTTCGTGCCAGCTATTCCAGGGTGCCATGCCTTGGGGACAAACTCCCGAAGAGGCACAAGCTGAGCTGCTCGATGTCTTCGATATGATATGAGAAAACGTAGACTTCATCTATCTTCGACATATTATAGATGCCTTCACGCAGTAAGAAGGGAAGAAGAATGGTCAGATTGCAGAAAGAGAGTATCTGGCAAAGG
>AQVQ01000125.1 GCA_000375685.1 crenarchaeote SCGC AAA261-N23
GAATTTACAGTAAGACAGATTTTTACTAACTCTGGTTGATCCATAATATAAACATACAGAGTGCCAAACATCAAAAAGTAATAAGCAAGAATACCTGAAATTACAATAACCACTACTATTATAGCAATTAATACTGTTTTATTCAGTTTCACCATCTCAAATTAAATGTTAATTAAAGGTTAATATGTTTATTGAAATCTAACATCTATCTTTGGTCAATTTTCTTAAACTCTCTTTTTTCAGGCCCTATATAAATTGCCCTCGGTCTTATCAATCTATGTTGCTCTTCGACATACTCTATAAAATGAGAACACCAGCCTAGAACTCTCGATAAAGCAAACAAAGCAGTAAACATATACACAGGAAAACCTATTGAGTAAAAAAGGATGCCTGAATAAAAATCTGTGTTAGGATATATTTTCTTTTCTGAAAAATGTTTAATTCCTATTTCCTCTAATTTATTTGCTATTTTAAAATATTCATTGGCCTTTTCATTTTTCTTTGAAAGTGATTCTGCTAATGATTTGAATATTTTAGCTCTAGGATCATAAGTTTTGTACACTCTATGACCGAATCCCATTAGCCTGTTTTTCCCTTTTATAATTTTTTCCTCAAACCATTCCTCAACTTTATTCAATGAACCAATTTCTACAAATTGATTAAAAGCATCTTCAGCAGCTCTTCCATGCAATGGACCTTTTAGTGCTGCCAATGCAGAAGTAATACTAGAATACATATCTGAAAGAGTAGAGCATGCAACCAATCCTGCAGTTGTAGACGCTGGAACCTCATGATCAGCATAAAGTATAAGAGCTGCATTCATTGAGCTAATTTCTTCTTCAGATACATTTCTATCGAAAGCAGTAGAAAGAAAGGTTTCTGCATATGTAGACTTAATCTTTGGATTATTTGGTTTAAGTCCTTCCTTTGCCCTATAGATATTTGCAGTTATTGTAGCTGTTTTTGCAATTACTGAAATAGCAACATCTCT
>AQVQ01000126.1 GCA_000375685.1 crenarchaeote SCGC AAA261-N23
AACCAATTCAGGATTTTCAGGTTCTTCATAGGGATCTTGAATTCCTGGAAAATTTTTTATCTTTCCTTCCAAAGCCATTTTGTAAAGACCCTTGGAATCTCTTCTCATGCATTCTTCTAAGGAACATTTGATATAGACTTCAATGAAATTCTTTATCATTTCTCTGCATTTTTTTCTGAATCTTCTTTTATTTCCTGTAGCAGCAATTATTACATTTACCCCATTTTCTACTAGAACGTGTGCAAAATAAACAAGAACATCATAAAACCAATCTCTTTCTTCTTCTGTATACTTAGGATTAGGAGTTAATATCTTTCTAAGTTCATCAGAATCAAGAATGTAACTTTTTATGCTAAATTCCTTAAGCTTTTCTTTAAGAAACTTAGCTATAGTAGTCTTTCCAGAGGAAGGTAATCCTGTAAGCCAAACACAAAAATTGTTAGACATTCAAAAGATCATTTACCCTTTTATAATCAAAGAAATCGTTCTCAGCTAAATTCCTTATAAAATTGAATATTTTTTCCCTAACTTCATCATCTAAATTTGGATACCATATTGGATTTGCTATAACTAAAGATCTCCAAATAAGAAAAGGTTGAATTACTTTGAAAATTTCTTCGTCTTCTGTAAATTTTACGTAATTTTCATAGAAAATTTCCCAAAGTCTTTCAAAGGATCCATAGAGTTTTCTGTACTTTTGTAAGGAAAAGAAAAGGTAATTTATTGTTAAAGCTGAAACATCATCTGCAGGGTCTCCATATTCCCCCCTACTTCTATCGTTTAATATGAAGTCGTTGTTATCAAGGAAGAATATATTCCAAGGATGAAAATCTCCATGTATTACACTCAGTCTATGTGTATAATTCTTTAGTTTCCATCTCCATTCTATGAGTTTCTTTTCAAGCTTTATGAAATCGTCTTCCGAAAAGAACTTAAAATCTTTAGAATAACTGTCTATTAAACCAAATATACATTCTCCATGCCCA
>AQVQ01000127.1 GCA_000375685.1 crenarchaeote SCGC AAA261-N23
AAGTATTAACGCTTTTCTTTGTGATAGCTTGGCACTTAAACTCAGAAGAGGATTGAAAGATTATACAACTTTGGTCAATGGCTATATAACCAATTAATTCTTAAACTCAGAAGAGGATTGAAAGAGCTAATTATTGCTAATGGGAAAGTTGTAAGTGTTGTTTCTTAAACTCAGAAGAGGATTGAAAGTGTCATTCATGTCATCAGTGCGTAGCGCATTCATGTCATCTTAAACTCAGAAGAGGATTGCAAGTTTCGATATTTTTCTTTAAGTTTATTGTATGCTTCGATGCTTAAACTCAGAAGAGGATTGAAAGTCATCACTTAATTGGTCAACGTTGGGAAGCTTAGACACTTAAACTCAGAAGAGGATTGAAAGAGAAAATATTGGGTGATAAAGCATGAAACTGCTAAAAACTTAAACTCAGAAGAGGATTGAAAGAAGTACATACCAAAACAAGTACAAGTAAGTACGAGTGACTTAAACTCAGAAGAGGATTGAAAGGTTAATACCAAAGGACAACCTGTGGCCAATGCTTCAACTTAAACTCAGAAGAGGATTGAAAGTTTTTTTGCTATGGTGTCAAAAAGTAGTTTAAGTAGCTTAAACTCAGAAGAGGATTGAAAGTCCTTAAGCTCTCCTTTTATTCGGAGCTTAAGGGTTTCGCTTAAACTCAGAAGAGGATTGAAAGTGTATCAGCATCAATATACCTTGGTCTAGTGCTCATACTTAAACTCAGAAGAGGATTGAAAGAGTATGTCAATGAACACTTACCGCTAGAAATTAACTTAAACTCAGAAGAGGATTGAAAGTATTTCTGGAAGATATATTATCAAGGTCTTGTTTATTATCTTAAACTCAGAAGAGGATTGAAAGCAATTGACCATTGAATTTTAATCGGCTTATAGGAATATCTTAAACTCAGAAGAGGATTGAAAGCAATTAGTCATTGTTCTAAGGCAAAACGGTATATTTCTTAA
>AQVQ01000128.1 GCA_000375685.1 crenarchaeote SCGC AAA261-N23
GTTTGTTGGTAGAGTAAAAGAATTGAATATTCTTGGTTCAAGCTAGAGAATGAACTAGCTTTTTATCTTCTAAGCTCTCATATGCAATTAACTTTATAAAGTCATGTAGAATAAAGTTGTATCCCATTTTTTTAATAAATCCTTTTTTCACTAAACCATCAATGGCCTTATAAACATTAATTGAACCTTTTTTAGTAGTTAAAAAAGAAACAAGCTCATAAGTAAATGGCTTTCTAATAACCGAGATATATCTTAAAACGGTCAGCTCATTATCATTAAGACTTGAAAATAATAATTCTTTTATATTGCCTATAATATCACTAAATATCTTAGAATCTATATTCTTATTTTTCTTTATATTCTCACAAAAAATCTCCAGAAACAATGGATATCCATATATATTTATTGACCTTTGTAATAAACTCTTTATTTTGCCATAATTTATTTTGGTATAATTTAGTCTAGATTTTAAAAATAGATCAATTTCATCAATACTAAATTCTTCTAATTTAATCTCAGTTAGATTTTCAAAGAATAAATAGCTTGAAGGTCTTTGTCTACTTATTAGTATTATTTTTAAGTTAGTCTTATAATATAATTCATTTATAAGCTCAATAATTCTTTTATCTTTACACAGATGGAAATCATCTAAAACAAATATAACATTAAATTTATTTATTTCTTTTATTATATAGTCAATTTTAGTAGATAAATCAATGTTATTATTTTTTGCTAAATCTAGAAAGTAATTTACACCTAATAAGTACATAAAAATGGATATTCTTGTAATTAAGTATTCTACAGTATCTGTTTCTCTAATGTTGTTCCAAAAAACCCTATATAAATTTTTTTTAAAATTATACAAATATTTACTTACTAAACTTGTTTTCCCAATTCCAGGCGGCCCCCCAAACAACAATCAATCTTTTTCTTGAACCAAGAATATTCAATTCTTTTACTCTACCAACAAAC
>AQVQ01000129.1 GCA_000375685.1 crenarchaeote SCGC AAA261-N23
CCAATAATTAGGCCTGCAAGATTGGGAGAGGTACAAGTAACTAGAGGATGCCCAAGAGGATGCTGGTTCTGTTCAATTACACCTGAGACCTTCATGTCAATACCTTTAGAAACAATAAAAAAGGAAGTTGAGATTAATCTTAAAGCTGGCTATAAAGATGTTGATTTTATAACGGATGATATCATGCTTTATGGATCCAGCAAATTAAAAGTAAACCACGATGCATTGGTTAAACTCTTTGGAGAGGTTAGAAAAATGGGCGTAAACAAGATCTCGTTCGCCCATATTTCATCACCTCCTGTGAAAGAAAGCCCCAAAACTGTGAAAGCTATTTCAGAATTGGCCAATTACTCAGAGGACAATGGAAATGCTCCTGTTGTAGGATTAGAAACAGGAAGCGAAAAGATATTCAATAAGTATATGTATGCAAAAGCTTTTCCATGGACTGCTAAAGACTGGAAAGAGGTTACAATTGATGCCACGACAACTATGAATGAGAGCTACATTTACCCTTGCTATACAATGACAATAGGTTATCCAGAGGAAACAGACAAAGATGTTGAACAAAGCATTGATTTGGTTCAAAGCATTATCGATCATGATTTAATTGCTTGGATATTTCCATTACCTGTTATTCCTATGGGAACAACCAGAATAAAAAAGAATCCTTTCCCCGATGTAAGAAGGTTACCTAGTCTATATTGGGATTTGCTATATATAAGTTGGAAGTATAGTCTTAAAACAACAAGAAGGTTGATCCCTACAATAACTAAAGGTTTGCATAACAAAATTGCAAGAAAGGTTGTTCAAATGATGATAGATAAAATATTTAACAATATTGAATGGGTGTTTCTTGAACTTAAAAAGACTAAGGGACTTGCTTCCTTCAATTTTTCTAACATAGACTTAAACAATATTGTGGGAGTCATAAAATCCATATATTGGCTTTTCAGAATAGCTATTA
>AQVQ01000130.1 GCA_000375685.1 crenarchaeote SCGC AAA261-N23
CGATGGCGGAAGGATACGAAACGCCGTACGGGGATTTTCGCGTAGTCAGGTGAAGGATTTCGCTTCCGGGAAGACCAGAAAGCACAATAGTTGGGTGGAGAATCGAACCTGAGCTTAAAATGCTGCGGGTGGGACCAGGAACAGAGTGTTCCATGCTGTTCTTTTTCTTACCGCGCAAATAATCGCCCCTGAGACCGACCCCTGCCCCTGACCCCGCTCCTACCAATCCGAAGGGGCGAAGCCTCCACCCCGGTGCTCTCCACCTGCGGTATGGAACCCCTGCCCCATGCGATTCCTCCCTCTGGTCAGAATCTCATCGCAGGAGAGAGGAGACCAGAGAGATCTTGATACACAATAACGGGGCAACGTGCTCGCCCTGCTCTATCTCCGTCCGCTCCTCCCTCCGGTCCGGTGCTCCTCCACTCCGCTACACTCGCACCATGCTACCGATTTTCTCTTCCTAATCCTGATTCACTGACGCTCGCTCCCGGCTTTGTCGTTCCACTCCTTGCCGGCAGCTGTTTCATCCCACTCCTTGCATCGTGCTTTGCATCATGCTCGTCGCTGTTTACCGGACAATGATGACGCTCAGTGACTCGCTCCATTCGGTCGCTCGGGCCGCTGCGGCCGTTTTGTGGCACCACCACCATTTGATTGGAATTAGAGCAAGCACATGGAACTCCTATCCCTGACCTTCTTAATAGCCAGTGCTGCAATACACCCCGCAATCAGTGTGAAGCAGGTAAAACCCGGTGACGATGTCGGAGGAATTACTTCACCCTTATCAAGTGAATTGGTCGCAGGAGTCGGAGAGTTGCCGTTTCCCGGACGAGTATCCGTACCATATACGGTCTCTCTTGGGCGAGACGAGAGGGTATAAAGCA
>AQVQ01000131.1 GCA_000375685.1 crenarchaeote SCGC AAA261-N23
AGCAGCTATGCATTTTGTCTCATCCATTTTAATTTCTTCGCCGTAAAATTTGCTCATGATTGTTTCCCACATTCCTCTTACAAGAGAACTCTTAATTTCAGAGCTTCTATTTGCTCTACATTCAAAGTTGTCTTCAAATTTCAAATAAAATCTAGATTTATTTTTGTCTAAGTTTATTGTTCCTTTCCATAGACCGTTTGCTTGTCCAGAATAAAATATTGCTAAAGGAGTTTCTTCTCCTAAATTATATTCATCAAACATTTCAACTATCCCTTTTCCAAATTCCTTTCCAATATAGAATAAAACTGTTTGACCAATTTCTTTTCCAAACCTATCGATAATTCCTTTGATCATGGATGTGACCAAGTCTTCAGAAAACATATATGTCCTACGTTTTTTAGATACAATTAAATGATAGGTATCAACAATTATATCTTTAGAAGGTCTTTCAAGAATATTAGCAAAAATTACACCTTTTTGTTTTTTAATCAGCTCCAAAAAGTCTTTATAATTTATGTTACTTTTTATAAAATCTAGTATCAAAAAGAATGAAGTTTTAGAAATATCATTTTCAATCAAATTTCCAACGATACCTGTTATATTTATATTATAGTTTTTAAGAATGCTTATTATATCATAGAAAGTGTTTATATCATTTTCAATTTTAATCACAAAACCATAAATATTTGACTCTTTTGTTATAAATCTTCTAGGTATGCTTAAAGGTTCATTTCCTTGCATAGATAACTAATATCTTCAATTTATTTATATTTCAATTTCTTCCACATTTTCTAACTTGTTGGCATATCTAGCTAAAATAAAAAGCAGACTTGAAAGTCT
>AQVQ01000132.1 GCA_000375685.1 crenarchaeote SCGC AAA261-N23
TTAAATATGGAATGATCATTTCATTTATTTTATATTGTCTTGAAGTTTTAACGGCTAATCTTTCAGTTCTTCTACAAACAGTTCTTGCAATGTGTAAATAACATGCTAATTCTGTACCACCTGGAATTATGAATCTATGCAAAGGCTTAAGATCTTTTGCTAATTCGTTAATTTTCATTTCAATCTCATCAATAAATTCTTTTGTTATTCTGGGAACCTTAATTTTTTCAGGAATATCGAATGGTGCTGCTAAATCTGAACCTAAAGTAAATAGGTCTTTTTGTATTTTTAGAAGAATTTCCTTTATTTTTTCATTTTTACATTTTGATACTGCCAATCCTAAGAAGCTGTTTAATTCATCTACGCTTCCATAGCATTCAACCCTTATATCGTCTTTACTAACCCTTGTACCTCCAATTAGTCCAGTATCTCCTGTATCTCCTGTTCGTGTAAAATAAATTCTTCTATTCTCCATACATGAAATTAATGTTAAATGTTGTTATTATTAGCTTAATAATTTTTTAAAATATTCCATGGTATTTGGCTGAAATGGAAATAAAGAATCTTAAAGATGGTTATAAGCTTTCAATTGCGTCGATCTTCCTTCAATATTCTTAAACAATATAGCTAATTCAAATTAATATTGCATAAAACGTAAGTAATAACAAACTAATTTCATTGAAAAATAATATTAAACTATGCTTAAAATTTAGATTATAATTAACTTATTTTTATTTCATCTATTATCTTTTTTATATCCACTTTTTTCTTGAATATATTTGCTATCTTGTTAATTCTTTCATCTAAACTTTCAATTTTTAATTTAACT
>AQVQ01000133.1 GCA_000375685.1 crenarchaeote SCGC AAA261-N23
CACAACTACTGATGTTCCAAGTATCATATTCTCAACTTTTGCAGAAAGATAAGCTAAAGTTGAGACTGCTTCGTAAATTGTTCCAAATAGGTTGGATAATTTCTTCGACACTATTATATGATCTGAGACCCATATTGAATCAAACTCCATCTTTTCCGCATTAGAAGCTACAGTATCTATCATTTTCTTTGAAGCAAATTTACCATAGTTTGGAATGAAAATGCCAAATTTCATCTAATTCATAAAATTTCAAAAAAGCAATATTTAGAATTTTAGCTTTAATATTTATTCAGTTATATAATAATATGCCAGGTGAAGATTTTAAGATTCTAAATTTTACCGTCGATAGAGAATTTGAAGAATTAATCCTAAATCTTAAGGATGGAACAAAGCTTTCAGTAAGACCCGTAATAGTATCGGTTGCAAAAGTAGGTTATGATCCAAATGGTTTACCTATGTATAATATTGCGATAAATACTGAGTATACAATATTGGATTCGAGAGGAGGACAGATTAAGCCGTTGCAAGGTCCTGAAATTGTTGGTTTTGAAGCAGACAAAAAGGACTGGGGATGGGCTAATTTAAAGCTGGAGGATAAATCTGAGCTTGCAGTTAGATTATCTATAGGCTACATTATTAAGGTACCTCATCCACAAAATCCCATTTTTCCTATGTATCAAATTATGCTCAATGTTACCGTAAGGCAAATAAACGTACCAAAGGAAAACCTAAGAAAAAGAGACACAGGAAGTACTTTTCACGTTTAAATTTATTCAAAATATTTTAATTTTGTGGAAGATAAGTTAAAAGATCT
>AQVQ01000134.1 GCA_000375685.1 crenarchaeote SCGC AAA261-N23
TATAGAAGTTTGAATAGGCTGAGCAGCACCACCTACTCCTCCTCCTGCTAATGATCCAGTTGCAGAAAAACCGCCTAACATTGAAGCGATAAATATCAAAACTAAATTGTTTGAAAAGTAAAGTATTAGAGTACTAATAGGCAATAAAGCTGCTATTAATAACAATGCTTCTTTTTTACCCCACTGATCCGCTAAAATTCCACTAGCTAGTCCTAAAAGAGCAGTAGCAATCCTCGCAGCTGTATAAATAAAACCCAGTATGAGTGAACCATAATTTAAAGACTTTAGTACATAATATGGGAAAATTATCATAATCATTCCTGCAGACATGCTTCTTAAGATACGAAATATTGTTAGAAATATTAAGTATGCCTTATTCATTTGGTCAAGATATAAATTAAAAATTATCTGAGACTACTTTTATTCTTTGTTTAATTAAATCTTCTCCTAGTTAAAATTATTTAGAGAAAATTTGAAGCCAAAGCTTCGAGATTAAGGAAGATAGAAAAGCAATTATATGTGAATTAAAAACAAAAAATTTACTCCTTTTTAATTGCTTTTTTAACTGCTTCAACCACTTCCTTTGGAACTTCTCTTAGACCATGTGCCTTTTCTGCATGAACTTTCGCTATGGAAAGCACTTCTTCTTCGCTTGTTGCTCCTTTAACTTCGAAACCGCAATTCATGCCTACATCTTTGCATTTAAAACTGTATGGCATATTAGTTAGTTCATATATAACATATTTAAATTTGATGTTTACATAAATGAAAGCCTCGCCATTTATGGCGGGGATGAAA
>AQVQ01000135.1 GCA_000375685.1 crenarchaeote SCGC AAA261-N23
AGCATAAAAGGGGCAGGAAAAGGTATTTCATTCTTACTTTAGAAAATGAAAATCAAAGATTACAGGTAAACTCTAAGACCGTAAGAATAAAAAAAGGCGATAGAAAAACTGCAAGGGCAATAAAGAAAGCGTTAATAGGAAAAGAGATTGAAATTGAAAAAGTAAGTATAGTAAAGGGTAGACTATATCCTCCCAAACCATTTACTACTTCTGAAATGCTTATGGAAGGAGTTAACAAGCTTAAGATGACTTCAGAAAAAATAATGAGATTAGCACAGGATCTTTTTGAAGCAGGCTTAATAACATACCATAGAACTGATAGCTACTACATCAGCAATGTAGGACTTCAGATAGCATACAATTATTTGAAAGATAATAATATGGCTGATCTTTATGAAAAAAAGCAATATGCAAGCCCGGGAACCCATGAATGCATAAGACCGACTAAACCTTTAGATAAATATCAGCTTGAAAATGCAATAGCTTCAGGATCAATAAGGATACCAATCCAACTCAGACAGGAACACTACATGCTCTATGATCTTATTTTTAGAAACTTTATCGCTTCACAGATGAGACCTGCAAGAGTTAAGAGAATAAAAATTTCATTCAAAGATATTAAAATCAAAATAGAAGATAAGGAATTTAATTTGCAACTTAATAAAATAGCTAACGTTATCGTAGAATGCGATGAAAATAGTTTTGCAAAAGTATTGCCTGTAAATGTTTTTAGAAAACTCTTAGATCTTAAAGAAGGAAGAAAATT
>AQVQ01000136.1 GCA_000375685.1 crenarchaeote SCGC AAA261-N23
AAGTGGATTTTCTAAGAGTTCCTTAAACTCCTTTATAAATTTACAAGCTTCTGCACCATCAGTTACACGATGATCAAAGACCAAGGTTAAAATTGCTGATTTTTTAGTGATATATTGATTGTTGAATATTTTCAGAGTATCCTCTATTTTACCTACAGCTAGAATAGCAGATTGTGGATAATTGATAATCGGAATGAAATAATTAATGCCGTATGGACCAAGATTTGTTATTGTAAAAGTAGAGCCAAGAACGTCCTGTAGTTCTAATTTATTTGATGCTGCCTTATTTTTTAGATTTTCAAGCTCTTTATTGATTTCAATTAGGCTTTTTTTATCCGCATCCCTTATTACTACAACCAAAAGGCCCTCTTTGGTTTCTAACGCATATCCTATGTTTATTTTTTTATAAATTCTGATTTTATTTTCTTCGAAAGATGAATTAAGTATTAGATTTTTTGATAACGCGAGTGCAGCAGCTTTAATTATAAAAGAACTTAAGGATAATTCAATATTCCTTTTCTTGAAAGCATCTAACATTTTATAAACCTCGTCGAAAAAGACTTCAAAAAACAAAGGAACATGAGGAATATTTTTTGCACTTTTAGACATCTTCTCAGCAATTGTGCTTCTAAACTTGGATAATTCAATTATCTTCACGACTATAAAAGCTTGGAAAATCTAGCACTAAAGCTTGCTAACGGTATTCTCTGGGATACGCAATATCAGTATTTAAGGGAAAAATACA
>AQVQ01000137.1 GCA_000375685.1 crenarchaeote SCGC AAA261-N23
TGGTAAAACAAGCTTAGCAATGACTATAATGCGTTTATTGCCTACAAATGCGGAGATAAAATCTGGAAAGATATTGCTAGACGGAATGGATATTTTGAGCATGAAGGAATCAGAACTAAGAAAAATTAGATGGACAAAAATATCATTGGTTCCGCAGGGTTCTATGAACTCTTTAAATCCTGTTTTTAATATAGGAAGTCAAATAGTTGAAGGAATAGTGGAGCATAAACTTATGGATAAAAAGGCAGCATGGAAAAGGGCTGAAGAACTTCTTGAGCTTGTCGGTATAGAAAGAAATAGAATTAAAAGTTATCCACATGAACTAAGCGGAGGAATGAAGCAAAGAGTAGCAATTGCGATGGCATTATCAAATAATCCTGATATTGTAATACTTGATGAGCCTACTACAGCCCTTGATGTTATAGTTCAAGCTAATATAATGAATTTATTGAGAGATTTAAAATCTAAGCTTAATATGACGATGATTCTTGTAACACATGATTTATCAATAATTGCCGATCTTTGCAATAAAGTAATTATATACTATGCAGGAAAAATAGCTGAAATGGGTTCAATTTTGAGTGTATATTCAAAGCCATTGCATCCTTATACTCAAGGATTATTAGCTTCTTTTCCAAACATAAGAGCGAAAAGGCAAAAACTTTCATACATTCCTGGAACACCTCCTAACTTGATAAATCCTCCAAAAGGCTGCAGATTCCATCCACGTTGTCCATTT
>AQVQ01000138.1 GCA_000375685.1 crenarchaeote SCGC AAA261-N23
GGTGTAACCCCCGAGACCTCAGGGAACCCTCGCCCTTTAGGGTGGGGAGGAGGTCAGAAGTATGATATTATTATAATAAGCTGATAAAAGTTATTTCTGAAGTATAGATTTCTTCAGTTGTATTAAACCAATTTTCAGCTCTATCTGCAAAATCAGGATGATCTGTTAGGTAATATACGAATACATTTACGTCAAAATATCTTTTAACCACGCTTTACTACGCTCTTTCATGGCTTCTTCCAAAATTTCATCTACATTTGATAATAAGCAAAGATACTCGAATTAGCCCAGAATACTTTTCAAAAGTTCCTTATTCTTTGAGTCTTTAGATGCTATGCGGTATTATTGAATGCATGCGATATAAAAACAAAGATAGTAAGGGTAATAAGTTCACGGTAAACATGTGGTCTTACCGCAAACTAATGGATGCCATTGAGTTGAAGGCACAAGAATACGGAATGAAGGTGTTTGAGGTTGTTGAATACAACACCTCAAAATACTGTGCTTACCACAATGTGGAAGTTAAGAGACATCCAAGGGGAGTCGTTAGTTGTCCTAAAGGACATAAACTTTATTCGGATCTAAACGGTGCGTTAAACATCCTCAAAAAAGCAGCGAATATAGTAGTTTCAGCAATAAAGAAACCGTTGTCTTTTATCGTAGATCATAACCGAGTAGCACCCGTAAAGGGGTGTAACCCCCGAGACCTCAGGGAACCCTCGCCCT
>AQVQ01000139.1 GCA_000375685.1 crenarchaeote SCGC AAA261-N23
GCATGGAATGAAGTTATCAGATTAGCTGAGATACTTAATGCTCCTATAGTCTCTACATTCCCTGGCAAAAATAGCATACCAAATAATCATGGGCTATATATGGGGCCAGCTGGTATGCATGGAAGGTTAGAAGCTGATGCGGCGTTAGTCAATGCAGATGTTGTTTTAGCTTTAGGAACAAGATTTAGCGATAGAACTGTAGGAAGATTTAGTGAGATGAATCAGAAAAAAGTAATACATATAGATATTGATTCAAGCGAGATAAATAAGAACGTAAAAACTTTAGTAGGAATAGTTTCTGATGTAAAAGTAGCACTAAATGAGATAATAAAAAGATTACCAAATTCGGTTAAAAATAACGAGAAATTTCTTAATTGGCTGAAGTCTATAAGAAAAAAGTACGAAGATAACTTAGAAAGATTAAGCGTAGAAATGCAATTTGCACCATGGAAAGTTCTAAAAATTATAAGAAATTCTGTTCCAGTAAATACTATAACTACAACGGGTGTTGGTTCTCATCAAATGTGGTGTGAATTACATTGGGATGTATTTGTTCCAGGAACTTTCATAACAAGTGCTGGTCTCGGGACTATGGGTTTCGGTTTACCAGCAGCTATAGGTGCTAAAATTGCTGCACCTGATAGGCCTGTAGTATTGATCGATGGCGATGCATCTTTCCAAATGACTATGAACAATTTATCTTTAATAAGAGATTATA
>AQVQ01000140.1 GCA_000375685.1 crenarchaeote SCGC AAA261-N23
CTATATGAAGTGTCTTTGGTTTTTGACGCTGCCCATGCAGATTCAGTTAATGCTCCTTTTAGGAAGGAATTTCCTTTCTGCGTTCTACCGCTTTTCTTCTTGCCAGCACTTTCATTATTTCCAGGGCATACACCGGCCCAAGAGGAAATATGTGCTGCATCTGGAAATTGAGACATATCAACACCAATTTCCGCCAGGATCGCGGATGCATTAACTTCACTGATCCCTGGTATTGTCTGAATCAGCTTCGATTCTTTCTGGAAAGGGACCATCTTCCTCTGGATTTCCTCATCAATCTTTTTTATCTGCTTGGCAAGGTAGTCGATGTTTTCCAGATGCATTCCCAAAAGGAACCTGTGATGATCGGTCAGCTTTCCGTTGAGAGCTTTCTCCAGCTGATCTACCTTCTTCTTGAGTTTGCCTTTTGCCAACTGGGAGATCTCCTCTCTTGAAAGCTTGTCTTTTTCCAGCAGAGACCGAATCAAAGCCAACGAAGATACGCCGTAGATCTTAGAAACAACGGAGCTGAGCTTGATATTGGCTGCCTCTAACACCTTGATCAGTCGATTCTTCTCAGAGGTCATTATTCCAACAAGCTTTCTTCGAGTGCGATTGAGATCCCGCAACTCTCTGATTTCTCTTGGCGGTATAAAGCTATTAGGAAGCAATCCATACCTAAGCAAGTTGGCGATGCGCTTGCAGTCTATGATATC
>AQVQ01000141.1 GCA_000375685.1 crenarchaeote SCGC AAA261-N23
AGAGATTTAAATTCTAAGATATTTAAATTTATTCATCTCTGCCCTTAAGGGCTAGGCTTTCATTTGTGTAAAAATTATCTTCGGAAGTTACGATTAATTAGATTTTTGAATTAAATTATTCGAAAAATTCTAAGGTAATGGATCGCTTGCAAATAATGAATCATATTCTTCATTGAGTATATATCTTCTTGCTTCTCCTACAGTAAAAACAGAGCCTGTAACCAAAATATAATCATCTCTTTTTGAACTTTCTATTGCATATTTAACAGCCTCTTCAACGCTGTTTGTTTTTGTGGCAGTTATTTTCTCAGATAAATTTTTTGCGGTTTCCTCTAAAATTTCAGGGCTTATAGCCCTTCCCATCACGTTGTGCTTTGTAAATACAAAACTATCAGTAAATTCAACTAAGCTTTTAATCATGCTTTTGTAGTCTTTATCGCTTGAGATACCAACGATTGTCAAAGGTTTAGATTTCAAATTCTTTTTTAAGAAATCACAAAGGATTTTGATGGCCGTGGGGTCCTTTGCACAATCTAGTATAAATTTTATACCTTCTTTCACAATTATTTCTAGCCTTCCTGGCCATTTTACTTTACTTAAAGCTTTCCTAATAGCTGAGTCATTTACATTGAAATTATAATTCTCAAGTAATTCACAGAGACAGATTGAAATTGATGCATTACTTATTTGATGCTCTCCTAGCAATGAAAG
>AQVQ01000142.1 GCA_000375685.1 crenarchaeote SCGC AAA261-N23
CAATACTGAATGCTCCTCCTTAAGTCCCATAAAGCTTTGATCGAGCTTAGGAGGAGCGTCACTGAATTTCCTAAAAATAATTAAAATAAATATTTAAGTACTTTCATTCCAGCCCTGAAGGGCAAGGTTTTCATTTGTAATAAAAGAACTAAATTTAGTTAATAAATATTGAATCTAAAGTCAAATGAGATTGAATTTATTTTAAGTCTCTTTCGTTTTTTATATTTATCTTCTTTGTTAAACCATAATCATCTCTTAAGACTATGCATTTGGCAAGTACATCCCATATTATTGGATCATTATTTTTCAAAGCAATCCAAAACTCTTGCTCTGTTAAAGCAATGACTTCATATCCTGCAGGAAAATCTAAATTTAAAAGCCTTTTTAGAGGATTTTCATCCATGAATTCTCCAATTAAAAGAATATCTACATCACTTCCGATATTGAAATCTCCCCTTGCATATGAACCTATTAAAAAGGCGGTATACTTTCCTTTTAATGAAAATACAAATTTCTTTGCTTCGTTAATGATATTGTTTCTTTTTTCTATACGTTTTTTGATAATTTCTTCCATGCTTCCTCAACAAAATCAATTATTTCTTTCGCATAATTGATGGCTTGTTCAGCTTCATTTAAAGTATAATAGAAATCTGGAGTTCCAGAATGCCAAGAATTTGGATAT
>AQVQ01000143.1 GCA_000375685.1 crenarchaeote SCGC AAA261-N23
CTCCAAGCTTCTGCCTAGCGATAGGTTTAAGCCCTAGTCTCTCAAGAGTAAAACGCGGTATCAAAGTAAATAGTGCTCCACTATCCACTAATACCTCCACATCCTCCCATTTAGTTAAATCTATACTATAAACTCGAATTTTTATGTAAGTAAATCCCATGCCACTCTACCAATGTTAAATTACCTCCAAGGATTAATTAATCCTATGCACATATCTATGAAAATTACTACATTGTTAGGAGTTGAACATTATCTTAAAAAGTTGCATGTGAATAAACGTTGATACTTTTTCACGACTTGAGTTGAACCCACTAGGGCTGGATAATAGTACTATTACCTGCTATTAGAATCTTATATAAGAGATTCATGCTTTTAAGGTAGATGAAATGTGTATAGCGTCATCATCCTGTTTTTGTCGTGTCAATGCTTCATGGATCTATTCTAAAAAACATAAATTTTTCAGCTATTATTCTTTTGATCTTCCTTAGACATAGATGAGCGTTCCATCATTTGTGTTTTCTGCTAAGAATTCAACAAGTCCGCGTACCCCATCTAAATTATCGGTCAAATCCTTTATGGTTAAATTGTGAAATGCCAAAGCAGTTGGACAAGCAATATCTTACCTCCATGAGCACGAAAAAGTTTTAATTGTTCTGAGATTTTTGGTAATTTTTCCT
>AQVQ01000144.1 GCA_000375685.1 crenarchaeote SCGC AAA261-N23
TAGCAAAGCAAACAGGGCAAGAAGTGACGATGTATTCAGCCTTTGTTTCTTCCAATTCTTTGAATCTGTTTTCGGCCACCTTATCTGAGATATCCTTGTAGAGCATTGCATCTGGACCTCCACAACACATCGTATTTCTACCTGAATGTAAAGGCAATTTTAGAATCGACTTCTCCTTTAAAAAATCTCTATGTTTCGTATAATTTAACCTTCTTATGAAATGACATGGTTCGTGGTAAGTTATTTCTTTTTCAATCTTTTCAAATTTTAAGTTATCCAATAGATCGAAATAGTAAACTACTTCAAAGTTGAAATCTTTGACATATCTAGGATAATGAATTTTTAATATTTCGTAAGTATGCGGATCAATTACTATAATTCTTTCAATCCCTTTACTTTTAAAATAATTAGTAACCTCTTTTGCATACTTAGCAAACTCTTCATCATACCCATAATCTAGCAAGAGCGTTCCAGGATATGGTTCATCCTTTTCATACTTAAAATCTATTTCACTCATTTTTAACAAGTTTACAATATTTTTTAACGATGATTCCATTTTTTCTTTGATTTCCTTCTTATAAAAGAATCTTGATATTTTTATCAAGGATGGAAAAATACTGATAACTTTCGTTGACAAATTAAACAGCCTTTTTCTTTTAAGAATAAAATCTTCAAT
>AQVQ01000145.1 GCA_000375685.1 crenarchaeote SCGC AAA261-N23
ATCGTAGCTTTAATTAGTTAGAAACAATAAATTAAGTTTCTGCTGGAGGTTTAAATATTTTTTGCACAATATATATTGGTTGAGATATAAAAGAGGGATGTAAGCTTTATGACTGTAGGACTAACTTCGTATGATAAAGTTAAGAGTGTAGATTGGAATTTTAAGGATGTTGAAACCACTTATCTTTCTCATAGTTATCATAGCTACCCAGCAAGATTTATTCCCCAAATCCCTCAAACAATAATTGAAAACTTTACAAGTAAAGGAGATTTTGTCCTCGACCCGTTTTGTGGTTGTGGAACGACTTTAGTTGAATCTGTTCTTAGAGGGAGAAGAGCTGTTGGTATTGACATAAATCCTAATAGTATGCTTGATAACAAAGGTAACGAAACTGAGAAAACTGGTAAGGTGAACTATTGGCCGACTATCTCTAAGGTGAAATCCTTCATAACCACTGATTGGAAGAAGTGGAGACTAGTAAACAATAATGAAGATGAATTAGAGATGAGTACTTATCAAGCACTTGAAGCCTACGTTAAACAATATACACCTGACTGGATTGCCCAGATAATTCTGTGGATAAAAGTTAATGAAGATGCTAAGAAATGAAGGAAATTGCTGAAGTTATATATTGTGTATGTAAGCTGAAGCATGATATAAGGGTTGAAAGTAAA
>AQVQ01000146.1 GCA_000375685.1 crenarchaeote SCGC AAA261-N23
ATGCAATAAAGTTAATTTTAGCTTATGAAAACGTTTACGATAAATTGAAGGAAGAAATTAGGAATGAATTGAGCAAAGTAGTTGTAGGTGATCCAAGGGATCCAAAAACTATGATGGGGCCTTTGATAGATGAAGAAGCAGCAAATAAGTATGAAGAAGCTATTAAAGATGCTATTGAAAAAGGTTGCCAAATTGTTTA
The DNA here is from genome assembly GCA_000375685.1 of crenarchaeote SCGC AAA261-N23. Taxonomy (GTDB): domain Archaea; phylum Thermoproteota; class Thermoprotei; order Gearchaeales; family Gearchaeaceae; genus AAA261-N23. Next base: position 200 of record AQVQ01000146.1, read on the forward strand.
CGGAGGCAAGAGATTTAATTCTAACTACGTTTTACCAACCTTGATAGAAGCAGAGAAGAGTAATTTGAAAAATCTCTTACTATACAAGGAAGAGGTTTTTGCACCTGTCTCATTGATAGCAAAAATTAAAGATTTGAATGAAGCCATTGAAATCGCAAATGGAAGAAATAGCGGCTTAGATGCCGCAATCTTCGGAAAGGATATAAACAAAATAAGAAAACTAATCAGATACTTGGAAGTTGGAGCAATTTACATTAATGATTATCCAAGACACGGAATAGGATACTTCCCGATTGGAGGAAGAAAGAATTCAGGAATAGGAAGAGAAGGAATTGGATATACAATCGAATATGTTACTGCTTATAAAACGGTGATTTATAATTACAAAGGAAAGGGGATTTGGGAATATTTGTGAATTTTTATGAAGTCATTGTCAAATTGAACGCTTTCTTAAAATTCCT
>AQVQ01000147.1 GCA_000375685.1 crenarchaeote SCGC AAA261-N23
AACATAATTGAGAAAAGGTCTTTCTCCTTTTTCTTCCTCTTCTAGAAATTTATCATATGTGACATTGAAAGCTTCTTTAATGCTTCCTTGCATAATATTCGATCTTTGTTATTAATTCCAAATACCTCTTCATATCATCTAATCTCTTGTTTTCAGTCCTTAAAATGTTTACAGCATCTTGTAAATTTCTTAAAAACTCAAACAAACCTGAAGCATCAGCAAATACTATAAATCTATATAAAAATTTAATTGCTCTTAATAAGGTAGGCCCTTCTTTTGCTTCACCTCCTCTAATGTAACGAATTAAAGATTTGCCTATGATTCCATTCTTATTTAGTGCCTCGCTTATTTCTTTACAAAATTCTTCTTTTTTGCTAAAATACTTATCTAAAATTTCATATGCTAAATATCTTCTATAAATGTAAATAGGTATCTGCTCATAAATCTTATAAGTTTGTCCTTCATGATCTATTCTGAACAACATTAAAGAAACTTTATCCAAATTATTTTTTTCAAGCGCTTCAATAAAACTTAGATTTAAAAGAGTTTCAATAATTAATGCTTCAGGAGATAATTGAGCATAATCCAAAATATCTTTTAAACTCTCTTTTATTTTATCTTTAACTCTAAAGATTGTATCAATTAGATTAATGTTTTT
>AQVQ01000148.1 GCA_000375685.1 crenarchaeote SCGC AAA261-N23
CCTTTATCTTTTTCTTCTGAAAATTCAATAATCAATGTTTTTGAATGATTACTAATTAATTTCTTTAAGCTTTCTGGAACAGTAGCAGAGAGTAAAAATAACTTCTGATCATACATCGAAGCAACTTTCGCAAGGGTTAGCATAAAATTGATAGATTTAGTAGAATCGGCCACTAAATGAACCTCATCAAGAACTATATCTGAGAAAAATATAGAAGCCCATGCAACAAAATAGTGACCCAAACTTCCATAGCTTGTTCCTTCTTTAGTTATCTTCTCAATCTCTTCAGGAGGAATACCAAAAAATGTTAAAGACAAGGTGTCAATAGTAGTAAGGGTTACAGGTTTAATTAAATAAACTGATTGATTGTTTAGCATATGCCTTAATCCCAAAATTTCTTTATTGGTTATTTTGCTTAGAAAGTTTCTAAATTTCTTATAATGTTGTTCAATTATTGTAATTAACGGATAAGCTATAATGGATTTGATTCCATATATTAAGTTCCAATATGCGATAGTTGCACTAATTAAGGTTTTACCATAACCCGTAGGAGCCTCGATTAAGAAAACGTTATAGTTATTTCTTTGTTTATCTAACTCATCTATAACATAATTGAGAAAAGGTCTTTCTCCTTTTTCTTCCTCTTC
>AQVQ01000149.1 GCA_000375685.1 crenarchaeote SCGC AAA261-N23
ATGATGGAAGACAAGGATTTTAAAATAGCTATCCCCAATTTCAAATCTTACTGCAATATGAAAATTATATGTAAGTTCATCTGCATCTACTCTTATTAAACTCGGCTTAACAAGATTGAAGTAAATGTATAAATCATCTAAAGTATACTCTTTGGGTAAATTGAGGTAAGTTAAAATGGGCTTTGATAAGTAAACAAATTCTTTGCTTCTTCCTATGAAATTTTCCCAAAATCTTGATTGGGATTCATGAACTCCTGATGAAGCTCCTCTTCCTACAGGTGTACCTTCCAAATCCTTACTTATATTAAGATTATATATTGCATGACCACATTCATGAATAGTTGAGAATAAAGATCTCCTAAAATCTACCCCTTCATATCTTGTTGTTACTCTTACATCATCGAAGGATATTGAGGTTGTAAATGGATGCGCAGAAACATCCATTCTAAATCTGTCTTTTGGCATTTTCAGAATGTTCAAAATTTCTTCATTTACTTTTTTCATGCCGTTAATATCGTACTTAAAATTCTCAAGCTCATGAGAACTGGGTAATTCTTTTTGAAGAACCTTTGGGATTTCTTTTAAAATTTTAGAAAATATATTTTCCATATCAGCAACAGTTAATCCTTCCTCGTACAAATCTAG
>AQVQ01000150.1 GCA_000375685.1 crenarchaeote SCGC AAA261-N23
CAGGTTCAGCTTGAGATGGGGCTGTATCAGCAGGCGGTCACGCTGGGACGGGAATGGATGGTAACGGTACTGCTCTTTGCTGCAGGGGCCGGGGAAGAATGGCTGAAAAAAGAGACCCGAAATGAAGCGGAGAATTCACTCTCTGGTGCAGAGAAGGTACTGAGTACGCAGTCTAAAGCCCAGTCTCTTCGTAATGATAAGGAGAAACCCAGGTTCCTGGACTGGTTCTGTAGTCATGTTTCCTGGAAGGAGATGACCGGAATTTGGAGCAGGACCTCGCAGATGAGGAATGAACTGGCCCATTGCGGGATGAACCCAGAAAGCCTCAAAGTCCGGCAACTGCAAAAAAAGGTTGATAAATTTCCTGACGTTCTTGATAAGTTTTATGCTCTGATGATGGGATTACCGGGTTAATTCATAATTTGCTGAGTTCCTGATATACATTTTCGAGTTCTCCTGGTATTGCGAGTACGTTATTTTCAAGTGTTTTTGCATCTTTCCTGATTTCTCTCATGCCACAATGTGCCAGATCATTTCTCACCCGGCTAATTTTCTGCCAGGTGTTAGCGATTTTTTCCCATCCGGTGATTTGTTCCAGCCTTCTTACCATTGGTGAGGACTTATAATTTTTTCGTTTCTT
>AQVQ01000151.1 GCA_000375685.1 crenarchaeote SCGC AAA261-N23
CTTGATTCAACTTCATCCTTTAAGGGACATGCTGGAGTTGTTAAGTCAACATAAACTGTTACATCATTACCTTTAATTTCAACTTTTTTAACCATTCCCATCTTTACAATGCTGGCCCCGATTTCAGGATCCTTAACTCTTGATAGGATATTCATCACTTCTTGTTCGCTAACCATTACAAGATTTTTGTGAAGAATAAGATATTAAAAGTTATATTCGTTAAAGATAATCCATAATAGATGAACTTTTATTTCTTGATAAATTTTTATATAAATTTCCTATTTTTTCAAATTCTTTCTTTAAAATTTCTTTCATGTTGGGATTGTATAAGGCAACAGCTGGATGATACGTGCAGAAATATCTAATTCCATCCTTAATTATCTCTTTACTTCTTGCTTTTGATGGATTATTGATTCCCAAAACTTGTTTAATTGCAACGTTGCCTAATAAAACTATGATCGCTGGTTTTATAAGTTCAATTTGTTTTATAAGATAGTTGCTTATACAGATTTTGCTTTCTTCATCACTCGGTTCTCTGTTATTGGGAGGCCTGCATTTTACAACGTTTGTAATGAATATGTTAAACTCATTAAAACAAAAATTGACAAAATCGTA
>AQVQ01000152.1 GCA_000375685.1 crenarchaeote SCGC AAA261-N23
TGCTAAGGAGCTATCAAGAAGAAGCCTTGCAAGCTTGGAAAGATAACAATTATAGAGGAATCATAGTTATGCCAACTGGGACTGGAAAGACTTATTTGGCTATTCATGCAATATTTATGCTAAGAAAATCAACTTTTATCACTGTCCCGACTATTGAGCTAATGGATCAATGGTATAATTTAATTGAGAAATGCTTGCAAACAGAAATAGGAAGGCTCGGAGGTGGACATAAGGAAATTAAATTCATAACCGTTTCAACCTATGATTCAGCTTACCTTTATGCTGAGAAAATAGGAGATAAATTTGAATTTATGGTTTTCGATGAAGTTCATCATTTAGCCAGTGAAAGCTATAGACAAATAGCTCAGTTATCGCTCTCTCCTTATAGACTTGGTTTAACAGCTACTCCCGAGAGAGTTGATATGCAGCATTTAATTTTCCCAGAAATAGTTGGCAATATAGTTTATAGGAAAAGAGTAGCTGAACTTGCAGGATCATATTTAGCAAAATTCGATATAAAGAGATACTATGTAAATCTTACGAGGGAAGAAAGAGAAGCTTATGAGAAATATAGATCAATTTTTAAGAAATTTTTCGAAGATAACAACATACA
>AQVQ01000153.1 GCA_000375685.1 crenarchaeote SCGC AAA261-N23
CAGCAATAAAGAAACCGTTGTCTTTTATCGTAGATCATAACCTCATTTGCTCTAGGTTGGATACTTCCATTATAATTTTTTTAAAATTAATTATATTATTCTACTTTAGCTTATGTCTTTGTAATTGTACCTTTTCTTAAGTCCTCTAAAGGGTCGGGTTTTAAAAAATTTCATATCAATCCTCGTCCCTTCCCCATGCTCTCCGTGACTAGGTTAGGAAGTATGGTCTTCTGGCCATGACAGGGGACCTCATTGAATCTTCTCCTCACTTTATCTCTCGGATTCACTGTAGGATTCTATTCTACATTTTAGTTTAAAGCAAAAATAACCGATTTATCATTAAGTTTTTTATATATGGGAAATTAAGTGGAACTTATGGAGAAATATTATTTAGTTAACGTTGACAAAAAAGGCAGAATTGTTATACCTAAAGAAATAAGGGATAAAATGAATATTCATGGTAAGGTTAAGATTATAGCGAAGAATGATGTTATAGAGATAAGGCCGGTTTTAAAAAATCTTAATTATAGAGGAATTTTCAAAGTAAATTGGAATATATCAAAAAATGTAGATGAAATTTTGGAAGAAGCCATGAAAGAGCGTAG
>AQVQ01000154.1 GCA_000375685.1 crenarchaeote SCGC AAA261-N23
AGAATATGGAGGAGCAGCAACATGGGTTTTGGAAGTAAACGCTATGAGTAAGTGGAGAGCAACATGGACTTCATTGACAATGGCAGTGATAGGACTAGGTTCAGCAACCGGAGCTGGATTGTATGTATATTTATCTTCGATCTTTTCACGACAAGATTTACTTAATTTCTGGTGGAGAGTACCATTCATAATAGGAGTAATTTTGCTCTTTAGTGCAGCTTTAATTCGATACTTTGCTTTGGAAAGCAACATATTTGTAAAGTTAAAACAAGAAGGAAAAGTTTTGAAAAATCCTGCTAATGTAGCAGTTAAAAAGCACATTGGATTGATGTTGTTAATTGCAACTACATGGCTCTATATCTTCTGGACGAATCCTGCTCTTATACAATTATTTGCTACTCCTTTCTTAGCTAAACATGGAATACCAAGCATTTATGTGACATACACATTGCTGATCTCAAACATTATAATATTTTTCACAACGATACTAGGAGGTTTCCTTTCAGATTTGGTCGGAAGAAGAACAACCATAGTTTTAAGCGCATTACTAGTAGCGATATTCGTTTATCCCTACACAATCCTTATACAATCA
>AQVQ01000155.1 GCA_000375685.1 crenarchaeote SCGC AAA261-N23
GGATGCCGTCAAGCTCAAAACCAAATTCCTGAACCATCTTCCTTGTCCTGGGATGTACGGGAAACACCAAAGGCATTGAAAACCCTCGGCCTATCAGTTCCAGGCCCTTGAGAATCTCGCCCAGGCGCTCCTGGCTGTCAACGTTCTCTGCCCTGTGCGCAGTTACCAGGATATACTCATTGGGCCTGAGCCCTAGATCCTTCAGCACATCAACCTTCCGCTCGGCAATCTCCCTGCTTTGATATACCGAATCCACGATGGTATTTCCTGTGACGAGGATCTTGTCTTGGGAAATTCCCTCTTTTTGCAAATTACCCCTGGCAATTTCAGTAGGCACAAACAGATAATCGGAAATGTGATCTGCTACGACCCGGTTTATCTCCTCTGGCATGCTGCGATCGTAGCTCCGCAGCCCGGCCTCCACGTGTCCAACCTTGATGTGCAGCTTCGAGGCAGCCAGTGCTCCTGCAAGAACTGTATTTGTATCTCCCTGCACGAGGACGACTTTTGGCTGCTCCTTCATGAGCACTTTCTCTATGCCGGCCATGATCTTTCCGGTCTGCTCTGCGTGGCTTCCCGACCCTGCAT
>AQVQ01000156.1 GCA_000375685.1 crenarchaeote SCGC AAA261-N23
GTATGTCTTCTATATCCAGTGCAGCCATTGCCAACCTATCAATACCTATTCCCCATGCCAGAACTGGATATCTAATTTCTAATGCTTTTAAAATTTCAGGTCTAAACATTCCACCTGGTAAAGCTTCAATCCATCCAAGTTTTTTATGATATATGATTCCCTCTACACTTGGCTCAGTAAAAGGAAAATAGGTAGGTCTAAATCTTATTTTTTCTATTCCTAATCTCTCAGAAAAATCTTTGAAGAACGCCAATAGGTTTGCGAAGTTTAGTTTTGGTCCAACCATTATCCCCTCGCATTGGTAAAATTCAGGTGAATGTGTAGCATCAGGTAGATCGTATCTAAAATTTCTTGAAATGCAAAAAACCTTGGCTTCTTTATCTTTATTGTTGTAAAGGTAACTTATTGAGACTGTAGTAGTATGGGTTCTAAGAATTAATTTATTTGCTATATCTTCCTTCCACTCATATCTCCATCCAATAGAATTTTCAATACCGCCTTTTTCATGCATTTCTTTAACCCTTTTTACAATTTCCCCTTCAAGTTTAACAGGAGGCAAATCAACCCTAAATGTTGCATGCAT
>AQVQ01000157.1 GCA_000375685.1 crenarchaeote SCGC AAA261-N23
TTCAATTTTGGAAGAAATACACCGTTTTTTGCTGAAACGCTTAATTTATCTCTTGAGTATTAAATACTCTAAATATTTAATTACAAACTTATATATCTTTATTATCAATCATTATTTTGACCCTAATGGGTTATAAGATTGTTTTAACTGCTGACCAAGGAACTTTTACAGACTATGGAGGAGATAGTGTTCTTGGATACGTTGCATGCATGCCAAGCAGACTTGTTCCTCGTTTCTTCATGGAAAGATTTTTTACACCTAAAATAAAGTATGATAGAGATTATAGAGCTCTAATTGCGCCATACCCTTTGAGGAAGGTAGAAGCTGCACTCATATATCATGGATATAGCGAGGAAGATGTTGCTGTTGTAGCACCATATGTAATAAAAAAGGTTATTGACAAGAACACAAAAATAGTAGGATTATCTGCACATGATCCCTTTGGTTTAAACCCTGTAAGTTATAAGCTCTCCATGCTTTTTGGAGGAGGAGCAACATGGACTGCAAAATTCTTTGAAGAACTGGGTGAGGAGATAGCTAGATTAAAAAGAATTTACGAATTCAAAGTAAT
>AQVQ01000158.1 GCA_000375685.1 crenarchaeote SCGC AAA261-N23
CGCTTACAGAATATTCATCGCCTACTTGACAAGCACTTTCAATCCTCTTCTGAGTTTAAGTTAAGGGGTATACTATACTGGTGGCCGGCCTGTAAAAAAGCTTTCAATCCTCTTCTGAGTTTAAGAAGAATTGAAAAAATGGGGCGATGAGAACAACGTCATTAACTTTCAGTCCTCTTCTGAGTTTAAGTTGAAAAATTCATTGAAGCAAGCGAGAAATGTAAAATACTTTCAATCCTCTTCTGAGTTTAAGTTGTTCCTTCCTTGTATGAATCGTAAATATACTTCTTCTTTCAATCCTCTTCTGAGTTTAAGAGTGCCATGTAGTATGGAATGTGAAGGTAGTAGAAAATTTCTTTCAATCCTCTTCTGAGTTTAAGTGCTGATCAGGATAAGGCTGGCTGTTTAAACCTGATTTTTCTCTTTCAATCCTCTTCTGAGTTTAAGTGTGTGAGAGAATGTAGCTGTAGTTGAACTAGTTGAGGTCTTTCAATCCTCTTCTGAGTTTAAGTTATTGCTTCCTTAATTTATACAGGCATGAGGGAAAGCTTTCAATCCTCTTCT
>AQVQ01000159.1 GCA_000375685.1 crenarchaeote SCGC AAA261-N23
AGCCGCTCAATGCATTAATCTCCTCCAGAACATCGCCTAGCTTGTTCACACTATCAGTGTGGACAAGACAGGAATACGATCCAATAAGCCTCTTGTCTCTGTATTTCTCAGGGGGCTGCGATCGTTTGGTCTCGACCTTCGCCTCGTCTGCTAGCGACTTGATCTGTGAGATGGCCCGATCAACCTGCCTGCGCGCCTCGGAAGCGACGATCTCCTTCAGCTTCTGATCCAGAGTCCTCTTCAGCATGTAAGCCCTGCCCTTCGGCTCTTTCTCGATCCTGCTTGCAAGCTCTCTCAGCTCCTGGTTTTCCCGCAATGCCTCCTCAGCGAGCTGATCGTAGTCGTAGTAGATCTCAACTGAGTACTCTGCCCTGCCCTCGACTCGCTGCAGCTCGCTTGCGAGGCGGTCATAGTTCCTGCATAGCCAACCCTCGATCGTAGAATCGTCTCCCCTCACTATTACGTCAAAGGAGAAGGGAAGGACTGTCCCGAAGAGCTTCATTGCCTGGTCTATCACGTAGCTGTGCTCCAGGATCCAGCCCTCTGCCAATGCTCTGTCCCTCG
>AQVQ01000160.1 GCA_000375685.1 crenarchaeote SCGC AAA261-N23
GATGCATTACTTATTTGATGCTCTCCTAGCAATGAAAGATAAATTTCTTCAAGCTTTCTTTTAATGCCATAATAATCGAAGATGTTATTGTTCAAATTACTTACTATTTTTTTAAAATGCACACTCGAATTGGATTCTGATACAATGTAAAGTTTGCAGTTTAGATTTTGACATTCTTCAAAAACTACATTCATAGCTTCATCTGGAAGTTTTGCAGAGACAAAATAGCGATTTTTCCTTGCTATTCCTACTTTATTCCAAGCTATTTCCTTCAAAGTATTACCTAGGATTTTAGTATGTTCCAAATAAACTGCTGTTAAAGCTGAAACTAAAGGATCCAACGTATTTGTAGCATCGTATCTTCCACCTATGCCTACCTCGTAAACACAGATATCGACTTTTTCTTTCAAAAAATAAAGAAGTGAAAGAACGTATGTAATTTCGAAAAAAGTAGGATAGTATTCCATTCTGCTTTTGATCCTTTCTAACTTTTTAATTATTTCATTTGCCAACTCGACAACTTCTTCTTTTCTTATTTCATTTGAATTAATGATAATCCT
>AQVQ01000161.1 GCA_000375685.1 crenarchaeote SCGC AAA261-N23
CGGCGGCGGTTGTACTGTGGTTGCAATGCCACGATCCGAGGATAGGATACTGAAAGGCTGCCGCACAACCGCCCTGTTCGCGCCGCCCGCGCTGAGTTGCAATGCCACGATCCGAGGATAGGATACTGAAAGAATGTTAAATTTTCTCTGCGCAGTGTCAAACTATTGGTTGCAATGCCACGATCCGAGGATAGGATACTGAAAGTACCTGGACGGAGCCCGCCTCCGCGGGTTGTACATGGGTTGCAATGCCACGATCCGAGGATAGGATACTGAAAGATGCTGGCGGCAATGGGGCCGGGCGACTTCGTTGGACTGTTGCAATGCCACGATCCGAGGATAGGATACTGAAAGCCCTTCGGCGTGCGAAGGGCACGCGAAGCGAAAAGGTTGCAATGCCACGATCCGAGGATAGGATACTGAAAGTGTTGCGCCTTCTATCTCTCACCGGGGCGGCTATCGTAAGTTGCAATGCCACGATCCGAGGATAGGATACTGAAAGAAGCCTCATCGGCTCCTGCGGCGCTATGTCCACCTTCAGTTGCAATGCCACGATCCGA
>AQVQ01000162.1 GCA_000375685.1 crenarchaeote SCGC AAA261-N23
CACTATTCAATGATACAAAATATCGAAGAAAAATCAAATTTTGTTTATGAAATGATAGTAGGTAAAGGAATATTTGATGGTAAAGATGGATGGCTTGAATATAATACTTTAGGAAGCTATAGCCACATTAATTTCTTTTCTAGTTATAAGATAGCAAGGAGATTCATTGATTCATGTGTTAAATTTTTTAAGAAATAGCTCAAGTTCAACGGAAATTTTTAATATTTTAAATTTATTATATGGATAACATATCCAATATTTAAAATGGTTTATCAAGGTAAATATAGGCCACTCATCATATTTGGCACCTCTTCTGGTGCAGGTAAATCTCTTGTTGTAACTGCTTTGCTTAGAATATTTTCCGACATGGGCATAGATACTGTACCTTTTAAAGTTCAGAACATGTCCCTAAATGCAGGGGTTGGAATAGGAGGAGAAATGGCTTATGCACAAATTATTCAAGCTAGAGCTGCAAGAGTTTATCCTTCGGTTTTAATGAACCCTATATTATTAAAGCCTGAAGAAAATAAAACGCATGTAATTTTAGTTGGGA
>AQVQ01000163.1 GCA_000375685.1 crenarchaeote SCGC AAA261-N23
GCTTCTCGATCATGATATCCTGCTTTTCCAACATCTTTTTCTGATCCTTGCTTATATCTATGATATAGGGCACAGCCTTCGTTATTTGCTCAAACTGCAAGGATTTGTAGAATTCAGAGGCCTCCATTATTTCGCCTTCGAAGGGCATCTCTTCTACAGATGTTACTTCAGCATGCTCTGCAAAGTTGGAGTGGATAAAATCTATGTATTCGCGGGCTCTTCTCTCTTCATCGCCTACCAGAACGATTACCATCTCACCTTTCTCGCTTACATTATAGGCATAGAGGCTCTTGATACCAATTTTCATTGCATTAACGGCGAGAAATGGCCTATATCCTACATCTATAACTTTGGGTCCTTTGATAATGACTTTGAACTTCTTCATCATAGCTTTTTCTCATCTATTTCTATTTGAGCCTATTTGAAAAGAGTAGCATTCCGTTATTCATGGCACGTTCCCCGTGGCCACAGGGTCAGTGGTAGATGTTCGGCCATGAGGATCGCTCCCCCCCTGTTTGCGCGAAAACCGAATGCGCACGCGGCAGTG
>AQVQ01000164.1 GCA_000375685.1 crenarchaeote SCGC AAA261-N23
AATTGGGGCCTTTCTTAAATTCAACATTATTTCAATTTTTATACACGTATTTAGGCTTCATACCTTTATTCTCAACCCCTCCAACCGCTGTTTCATATCTTTTAGCTTCTATAGTTCTAGCAATAATGATTACTCCATTTGCCTCCTCACTAATAAGGGAAGTTTATTCTAAAATACCTGAATCAATGGATGAGGGAATATACGCTTTGGGCTTAGGAAAGTATCATGTAATTAAAATAAAAATATCATACATAGCGAAATCAATACTTGGAGCATTAACTTTAGCCTATGGTCGAGGGTTAGGAGAAACAGTAGCTGTTGATCTGACAATTGGAAATTCATTCATTGCGTCTCCAAGTCTTTTATCCACTGGAATTACAATCCCTGCATTGATAGCTAATCAATTTGGCTCAGCTTTTACAGAACTCGAGTTATCTTCGCTTTTCTCTCTTGCGCTTGTATTGTTCATAATCGGCTTGGTCTTCATAATAGCAGGAAAACTTCTATTTTATAAAAGACAATGAAGGATAAACTTATTTTCTTGTTT
>AQVQ01000165.1 GCA_000375685.1 crenarchaeote SCGC AAA261-N23
AAATATACAAAAGCCCTATTTGGAACTTGTTTGTGAATATATGAACAAAGCTAGTAAGATATTCCTCGTTGCATCTGGCACGTCTTATAATTCTTGTGTAGCGGGCTCATACTATTATTCAAATTTGGCGAATATCGCTTCTTATCCATCTGTTGCATCTGAATTTATTGATCAATTTTGTAAATTAAACGGATTAGGAGCCGAAATAAGTTACATTCCTATCGAATCGCATGTATTACAAATTTGCAAAAGCCACAAGCTAGACGAACTTAATTTAGCTTTATATGAAGGCGGTGAAGAATATGAAATCCTTTTTTCATTCAGTAAAGATCGTATAGACGAGATAAAATCCATACTTAACTATTATGGTTGTGATTTCTCTATAATTGGTAAGTTAACACGTGATAAAAAAATAATTTACAATAATGGAAAAGAAGCTTTTGAAATTGAAGAAAAAGGTTGGGAACATTTTAAATACTGGAAAAAATAATTTTGTCTTATGAAATGTAAATATTGTGGAAGTGAAATAAGGGTTTTTGTTA
>AQVQ01000166.1 GCA_000375685.1 crenarchaeote SCGC AAA261-N23
CCTCATTTTCTTCTTTTTCCCAGATTTTTATCTGTTCATAAGTGAAAATTATCAAAGCTAATTTAGATTGTGCATAAGCTTTTATTCCATTGTATTTTCCTTTGCAAAATACGCTTTCAAAATCTATTCCTTTTACAATGATATTGCATCCGAAGCTACATTTATTATCCTTGAAGGTTTCTTGCTAATAACTTATCTAAGAGTAAGTTAGTCAGTAAGAAAGCGGCCAAATAATTTACAGCGAAAGTTCTTTTAACTTTAAGATATTTAAATCTATTCATTCCAGCCCTAAAGGGAAGGCTTTCATTTATGTAATTAATAATTATTAGTTATTAACAGAATAATTTTTTGATGAGCTTGGAGGAATCAATAATTTTACAGAATATTAAAGAAGTATGTAAGAAAATATCTGAGAATGCAACAAAGGTGGATAGCGAAGGAAGATTTCCCAGAGAAAATTTTGATTTGCTTGCTTCACAAGGATACATGGGAGCTTTTATACCAAAGCCTTACGGATTGGAACTTAGTCATAAATTA
>AQVQ01000167.1 GCA_000375685.1 crenarchaeote SCGC AAA261-N23
TACGAGGCCACGATTATTTGTCTAATCAAGTTTATTTCTTTTTCATTTTTTGCTTCTATTATAAGTTTTATTGGTTTTTCACGTCTAAACTTAAATCCTGCTTCTAGCAATCTCTTTTCAGCCTGTTCTATTGAATAGTCATTGCCGAATGTAGCTACGACTTTTACCATTATTTATCCATTCTAATTATTAGTGGATCTCCTCTATAAGTTATTTGATCTTTATGCGTAAAGTTATACTCGGCCCATTTCGCCGTCAAGACAGGAAAAAGTCTTAATACCTTATTTCGATTGAATTTATATAAATTTATATTATATTCTTTATTAAAGCTGAATAAATTATTTTTTATTTCGTCAAAATTATAAAATAAATAAGGCTTTTTATCTTCTAATATTAATTCAACCCATATCCTTTTGTTTATCTGTGGATTTCGTGTCCAAAATATAGCTGCTTTACGTATTATGATTTCATCTACTAATATTTCATTATTTAAAAATTGTCCTTTTTTTATTATCTTTACATTGGTATAAAGC
>AQVQ01000168.1 GCA_000375685.1 crenarchaeote SCGC AAA261-N23
TCCAATTTCCTGTTCTAAATCCCACCAGTAAATAAAAAGATAAATCATTCAGCTCATTTTCTATTTGCCAAATACTTATCTTATTACCGTATCTTTGCACTACAGATTTTGAATAGTTGGATAAATAGAGAAGATAATTTGGATTGTTTACTCCTCCAATACTTAAAAGCCATGAAGGTAACAAATTGACTGAACCATGACCAAGAATTCCGATTAGCTTAAAGCCCAACGATAATGCTTCATTTACAAAATTATCATAAATTGAAAAATTATAGTTCCCTTGAATTGGTTCTATTAAATTCCATGCAAAATTGAATCTTATCCATGTTATGCCAGCATTTTTCATCATATATAGATCGTGCGTAATATTTGAAGAATGGGCTGGATCGTAGAACATTCCTATTTGATAATCACTTAAATTGTTCTGTGAATTCATTCCATAAGCTGGTTTGTAACTTGTTAAAGATGTGATAAGAATTGCAACTATCAAAAACGCTAATATTTTAAATTTCATGGTAGAATAAATGTTTGT
>AQVQ01000169.1 GCA_000375685.1 crenarchaeote SCGC AAA261-N23
TCGTGTAATCGAAGATCGTAAACACCCACTTGTAAACTCTCTAATGCCACACGCATGCTTGTCTTCCTTCACGGTCCTGAAAACACATTAAAAACGACTCTGCTAAATACTATTATGAATATGCTCAATCCATTAGTACAAAAAGTAGAGATTGATTCGGTGATAAGGAAAAGACCTTTGCACCAATGAATATAAAAACAGGAGTTAGGGCTGTAGTGGACAGCGAATTCTCAGACATATTAGTAAAAGGTGTGGAATTCCAAAAAAATTGTAGGTGGAGATCCATTATTCATAGACAGAAAACACCTACCCCCAATAAAATACTTCGCTTCATACTTTGGGCATCTCGGGCCTGTATACCAACTAACCGTCTTCATTAGTAAAGAGGATAAAGTAGGATATTTGATTAGTGTGTTTAGTTTATCAACATCAATAAGAATTATGTATGCTATGTGTTTTAATTGGTTTTCAGGGCCTCCTACTATTGCTATACCTGAAGCTTCTCTTTTTTCTAATCTTCGCTTT
>AQVQ01000170.1 GCA_000375685.1 crenarchaeote SCGC AAA261-N23
TTCTGAATTTATATCTGAGACAAATCCAATTCCTGTTAAAAGGTTAGGAATTAATGATAGATTTGGAACATGTGGAAGAAGCTATTTTGAGCTTTTAAGTTACTTTAATTTGTTGCCTGAACAATTAGCCAAAAGAATAGAGGTGATCTTAAATTCCTAAAAGGTTGGTTGATAAAGACGGCAAAGAAAAGACAATAATCAAAGTTAATAATGTAGAAATAGGCAAAAGACCAGTAGTTATTGCAGGTCCTTGTTCGGTTGAAAATAGGGATCAAATAATACAAACAGCTCTTTTTGTTAAAAAAAGTGGGGCACATATGTTAAGGGGTGGAGCCTTTAAGCCTAGAACATCGCCTTATTCTTTCCAAGGATTACAATATGAAGGATTGAAGCTTTTAAAGGAAGCTTCAGAAATATCGGGGTTGCCAATAGTAACTGAAATACTAGATGTTAGAGATCTGAATTTGTTTCTAGAATATGCCGATGTTATTCAAGTAGGAGCAAGGAATATGCAAAATTTTCCT
>AQVQ01000171.1 GCA_000375685.1 crenarchaeote SCGC AAA261-N23
ATGCTAAGTAAACTATAGTTTCAGCACCCTTTTCAGGGCTCCTCATGAAGAATGAAGCCAATATTGCTAAGGGCTTTATAGCTCCTGTTTTACTCCATAGACTTGTTCTAACCGCTCCAGGATGCATGCAGTTTACAGTTACCCCTTTATCTTTAAGCTTTCTTGAAAGCTCATAAGTAAAGATCGTTAGAGCTAGTTTTGATTGCGCATAAGCCTTATATCCATTGTACTTACCTTTGCAGAAAACACTATCGAAGTCTATTGTTTTAGCGCTAAAATGTGCAGAGGAGCTTACGTTTATTATCCTTGATGGCCTACTTTCTATCAATTTGTTGAGAAGGAGATTGGTCAAAAGGAAGGGTGCTAAGTAATTTAATGCAAACGTACTCTCAATTCCATCTTCAGTAAGAGTGCATTTGGGAAAATAGCTACCTGCGTTGTTGATAAGTACATCAAGTCTATTCAACTTTGAATTAACCTCTTCTGCTAGATTTCTAATCTGTTTTTGCGAAAGTAAAT
>AQVQ01000172.1 GCA_000375685.1 crenarchaeote SCGC AAA261-N23
CTTTTCAATTATATCTTTCCATAAATTGGGTATTTGTGAAACGACTTCATTCACTATCGATTGAACAGTTCCTTCATCTGGTCCTTTATTGTATGGTATAATTCTTATGTGTACAGTATTTGGATCAGTTATTGGATTACCTATTTTGCTTACCATATAGCAATAAACTTCTTTTACATCTTCGCTTTCTTGAATTATTTTATCGCAAATTCTTTGAGAAGCTATGCAGTATAATTTTCCAGGATGAGTAAGTGGGTTTTTACCTGTCGTTGCCTCAAGCGTCATACTTCGAAATGGAGTTATAAGACCGTTAAATCTATTCCCTCTTCCTACTTGGCCATCATCACCATGTTCAGCACTTGTTCCTGTGACAGTTAAATAATAAATTCCTTTTCTGTATTCATCTGCCGCATTAACTGTTACTACAGGCTTCAATTTTGTATTTGATTCTACAATATATTCAACTTCTCTTCTTATGATGTCTTTATATCTTTCATATTCTTCTAGATTTGAA
>AQVQ01000173.1 GCA_000375685.1 crenarchaeote SCGC AAA261-N23
CTAATAGAAATTTAACTTTATGATATTTGAATCTATAAACTCTAGATCAGCTACTGTAAGTTTAGAACCCGGCACTATTATTACATCTGAATTTTTCAATTCCTCAGGCTTTTTAGCATAAACCAAGCCTACATCTTCTATGCTTTCAAATATTTCAAAATCCGTAAAATTAGCGATATGTGGTAACTTTACGATACTTATTTTTATTCTTCCTTCTTTTTTTGTCCAATTGGCTAGAGAATCTTCTTCAGGTAGATTATGCTCTATATATGGGATCGTTCCTAAAACAGTAATTCCAAATTTTCTTTCCAAGAATTCATAACCTTTGTATAAAAGACTTTCATCTCCTCTAAACTTGTTGACTATAATTCCTATCATATCTCTGAAATCTATCAATTCTAAAGTTCCTACTACGCTGGCAAACATTCCACCTCTCTCAATATCTGCAACCAATATTCCCTTTGCTTTAACATCTTTAGCAATCCTTAGGTTGGCTATGTCATTATCTAAATTT
>AQVQ01000174.1 GCA_000375685.1 crenarchaeote SCGC AAA261-N23
AGGTTCAATCTCCCAGCAGACATACTCCGTAACTTTCACAGAAACAGGACTTCCTCCAGGGACACAATGGTCAGTTACATTTAATGGTGTAACCAAAACATCAACTACTAGCAACATAACGTTCACGGGAGTGCCTGCAGGTAACTATACATGGAATGCAACTTCAATAATAGCTATGGGCAATGGTACTAGGTACGTGGCTCCAACTTCCTCGGGTACAATCAGCGTGCCTGCGACGACATCTTTCAACGTTTCTTACGTTAAGCAGTACATAGTAACTATTGAGTCAACTGCCGGAGGTAGCACTATCCCATCTGGAACCTCATGGTACAACGCTGGATCAAATGTCAGCATAACCGCGATTCCTGCTTCAGGGTATGAATTTGTGGGATGGGAAACAAACTCCAGCATAGCTTTCACAAATTCATCATCAGCAGCAACAAATGCGATAATCAATTCAGCTGGAACAATAGTAGCAACGTTTAAAGCGATTCCTTCATCACCTCAGCCTT
>AQVQ01000175.1 GCA_000375685.1 crenarchaeote SCGC AAA261-N23
CTTAAGCCAATAGCTGGTTAGAATTGAAAAATTAGCGTAGTTTCCACTAGATGCAACTTGGCCTGAGTTTATAGAACCGTAAGCCATAGCTGATAGTGTGATTAAACACAACAGCATAATTGAAAAGGCTACCTTCATCACTACACCTTCTCTTCTACCCATTTTCCTCACTATTACTACCCTAAAATAAGCTTCTATATATTTATACTTTATAAGTTATGAGACGGCTCCATTATCTACGTGAGCCGGATTTAAGCCTAACTCTTACAAGCTGAGGCGAATTTATATTCATTTAGTTCTTGAAGGCTTATGCTAACTACATTATGATTCCCTAATATTCTTCTCACTAGTGTTAAGTAGCTGCTTTTTCCATTTGCCCCTATTCCTATAAGCATGAATGCTTTATGCATAGGATAGGCCGGCAATAAGCAATATGCTATTATTTCGAAAAGCAATAACCAATCATCACTTGCCCATTGCTTAAATATTTCTACTGTCTTAGGAATCT
>AQVQ01000176.1 GCA_000375685.1 crenarchaeote SCGC AAA261-N23
AAAGGATTATTGAGACTTGTCACTTCAGGCTTTAATGCTATCTTAGAAAATTCTAATCCTAAAACAAGAAAAATAAAGGTTGGCAAGATTGAAAAAGTTATACCTAAAAATGCAAAATCAAAAGTCTGAATTCTATCAATAAAGATTTCTCTTAATCTTGCAACCAATCCATAAGTTCCATATATAGGTGCTGGTAAGAAAATAGGTAAAGAGTTCTTAAGATTATATTTTTTTTCAGCGATAAAATGACCCAATGAATGAAAAGCTAAGAAGATTACAACACTTGCAATAAAGATACTAGCATAATAGAAATTGTTCGCATAGAGAAAATAAAAGGAATTATAATACAGAGAGACAATAGTTACAGCAAATGAAACCAAACTTAGAATTAAAGGTGTAAGGATTTTTTGATCTGCATAGGTACGGCCTTTAAAAACTACGTATACATATTGGGTTGATAATCCACCGTAAGGTTGTAATTTAGTAACATAACCTTTCTGCTTTA